>JAAEMS010000018.1 GCA_024225275.1 Actinomycetes bacterium
CCGTCCAGGTCGCCCGTGCCGTCCATGAACAGGGCCGCAAGGATCTGCATGGTCGAGGACGATACCGTCCCCGTTGCTGATCAAAGTTAGGCTCCACCCGTGCCGAACACGGATGGAGCCGAGGCGGGGGCGCTCGGCGACGACAACCCCTCCACCCGCGAGCTGATCATCCGCGCTGCCCGTGGCTGTTTCGCTGATTCCGGGTTCGAAGGCACGTCACTGAACGACATCGCCGCCGGGGTCGGTATCCGTCGACCCAGCCTTCTGCACCACTTCCCCTCCAAGGACGCCATCTATGGCGAGGTCTTCGAAGTAGCCCTCTCCGATTGGATCGCCCAGGTCGAGCGGGCCGCCAGCGGCGAGATCATGAACGGTTGGGAACAGGTCGAGCTCGTCCTCGACGTCAGCTTCCAGTTCTTCCGCCACAACTCCGACTTCGTTCGCATCATGCGCCGAGAGGCCATCGACACCAACAGCCATCTCGGATTCGACCTGGGAGCGACGATCCGCCCCCATTTCGAGCGGGCCCTCGACTGGTTCGAGCGAGAGATGACGGCCGGTCGATTCCGGCGCCAGGACGCCGAGCAACTCATGCTCACCGGCTACGGCGCCCTGCTCAGCTACTTCTCCGACGCCGCCTTCCTCGACGGTCTTCTCGACCGTGACCCATTGAGCGACGACTCCCTCCACCGCCTACTCGAGCACACCCGCAGCCTGTTCGCCGCCACCCTCGAGCCCTGATCCTCGTGCGCTGTCGAGGCCCATCTCCGCACCCAGGATCTGGACCGATGCGACCCAGCCGCTAGTCTCTCGCCGATGCGTCGCTGGTTGCCCCTCGCCGTTCTGGCCATGGTGATGGTCGTGTCCGGAGCAAACCTGGTCCTGGCCCAGCGCGACGACACCCTTCCCGAACCTCAGGCCCTCCGGTCGGTGACCACCCCGATGCTGTCGGCCCGCCGGATTCCCGCCACCATCGCAGCCCCTGAAGCCATCCGCCTGCTCACCCCCGATCTCGACTCGATCGTCTCCCAATCACCCACCGACACATGCCTGGTCGCCTCCTCGGGGGGTCGGGTCATCTATGAGCACAACGCCGCCTTGCCCCTGATCCCCGCCTCCACCCAGAAGATCCTGGTGGGGGCCGCCCTATTCGAGGCCTACGCCCCCGACGCCCGATTCTCCACGGTCCTGGCCTCAACGACCGAACCAGTGGGCGGCGTGATCGAGGGTGACGTCTTCCTGATCGGGGGCGGCGACCCGATCCTGTCCAACGACAGCTGGGTTGCCCAGTACGAGGAACAGCCCCAGATCCACAGTGACTGGGAGGCCTTCGTCGACGCGGTGGTGGCCAGTGGCATCACCCAGATTCGGGGGCGGATCATCGCCGACGAGTCCCGCTACGACTCGGTGCGGTACGTCGAGTCCTGGCCCGAGCGTTTCATCACCCAGAACCAGACCGGACCGCTCAGCGCCCTGTCGCTCAACGACAACATCGCCAGCTTCCCCGAGGAGTTCGTGTCGGTCAGTCAGCACGTACCCTCCACCAGCCCGGGCACCTACATGGCCCGGCGCCTCACCGACGATCTCCTGGCCCGCGGCGTGAGCGTCGCCAGCGGCCCCGAGTCCGGCGAGGCCCCCGCCGATGCCCGCGTCCTGGTGGAGTTCGAGTCGCTGCCGGTACGCCGGATCGTCGAGCAGATGGTGGCCAGCTCCGACAACACCTCGGCCGAACTACTCCTGAAGGAGCTGGGCCACGCTGACGCCGGGGTGGGGAGCACCGCTGAAGGAGCGGCCACAGTCGCGAGGAAGCTGAAGGAACTGGGCGCTCCCACCACCGGCATGGTGGTGGTCGACGGGTCCGGGCTCGACAGCGGCAACCGGGTCACCTGCGACCTGCTGATCGACCTGCTCGACCGGTCGGGGCGCAACGGCGACTTGAGCAATGCCCTCGCCGTAGCAGGAGAGACCGGCACCCTGCGCAACCGGTTCGCCGAGAGTCCGGCCAAAGGTCAGCTGATTGCCAAGACGGGTCGACTCAACGATGTCACCGCTCTCGCCGGTTTCGTCGACACCACGCCCGGCCAGGTGGTGACGTTCGCGTATGTGGCCAACGACGCCGAGGGCGTCCCCACCGAACTGGTTGCCCTCCAGACCCCGTTGGGCGAAACCCTCCTGACCTATCCCGAGGGCCCGTCGCTCGACCAGCTCGCCCCGCTGGCCGTCGGCTGATCGAGCCTCGCTCACCGGGTGTCTCGGCCGACCCCACGGCCGCCTACGGTATGACCTGTGCCACTGCCGATGTTTCCCCTCGGAGCCGTTCTGTTTCCGACCATGGTGATGCCGCTCCATGTGTTCGAGCCCCGCTACCGGCAACTGATGGCCGACTGTCTCGCCGGTGACCGAGAGTTCGGGGTGACCCTCATCGAGCGGGGGAGTGAGGTCGGGGGCGGCGATATGCGAACCGATGTGGGTACGGCCGCTCGGATCACCGAAGCCCAGGAGCTCGACGACGGCCGCTGGATCCTGGCCGCGGTCGGCACCGAGCGGATCCGGATCGACCACTGGCTGGCCGACGATCCCTACCCCCTCGCCGAGGTCGAACCGTGGCCCGATGTCGACCTCACCCCGCCCCACGGGGTGGCCATCTGCTATGAGGCTCGCTGCGCCCAGCTCCGCCGACTCCTCGCCTTCGCCACCGAGATGGGCCTATCCGGGGCGCCGTCGACCCTCGAGTTGGCCGACGACCCCGCCACCGGGGGCTGGCAACTGGCTGTCTCGGCCCCACTCGGACAGTTCGACCGGCAACGTCTCCTGGTGGCTCCCGGGTTGGCGGCTCGGCTCGAGCTCTTGGGGCAGCTACTCGAGGATGCCGACCAGATCCTGCTCAGTCGTTTGGCCGATATGCCGGCCCGCGAAGATGATTCACCCGATCTCCCCGGAGATGCTTGACGGCACGGGGGTGTTCTCGCTCTAGACTCCGGATCGACGCAAGGAGGGCGAGTGGCCGAGAATGACTCACAAGGGTTACCGCAGATGGGCCAAGAGGTGGCCCAGATGGTCATCGACTACGCCAAACAGGAGACGGTCGAACCCATCAAGGGTCTCGGCCGCTACCTCGGATTCGGGCTGGGCGGTTCAATCCTGATCGGCTTCGGCATGGTCTTCATGGCCGTCGGCCTCCTACGCCTGCTCCAGTTCGAAATCGGCTGGTTCGCCCGCAGCAGCTGGCAATCGACCTTCCCCTACTTCATCGTTGCCGTTGGGCTGATCGCCGTCATGGGCGCGGCGGCCTACGGCATCACCCGCAAGGACTGACCATGGCCGACAAGATCTCTCCCGACGACCTGCTCGCCAAGTTCACCGAGCTCAAAGAAGAGACCGACACCGGCGTCGACAAGGCCCGCGACACCGCGGTGACCGTTGGCGCCCTCCTCCTGATCTTGCTGTTCGTGGCGGCGTTCGTGCTCGGCCGCCGGCGGGGCCTGAAGCGCACCACGGTCGTCGAGATTCGTCGCATCTGATGGCCGACGACGGTCCGGTCGGCCGCCTCATCCGCCAGGGATTCCGCAAGGGCCTCGACCGCGACAGCAATCTGCTCGTCGCGGCCAGCTCGGTGTTGTGGGTCTTTCGGTTCGCCAGTCGCATTTCCAGGCCCCGTGATGAGGTGCTCTACTCCTCGAGGCTGAAGCCGGGACGCGTCCTGTCGGTGTCGGGAGAGTTGTTCGAGTTCGGCAACGCCCCTGACGCCAGCGACGACCGGGCCCTGCTGGACGTCCCCGATCGCCCCCTCAAACGTCGCGAGCGCAAGCGGCAGAAGAAGGCCGTCAAAGCCGCCACCCCACCGCGGCGCGTTCAGCGCAAGGCAGCCAAGCAGGCCGAGAAGGAGGCCGAGCAGGCCCGCCGGGCGGCCGCCAAGACCCAACGCAAGGCGGCCCAGAGGGCCCACAAGCGAAAGCAGAAGGTTGAACGCAAGGCTCTGCGACGGGCCGAGCGGGCCATCCGTCGGAACCAGCGACGGGCCAGCAAAGCCGGCTGACCGGTCGAGCCGCGGTTTCGGAGCTGGCGCGCGGCATCATTGACCAGTGCTGGTGAGACTCCGCAACCCCAACCGCGAGATCGAGTTCGACGGCCCCATGGCCGTGATCTCCCTGCTCGAGAAGCTCGACCTCAACCGTGAATCGGTCCTGGTGATACGCAACGGCACCCTCGTGCCCGGCGACACTTCCCTGGCGGCGGACGACGTCGTCGAGATCCGTCCGGTGATAAGCGGGGGAGCACAGTGAAGTGCCGGGTCTGCCGGGAGCCGGCCGTCATCGACATCCGCCGCCACAATGCCAACTTCTGTGTCGAGCACTTCCTGCGCCTGTGCCGCGATCAGGTGGCCAAGGCCGTCAAGGACCACGACATGCTCGACCCCGACGACCGGGTTCTGGTGGCGGTGTCGGGGGGCAAGGACTCCCTGGCGGTGTGGGACATCCTGCTCGAGCTGGGGTACGAAGCCGATGGCCTCTACATCGGGCTCGGTATTGGCGAGTACTCGAATACGTCGGGTGATTTCGCCCGGACCTTCGCCACCGCGCGGGGCGTCAGGCTCGTCGAAGTCGATCTGGTGGCCGAGCATGGCTTCGACATCCCCACCGGCTCCAAAGCAGCGAAGCGGGTGCCGTGTTCCGCGTGTGGACTCAGCAAACGCCACCTGTTCGACAAGGCTGCCCTCGACGGCAGCTATGACGTGATCGTCACTGGCCACAACCTGGACGACGAAGCCGCCGTGCTGTTCGGCAACACCCTGCGGTGGCAGACCGACTACCTCGGCCGTCAGCTACCGGTGCTGGCAGCCCGCAAGGGGTTTCCCAAGAAGGTCAAGCCCCTCGTGCGCCTCACCGAACGGGAGATGGCGGCCTACTGCGTTCTGCGTGGCATCGACTACATCGTCGACGAGTGCCCGATGGCCAAGGGCAACAAGCACATCGCCTACAAGGAAGCCCTCAACGAGGTCGAGCTCGGATCACCGGGCTCGAAGCACGACTTCTACCACGGGTTCCTGGCTCGGGCCGTCGAGAAGTTCGCGGGAGACGAGGGCGAGGACTATGTGCTACAGCCCTGCGAGACCTGCGGGGCGCCCACCACCAACGAGGTGTGCGCCTTCTGCCGGCTCGTAGAACGAGCCACCGGTTCCACCCCAGGCGAGCAGGGAACAATGAGCCGCACGGAAGGGCCCCCCAGGGCCCGCCAGAAGGCGAGCAGGGAACAATGAGCCGCACGGAAGGGCCCCCCAGGGCCCGCCAGAAGGCGAGCAGGCAACAATGAGCCGGCCGTTCGAACCGGGGGAGCGGGTGCTGCTCATCGACCGTAAGGAGCGGCGCTACCTGATCACCCTGGAACCGGGGGGAGAGTTCCATTCACACAGCGGCTTCGTACCTCACGACAACATCCTCGGTGCCGAGGAGGCCACCACAGTGGCCACCACCAAGGGTTCGAAGTACCTGGCCTTCCGGCCGACCCTCACTGACTTCATCCTGAAGATGCCCCGCGGTGCCCAGGTCATCTACCCCAAGGATCTGGGGCCGATCCTCATGCTGGCCGACATCTTCCCCGGCGCCCGCGTGCTGGAGTCGGGCGTGGGGTCCGGAGCCCTGTCGATGACCCTGCTTCGGGCCGGGGCCGACATCGTGGGCTACGAGCTGCGCGAGGACTTCGCCCAGCGCGCCCGCGAGAACGTTGAGTCGATGCTGGGGCCTGAGGTCCTGGACCGCTACCGGGTCGAGCTGCGCGACTGCTACGAGGGCATCGACGAGACCGGGCTCGACCGGGTGGTCCTCGACCTCCCCGAGCCCTGGCAGGTCGTTCCCCACGCGGCGAAGGCGCTGCGTACGGGCGCCATTCTGGTGGCGTACACGCCGTCGATTACGCAGGCCACCCAGCTACGTCACGCCCTCGACGAGCAGGGCTTCACGATGGCCGAGACAATCGAGGTGCTGAACCGGTCGTGGCACATCGAGGGCCAAGCTGTCCGCCCCGACCATCGCATGGTGGCCCATACCGCGTTTCTCACCCACGCCCGGCTCCTGGGCGACTGAGCGAGGGACAACGGCCCGCCGATGGTCCTCGATGCGGTCCTGGTTGTTCTGATCCTTGGTTTGACCACGGCCGCCGGCCGGGCCGGACTGGTGGGCCGGCGGGGGCGTTCCCTGCCATTCTTCGCGGCCCCGTTGGCCGGACTGGTGGCCTGGGGCCTGTTGTTGCCCCGGCTCGAGAGGTTCCGGACTCTGTCCGACGCCGGCCTGGTGGCTCTCCTGGTGTTGACGGTTGGAGCTGGGGGTGGCATCGGGTTCCTCGTGGGCCGACCGCGGTCACGGTGGTTCGAGCGCGACGCCTTCGACGACCCGCCCTCCGAGAGCATCCAGCGGCTCGATTCGTGGGCGGGAGGGGTGGCCGCGGTCCTGTTGCTGTTCGCCGGAGTGTGGCTCTGGTACCCGGTCCTACGAGCTCTCGATGGGTGGGTGGGGGACCAGGCCGACAACTCGCTGGTTCTGACCGGCGTCGATCGGGTGACCCTGGCGCCTCTGGGTGTGGTGTCGGGGCCGACCACCCTGATCGACCGGTTCCCATCGGTCTTCGACGCCGGCTCGCGACCACCCCAGCGAGGGCTGCCACCCCCTGATTCTCTCGTCGCCGAGGACATCCAGGGCTTGGTGGCCGAACAGGTGGTGCGCATCACCGGCGTGGCGTGCAGCCGACCAACCGAGGGCACCGGTTTCGTCACCGAGTCGGGGCACGTGCTCACCAACGCGCACGTGGTGGCCGGTCAGACCAGGACCACGGTCCACCTGGGGAACGACGAGTGGCCCGCAACCGTGATCGGCTTCGACCCCCAACGCGACCTGGCCCTGCTCACCCTGCCCGAACCTGTCGGTCCGGGCCTCGCCACGGCGACAGCCGGGGTGGGCGCGATCGGCGCTGTATTCGGGCATCCGGCTGGTCGGGACCTGCGGGTCGCTCCTTTCCAGATCACCGACCGGGTCACCGGGACCGGACTCGACATCTATGGCGAGGGGGACGTGCGGCGGAAGGTGTTCTTTTTGGCCGCCGACCTCGAATCGGGCGACAGCGGAGCACCCGTTGTCGACTCCCTGGGTCGGGTGGTGGGGATCGTGTTCGCCATCTCGCCCGACGAGAGCCAGGTCGCGTTTGCCCTCACCAGTTCAGAGATCGAGGGCTTCCTGGCCGAGGACCGCCCAGACCCGGTTGGTCCCACGGAGTGCCGCTGATCCGAGCCACCAATATCCCCTTTCGCTTGTGTCGGCACCGCGGCGGCCGATCTTGGTTGTAAGGTCCGCGGCGAGCGATCAGGGAGGTGGTCACCATCAACGAGGACACCCGAGATCTGAGTGCCCGAGAGCGTGCCGAGCTGGTTGACCTCCGGGAGCAGGCGGCAGACCTGGAGTCCGAGGTTGCCGGACTACGCGGCCGTCTTCAGGACGCCCCCAAGCGGGTCCGCACCCTCGAGGAACGACTGCTGGAGACCAAGGGTCAGCTGGCCCGTGCCGTCTCGCAGAACGAGAAGCTCACCTACACACTGCGCGAGGCCCGCGAACACATCGCGGCCCTGCGGGACGAGGTCGACAAGCTCACCCAGCCACCACTGGCCTACGGCACGTTCCTGGCCACCAACGACGACGGCACGGTCGACATTCACTCGAGCGGCCGCAAGATGCGAGTGGCGATCCACCCCGAGCTCGAGGACAACGACCTCGACCGGGGCGACGAGGTCGTCCTCAACGAGTCGCTGAACGTGGTCATGTCCCGGAAGGGCGAACGTCTCGGCGAGGTCGTCACCCTCAAGGAGATGCTCGAAGACGGCACTCGGGCCCTCATCGTGGGTCGGGCCGACGAGGAGCGCGTGGTCGATCTGGCCGAAACCCTGGTCGGCGAGAAGCTCCGGGCCGGCGACACCATGCTCATGGACACCCGCTCCAGCCTCTTGCTCGAGAAGCTGCCCCGGCCTGAGGTCGAGGAGCTCGTGCTCGAAGAGGTGCCCGACGTCTCGTACCAGGACGTGGGCGGCCTCGACAGCCAGATCGAGCAGATCACCGACGCGGTAGAACTGCCTTTCCTGCATCAGGACCTGTTCGCCGAATACGACCTGCCGGCCCCCAAGGGCATCCTGCTCTATGGCCCTCCCGGTTGCGGCAAGACGCTCATCGCCAAGGCGGTGGCCAACTCGCTGGCCAAGAAGGTGGCCGATGTCTCCGGCGACCAGGAGGCCCGCAGCTTCTTCCTGAACATCAAGGGCCCCGAGCTGCTCAACAAGTACGTCGGCGAGACCGAACGCCAGATCCGTCTGGTGTTCCAGCGGGCCCGCGAGAAGTCCGAGCAGGGCTGGCCGGTCATCGTCTTCTTCGACGAGATGGAGTCGTTGTTCCGCACCCGCGGTAGCGGCATCAGCTCCGATATCGAGTCCACCATCGTGCCCCAGCTGCTGGCCGAGATCGATGGCGTCGAGACTCTCCGGAACGTCATCGTGATCGGTGCCTCCAACCGCGAGGACCTCATCGACCCCGCCATCCTCCGACCCGGCCGCCTCGACGTGAAGATCAAGATCGAGCGCCCCGACGAGGAGGCTGCGTCCTCGATCTTCGGCCGTTACCTCACCAGTGAGCTGCCCCTCGATCCTGCTGAGGTCGAGACGCTGGGCGGGGGAGACCCCAACAAGGCCATCCAGCTCATGATCGAGGACGCCGTCGAGGAGATGTACCGCACCTCCGACGACAACCGTTTCCTCGAGGTCACCTACCAGAACGGTGACAAGGAGATCATGTACTTCAAGGACTTCTCGTCCGGCGCCATGATCGAGAACATCGTCCGCCGCTCCAAGAAGCTCGCCATCAAGCGCGAGCTCGACGAAGGCCCCCGGGGCATCCGGGTCGAGGACCTCCTGCGCTCCATCCATCAGGAGTACAAGGAGCACGAGGACCTGCCCAACACGACCAACCCGGACGATTGGGCGAAGATCTCGGGCAAGAAGGGTGAGCGCATCGTGTATGTGCGCACCCTCATCAATAAGGACGACGACGACCCCACCGGTGGACGCGCCATCGAGCGAGTTGCCACCGGCCAGTATCTCTAGGTCTCGGAAACCTCTAGAGTCGCCGCGTGGCTGTTCCCAAGATCTGTGGTGTCGAAACCGAGTTCGGCATCATTCACGCCGGTGTCGAGGACTCCAACCCCATCAGCGCCTCGTCGCTGCTGATCAACGCCTACGTCCAGTCGCGCGGCCTCGATGTTGGCGACCACACCATGTCGGTGGGCTGGGACTTCGAAGACGAGTCACCCCACATCGATGCCCGCGATCTCTACAGCGCCGACGCCCTGGCCCCCGAGGTCGAGACCCATCTGGTCAACGCGGTGCTCACCAACGG
This sequence comes from Actinomycetes bacterium, assembly GCA_024225275.1. Taxonomy (GTDB): domain Bacteria; phylum Actinomycetota; class Acidimicrobiia; order Acidimicrobiales; family JAAEMS01; genus JAAEMS01. The sequence continues at coordinate 9,423 of JAAEMS010000018.1, forward strand.
AGCCCGCTACTACGTCGATCATGCCCATCCCGAGCTCTCGACCCCCGAGGTCACCGACGCCATGTCGATCGTGACCTGGGACCGGGCGGCCGAGCTCATCCTCATCGAGTCGATGGACGCCGCCCGCGATCGCTTGCCTCCGGGCCAGGAGCTGATCGTCTACAAGAACAACAGCGACCGCAAGGGCAACAGTTACGGCTGCCACGAGAACTACCTGGTGGCCCGCAGCGTCCCGTTCGGGCGCATCGTGAACCACGCCACCACCCACTTCATCAGCCGCCAGATCTACACCGGAGCTGGGAAGGTGGGTACCGAGATGCCGGGCATGAGCTCATCGGAGGTGCCATACCAGCTCACCCAGCGGGCCGATTTCTTCGAGGAAGAGGTCGGGCTCGAGACCACCCTCAAACGCCCCATCATCAACACCCGCGACGAGCCTCACTGCGACCCCCAGAAGTACCGCCGCCTCCACGTGATCGTGGGCGACGCAAACCTCAGCGAGGTCTCGACCTTCCTGAAGGTGGGCACCACGGGCATCGTGCTGGCCATGGTCGAGGACGACGCGCCTCTGAGGCAGTTCACCTTCGCTGACCCGGTGCGGGCCCTCCAGCGCGTATCGCGCGATCTCACCCTCAGGGCGCCTCTGGCGCTGGCCGACGGCACCACCGTCACCGCCCTCGAGATCCAGTGGGACCTGTTCGCCAACGCCCGCAAGTACGCCGATGACACCGGCCTCCAGTCGGTGGGTGAGGAGTCGGGGGCCGAAGTCCTGCGCCGCTGGGAACAGGTGCTCACCGCTCTCGAATCCGACCCCATGAGCTTGGCCGACCAGCTCGACTGGGTGGCCAAGTACCGGGTGATCAATGGCTACCGCGAACGCCACAACCTGGCCTGGGACGATCCCCGGCTGGCGGCCATGGACCTCCAGTACCACGACATCCGCCCCCAGAAGTCCCTGTTCGAACGCCTGGGTGTCGAGCGGCTGTCCGACCCCGACCAAGCTCAGGCCGCCATGACCGCCCCTCCGCCCGACACCCGGGCCTACTTCCGGGGCCGGGCCCTCAGCGAGTTCGCGTCCGACATCGTGGCCGCCAACTGGGATTCCATCGTCTTCGATGTCGGAACCGACCCGCTGAGGAGGGTTCCCATGATGGAACCCACCCGCGGCACCAGAGCCCACGTGGGTGACCTGTTCGACGAGGCCCAGTCGAGCCAGGAGTTGCTCGACAAGCTCGGATCCTGAACCTGGGGGCACCGCGTCGGCCGCGGTTCGTGGCAGGCTGGTTCCCAGACGTACGCCGGTGGGTGGGTTCTCGCACCGGCAGGAGGCGATGACGAAGATGGCAGAACGCGAACAGAAGAAGAAGCCGGCAACCGAGCGCGAGACCGAGGTCACCGAGGTAACGCCGGCCACGTCGGAATCGGGCGAGGCGCTCAAGGCCGAACTCGACGATCTCCTCGACGAGATCGACGAGGTACTCGAGACCAATGCCGAGGACTTCGTGAAGAGCTATATCCAAAAGGGCGGACAGTAGCTTCTAGGGGCCGAGGAACGGCGATAGTCTCGACCTCGTGACGTTGCCGACGTATCACCCATCCGACGATCCGGGTCCCAACTTCGCCGGGCTGGCCCGCCAGTACGGGCTGATGCCTCTCGCTCCGGAGTCGCCCGTCGATGCCCGCCTCGCGATAACCCACGGCACCACGGTGGTCGCCGTGCGCTACGCCGACGGGGTGATCATGGCCGGTGACCGACGGGCCACCGCGGGAAACCTGATCAGCCATCACGGCATCAAGAAGGTGTTCGAGGCCGACAACCACTCCGGGGTCGCCATCGCCGGCGCAGCCGGCCCGGCCATCGAGATGGTCAAGCTGTTCCAGCTCCAGCTCGAGCACTACGAAAAGGTCGAGGGCGACTCCCTCAGCCTCGAGGGCAAGGCCAACCAGCTCGGCCAGATGGTGCGGGGAAACCTGCCGGCCGCCATGCAGGGCCTGGCCGTCGTACCCCTGTTCGCCGGCTTCGACCGGCGGCGCGAGGTGGGCCGCCTCTTCCAGTACGACATCACCGGCGGCCGCTACGAGGAAACCGACTACGCCACCAGCGGTTCGGGCAGCCTCCACGCCGGAACGGTCATCAAACTGGGTTTCGCCGACGCCATGACCCGCGACGACGCCATCGACCTGGCCGTCGAGTCGCTGTGGCAGGCCGCCGACGAGGACTCGGCCACCGGTGGCCCCGACCCCATCCGACGTATCTTCCCGACCGTGGCCAGCATCACCACCGACGGCTTCGTAGAGCTCGCCGAGACCGAGATCAGCGAGCGGTTCGACGGCCTGATCGAGCGCATGCTCGAACGGCGTCCCGATCGACCAGGGGGTGAAATCTGATGAGCACCCCGTATTACGTCGCTCCCGAGCAGGTCATGAAGGATCGGGCCGACTACGCCCGGAAGGGCATCGCCCGGGGTCGCAGCCTCACCGCCATCGAATCCACCGACGGCATCGTGATCTGCGCCGAGAACCCGTCGAGCAACCTGCGCAAGGTGTCGGAGATCTACGACCGCATCGCCTTCGGTGGGGTGGGCAAGTACAACGAGTTCGACCAGCTCCGTATCGCCGGCGTGCGCCACGCCGACCTCAAGGGCTACTCGTACAGCCGCGAAGACGTCGATGCTCGCACCCTGGCCAACGCCTACGCCCAGATGCTGGGCCAAACCTTCACCCACGAGATGAAGCCGCTGGAGGTCGAGATCCTCGTGGCCGAGGTCGCCGACGACCCCTCGGGTGACCAGCTGTTCCACATTCTCTACGACGGGTCGGTCAGCGACGAGAACCGCTTCTCGGTGTTGGGCGGCGAGGCCGAAGCCATCGCCGAACGGCTGGAGGCGGCCTGGTCGGCCGATATCGATCTCGCCGGTGCGGTCAAGGCCGCGGCCGGTGCCCTGGCCGGCGAGCGAGAGCTCGAGGCCAACGACTTCGAAGTCGCCGTTCTCGAGCGGAACTCCGACGAGCGCCGACGCTTCCGCCGGCTGGACGACGACGAAGTCGCGTCGATTCTGTCCGGCTGACTCCGTGGAGCGCCGCATCTTCGGTCTCGAGAACGAGTACGGCATCACCTGCACCCTGCGCGGCCAGCGCCGGCTCAGCCCCGACGAGGTCGCCCGCTACCTCTTCCGCCGGGTCGTGTCCTGGGGCCGGAGCAGCAATGTATTCCTGGCCAACGGGGCCCGCCTGTACCTCGACGTCGGATCCCACCCGGAGTACGCCACCCCCGAGTGCGACTCCATTCATGAGCTGGTGGTCCACGACAAGGCCGGCGAACGGATCCTCGAGGGCCTATTGGCTTCGGCTGAGGAACGACTTCAGGAAGAGGGCATCCGCGGCGTCATCTACTTGTTCAAGAACAACACCGACTCGGCGGGCAACAGCTACGGCTGCCACGAGAACTACATGACCACCCGAGACGACGAGTTCGCCCACTACGCCGACGTGCTCATCCCGTTCCTGGTCAGCCGCCAGATCTACGCCGGAGCCGGCAAGGTTCTCCAGACGGCCCGGGGTGCCATGTACTGCGTCAGCCAGCGGGCCGAGCACATATGGGAGGGCGTCAGCAGCGCCACCACCCGATCACGGCCCATCATCAACACCCGCGACGAGCCCCACGCTGATGCCGAGCGCTTCCGGCGTCTGCATGTCATCGTGGGCGACTCCAACATGAGCGAGTACGCCAACTATCTGAAAGTGGGGGTGTGCGCCATCATGCTGCGCATGCTCGAAGACCCGTCGGTGGTCCTGCGCGACATGACGCTCGAGAATCCCATTCGGGCCATCCGTGAGATCAGCCACGACATGACCTGCACCCGCCGGGTGCGTCTGGCCAACGGGCGCGAGGCATCGGCGCTCGAGATCCAGTCGGAGTACCTCGAACGGGCCCTCCGCTACGAGCAGAGCCGGGGCCTGCCCGAAGAGGAGACCAAGGCCCTGCGCATGTGGGAACACTGCCTCACCGGAATCGAGAACGATCCCCTCGCCCTCGACCGTGAGTGCGACTGGGTCATCAAGTACAAGCTCATCGAGGCCTTCCGCGAGCGCCACGATCTGGCCCTCAACGACCCCCGCGTCGCCCTCATGGACCTCCAGTACCACGACGTCAACCGCGACCGTGGCCTCTTCTATCGGATGCAGGCCCGCGGCCTGGTCGAGCGCACCTGCACCGATGACGAGGTCACCACCGCAGTCGAGCACCCGCCCCAGACCACGCGGGCCAAGCTGAGGGGAGACTTCATCCGGCGGGCCAAGGAACGCAAACGTGACTACACCGTCGATTGGGTCCACCTGAAGCTGAACGATCAGGCCCAACGAACCGTGCTGTGCAAAGACCCGCTGGCGTTCGAGGACGAGCGGGTCGAGCGGCTGATCGCCTCGCTGTAGCAATGGCGAAGCTGGAACGGCTCCTGAACCTGACCGCGGCTCTCCTCGATACCGAGCGGCCCTTGTCGGCCGACGACATCCGCCGCCGTATTGGCTACGGGCCCGCGGGCGCCGCCTTCCATCGCACCTTCGAGCGCGACAAGGACGATCTACGGGAGATGGGCATCCCGCTGAGGGTCGAGCCCGTCCCCGGCAGCGACCCACCCCTCGACGGATATCGCATCGACCGCGACGAGTACTACCTGGCCGACCCCGGCCTCGAGCCCGACGAGTTGGCCGCCATCCACCTCGCCGCCACCGCGGTGCGCCTGAGGGGGGTGCAGGGGGCCGAAGCGATGTGGAAGCTCGGAGGCACCCCCGGGGCTGCCGACGCCGACCTGGTCCAACCGATGGCCGATCTGCCCGACGACCCCAACCTGGGGGCCGTGTTCGACGCGGTGAACGGTCGCCGGGTCCTGAGCTTCCGCTACCGCGACACCGAGCGCGACCTCGAACCTCACCGCCTCGATTACCGGCGTGGCCGCTGGTATCTCACCGGCCACGACCGGGTCCGGGGCGAGGAGCGCAACTATCGGGTCGACCGCATCGAGGGCCTCGTCAAGATGGGGGAGCCGGAGGGTTTCGATCCACCGGTCTCGGCCCCCAGCACCACGGCGCGGCCGCCGTGGCTGCTGGGCGACGGAACCGAGACCGTGGCCCAGCTCCTGGTCGACGCCGACCAGGCGGCGTGGGCCGTGCACCACGTCGGCCCCGACCATGTGGTCGAGCGCCGCGAAGACGGCTCGATCCTGCTCGACGTCCCCGTCACCAACCGCCACGCCTTCAGGTCGTTCGTGCTCACCTTCCTCGAACACGCCGAGGTCGTGGGCCCCGCCGACCTGCGGGCCGAGATGGTCGAGTGGCTGGAGTCGTTGACATGAGCCAGGGGAGGGATTGATGGCCCAGCTCACCGCCGGCGACCGCCTCCGCCGCCTCCTCGCGGTTGTGCCGTGGGTGGCCGACAACCCCGGGGTCTCGATAGACGCCGTGGCCGAACGGTTCGCTCTCGACCGCGATTCCCTTCTGGCCGACTTCGAAGTCATCTTCATGGTTGGTCTGTATCCGTACACTCCTGATCAGCTCATCGACGTGCGCTTCGAAGACGATCGCATCTGGATCGACTACGCGGACTACTTCGCTCGCCCCCTACGCCTCACCGCCAAACAGGCCCTGGCCCTGGTGGCGGCCGGTTCCTCCCTGCTCGAGGTCCCCGGCGCCGACCCCGACGGTCCGCTGGCCCGAGGCCTCGACAAGCTCGCTAGTGGGGTGGGAGTCAGTGACCTCGACCAGATCGAGGTGTCACTCGGCGATGCCCCGGCCGGAGTTCTCGAGCAGCTCCAGGGAGCGGTCAATGGCGCTCGGGCCGTCGAGATCGACTACTACTCATACGGCCGGGACGAGTCCTCGACCCGGGTCGTCGAGCCCTGGCGGGTCCACAGCGACCAGGGCCAGTGGTATCTCTCGGGCCACTGCCGCCAAGCGGCGGGGGAGAGGGTGTTCCGGGTCGACCGGATCCGCGAGCTCACCGTCCTCGACGAAACCATCGAGGTACCCGACACCTCCCGATCTACGCTGGGCGTCTACCACCCGGCCGACGATGACCCCCGTGTCACTCTCGAGCTCGAACCCAACGCCGCATGGGTCGCCACCCAATACCCGAACGAAGGGGTGGAAGACCTTGGAGGGGGCCGCACACGGGTCGTCCTGGCGGTCTCAGCCGAGGCATGGCTCGACCGCCTGCTGGTCCGAGTGGGGCCCGAAGCTCGTGTCGTGGCCGGCCACGACGACACCGGTCTGGTCTCCAGTCGTAGCCGAGCAGTTGCGAACCGCATTCTGAGTCGGTATCGGTAGAGGCGCCGCCGGGGGCGTCGCAGGCTTACCCCTCGAACCCGCTACCGTGGGGCCGACATGGACTCACCGGACGCGCCAGACGGCAAACCCCCCCACGATCCCGAGGTCGCCTCCTGGGTACGGGACATCCTGGCCTCCGGTATCGAGCAGCCCGCCGGTGCGGACGAGGGCCAACGTCCAACTGGTCCCGCGCCCAGCGCCATCGAGCCTGCTGCGGCCCCATTGACCGTGCCTCCCATCGAATCCGGAACCAGCCGGGCGGGTGAACTCTTCGATTCCGACCCCGCCCGCCTCGCGGCCCAACCCCCAGAGCCCGCCATCCTCGCGTACGACGACCGGGTCGACCGCCACGTGGTCACCGAGGCCGACGGCTCTCAGAAAGCCCACGGCCTTCGCAACGCCCTCGAATGGGTGGCCGTCCTGGGCGGTGCCTTCATCGTGGCCCTGGTCATCAAGACCTTCCTGCTCCAGGCCTTCTTCATCCCTTCCGCCTCCATGAATTCAACCCTGCTCCAGCACGACCGGATCCTCGTCAACAAGCTCAGCTACCACCTCCACGACATCAACCACGGCGACATCATCGTGTTCAAGCGGCCCTCGACAGAACCGTCCAGCGACGTCAGAGACCTGGTCAAGCGGGTCATCGGGGTGGCCGGCGACACGGTCGAGGCTCGCAACGGCGACCTCTTCCTGAACGGCCAGCTCGTCATCGAGCCGTACCTGGACGAAGGCATCATCACCACTGACTTCGGGCCCATCACCATTCCCAGCGACCACCTCTTCCTCATGGGCGACAACCGCGGTGACTCCCACGACAGCCGATCGTTCGGCCCCGTCGACGAAGAACTCGTGGTCGGCCGCGCTTTCGTCCGCGTCTGGCCCTTTAACCGGTTGGGATTGCTGTAGCAAATCCCGGCCGCGCGGGATCAAGAGTTCCGCGTGATCGCCTCCATGAGGCGATCCACATGATCGCAGAAGACCCCGTCCACACCTTTGGCGAGGACTTCATCGAGGGCGCGGGGGTGTTGGACGTCCCAGGCCAGAACCTCGAGCTCGAAGCGGTGGAAGAGGGTGGCCAACCCGCCGCTCCAGTCGGTGTGGTGCATGTTGATGGCGTCGATACCCACCTCGGCCAGGGTTGCCGCCCGCCGTTCGGGGCCCTCGTCGATGTGTTTGAGGCGGGTGGAGTGGACCAGATGGGCCTCGGTCGTGGGGCGCCACTCGGCCACCACCCTCCAGTCGTGGTGGCACAGCCACAGGCCTGATTCGGCATCGAACGACTTGGCCACCTCGATGACTCCGAGACCGGCGGCCGGATCCTTGATGTCGAGGGAAAGCTCGAAGTCGGTCCCGTGGGCGTCGAAGAGCTCGCTCAGGGTCGGGATATGGGCCGGCAGGTCGGCCCGATCAACCTCAGAAATGGGGCGCTTTCGAAACATGCCCCCCACCTCGCCATCGTGATCGAGGACGATTTGGCCGTCAGCGGTGATCCAGGCGTCACTCTCTAGACCGGTTGCGCCCAGCCTCAGCGCCAGTTCGAAGGCCTCGAGGGTGTTTTCGGGGGCGTGGGCCCGTGCTCCCCGGTGGGCGAACCCAATGGGGACGGAGCGGCGACGCGGGACTCGGGCAGCCATGGCGGGCAGTTTCCCACACCAAACGGGACTCCTCGGGCCCAACGGATCAGGGGGTTGGACCGGGCGACCCACAGCCACCCGCTGGGGGAGTGGGCCCTTCGACCTCACTTCTCGTGCCGCCTCAAGGGTTTTGGGGGTGGTGCCGATGGTGTGAGGGCTTGCCGGGGAATGGCGGAGGAGGAACACACGTGGCGACAATTAGAGCCAGCTGTCCAACTTGCGGAGATGTGGAGCTGACCACCGCTGATGTGGTGGTACGGGTCTGCGACGACGACGCAACGGGCACCTACTCGTTCATCTGTCTGCACTGCGGACGGACGGTGGTGAAGCCCGCCGAGAGTCGCACGGTGGACCTGCTCATCGCTTCCGGGGTGCGTCTGATCACCTGGAGCCTGCCTGCTGAGCTGCACGAGCCGAAGGTGGGGGCTCCGATCTCTCATGACGATCTGCTCGACTTCCATCGCCTCCTCCACGACGAGGACACCCTCGCCGAGGCCCTGGCGATGCTAACTCCCGAACGCTGAACCCAAGCCGGGGTATCTCTACCGGTAGGCTGGAGACATGTTCAACATCGGAGGCGGTGAGGCCCTCGTCATCCTGCTGGTTGCCCTCATCATTCTCGGCCCCGAGCGGCTGCCCCAGGCCGCCCGCCAGATGGGCCAATGGGCCACCGAGCTCCGACGGATGTCCGGCGGTTTCCAGGACGAACTGAAATCGGCAATCGATATCCCCGACGACGTACGCGCCGACCTCAAATCCGTGATCAACACCCCCCGCCAGATCCGCCAGGAGATCAGCCAGACCCTCACCGGGGGATCCGTCGGCGGCACCAAGGCCGCCAACAGGCCGGCCACCCAACCCGGATCCGGCGACGAGCCCATCGTGAAACCCGGCGAGTACCAGGCTGCTGAACAGCCCACCATGCGGGCCGGCGACGATGTCGAAGCGGCGGCCGCCGAGGCTACCGAAGCCGGCCGCCAGGACGTAACCGAGCAACCCCCTGGTCAGGGTCCATCCGCCACTGAGGGCTCCTGAACGCACCCCATGACCGAAGCCTCTGCACCAGCCGAGCACGATGACGGGCGCATGTCGCTCATGGAACACATCGGCGAGTTCCGCGACCGGATGGTCAAGACGGCGACGGCCGTCTTCGTAGGAGCACTCGTCGGCTGGTTCCTGTTTCCCAGGCTCCTCGACTTCGCCAAGGGCCCATACTGCGACATTCAGCCCAGCGTGGAGGAGTGCCGGTTCCTCCAGACCGAGGTGCTCGAACAGTTCTCGATCCGATTGACCGTGGCCGGCTACTCCGGACTCGCACTGGCCATGCCGGTCATCCTCTGGCAGCTCTGGCGGTTCATCACACCCGGGCTCCACCAGCATGAGAAGCGATACGCCGTGCCTTTCGTGCTCTCGGGCATCGTCCTGTTCGTTCTGGGCGCGTCGCTGGCCTTCTGGACGGTGCCCCGGGCCTTGGCCTTCCTGGTCGGTATCGGGGGTGATGGCCAGTTCGAGACCTTCTTCACCGCGTCGAACTACCTGAGCTTTTTGGTCAAGATGATGATCGGCTTCGGGCTCGGTTTCGAGTTCCCGATCCTGCTCGTCTTCCTCCAGCTCGCAGGACTGATCCGCCCCGAGCAGCTCGGGAGCTGGCGCCGCTATGCGGTCGTGGCCATCGTGGTCCTGGTGGCCGTCATCACGCCCAGCGGCGACCCCTTCAGCCTGATGGTGCTGTCGGTGCCGATGTATCTCTTCTACGAGATGTCGATCATCTTGGGCCGGCTCCTGACCCGACGTCGATCCGCCACCCCGGCCAACTGACCGTGGGGCCGGCATACCTTGGGTAGGGCCACCCCTCGCCAACGGCTCCTCGATCGCTACGACTTCGAGCCCGACCGATTTCAGCACGAGGCCTTCGACGCCCTCGACCGGGACCACAACGTCCTGGTCGCGGCTCCCACCGGCTCGGGCAAGACAGTGGTGGCCGACTATGCCGTCGAGCTGGCTCTCGACCGCGGCGTTCGCCTCTTCTACACGACCCCCATCAAGGCCCTGTCCAACCAGAAGTACCGAGAGCTGGTCCAGGTCCATGGGTCGGGCCGGGTCGGGTTGCTCACCGGCGACAACAGCATCAACGGCAACGCCGACCTGGTGGTCATGACCACCGAGGTGCTGCGCAACATGATCTACGCGTCGTCCTCGGCGCTCAACACTCTCGGATACGTGGTGCTCGACGAGGTGCACTACCTCCAGGACACCTGGCGGGGCCCGGTGTGGGAGGAAGTCATCATCCACGCTCCTCCCGAGGTCAGCTTGGTGTGCCTGTCGGCCACCGTGTCGAATGCCGGCGAGCTGGCCGAGTGGATCACCGATGCCCGAGGCCGGTGCGACGTCGTGGTCGAAACCGAGCGGCCGGTCGAGCTCCGCAACCTCTACATGGTGGGCGACCGAACCTCAGAGCAACTCCACCTCGTTCCCACTCTGGTAGAAGGCCGACCCAACCGTGAGGCCGACCGCTTCGACGGCGAGTCCGGGGCAGGCGGACGACGAGGCCGCCGTCAGGGCGGAGGGGGGCGGCGCCGCTGGTACACACCGCGCCGGGTGCCGGTCATCGAGCTCCTGGATGACGAAGACCTCCTGCCGGCCATCACCTTCATCTTCAGTCGCGCCGGCTGCGACGATGCGGTCAAGGCGTGTCTCGACGCCGGCCTGTGCCTCACCGACAATCGCGAGCGCGACCGCATCCGCGAGATCGTGGCCGAGCGGCTGGGCGGGCTCGACCGCACCGACCTCCGGGTCCTGGGCCACGACCGGTTCATCGCCGGGCTCGACAACGGGGTCGCCGCCCACCACGCCGGCATGGTTCCGGCGTTCAAGGAGACGGTCGAAGCCTGCTTCACCGAGGGGCTGGTCAAGGCCGTCTTCGCGACGGAGACCTTGGCCCTGGGCATCAACATGCCCGCCCGCAGCGTCGTCATCGAGAAGCTCAGCAAGTTCACCGGAGAGACCCACGAAACCCTCACCCCCGGCGAGTACACCCAGCTGACCGGGCGGGCCGGGCGCCGAGGCATCGACGACATCGGCCACGCCATAGTGCTCTGGACACCGTGGACCTCCTTCGGTGAGGTGGCCGGGCTGGCGGCCAGCCGCAATTTCGCCCTGAAGTCGGCTTTCAAACCCAGCTACAACATGGCAGCCAACCTGGTGTTGCGCTACGACGAACCCCTGGCTCGAGACCTGCTCAGCCGGTCCTTCGCCCAGTTCCAGTCCGACCGGGACCTGTCCGAGCTCGAACACCGCCGTGACCAACGCAAGGCCGACCTCGACAAGCGCCGCGAATCGGCCCGCAGCCCGTTCGGCGACATCGAGGAGTTCGACGAGCTGGCCCGCCAGATGCAGCCTCACCCCTCGGCCCCGGCCGTCGACGAGATCATCGACTCCGTCAGCCGACTCAAGCCCGGCGATATCGTCCGTCTCGACGGCCACCCCCGCGATGGTCGGGTGGCCGTGCTCTCGGTGGCCAACCGGGGGCGGATCATGCGCCTCAAGGGGATCGACGCCGGCGGACGGTTGGTGTCGCTCTCCAGCGACGATCTCGAACAGCCCCTCGTGCCCGCCGGTCAGATCGAGCTACCCAGGCCATTCGCACCCAACCGCCGATCGTTCCAGAACGAGGTCGTCGACTCCCTGCACCGGTCCCGCCTCCGGGGCCGCACCCGAAGGGGGCCCGACCACCAGGCTCGCACCGTCCCCGACATCGACCATCCGGTGGCCGACGACCCCGACCTCCATCAACGGCTCCGAGCCCTCGACCGCCAACGCCGACTCGAACGCGACGTGGCCGATCTCGACCACCGGCTCGAGCAGCGCCGCGACGCCATCGTCCGGGCCTTCGATGAGATCATCACGATCCTGCGCGAACGCCACTACCTCATCGACTGGGATCTGACCGAGCGCGGGGTCCGTCTCACCCGGATCTACCACGAGGCCGATTTCCTGATTGCGGAAACCATCGAAGAAGGCCTCTTCGACGGGCTCGACGCCCCATCCCTGGCCGCCGTCGCGTCCGTGTTCGTGTACGAGCACCGCAGTAGCACCCCGCCCCCAGCACCCTGGTTCCCTTCCGGCGAGGTTCGCCGACGGGTGACCCGCATCGAGAAGCTCCACAAGGCCATGTCACGCCGGGAACGGGCGGCCGGTCTCGACGTCACCCGGGCCCCCGACGCCGGATTCGCGGCCCTGGCCCACGGATGGGCGGCCGGTGCCGGATTGGCCACTGTGCTCGACGACGAGGAGGTCACCGCCGGTGATTTCGTGAGGGTTGTCAAACAGCTGGTCGACCTTCTCAAACAGCTCGGTGAGCTGGCCCCCGATCCCGCCACCGCCCGCGCCGCCCGCCAGGCCGCCGACCGTCTCCACCGCGACGTGGTGGCCGCATCATCGGTCGTCTCCGCCGGACTCGACGACAATGAGGACCATGACGACGGTGGGTCCGCCCCAGCCGCGAACCGGTGACCATCCGCCGGGGCGAGGAGTGGGGCACGGCTGGCCCGCTGGGCCCTGACGGGGTGGTGGTGACCTCTGACTCCGAGGCCAACGAGATCATCACCGCCGCCCGCCGGGACCGCACCGACCCTCCCGAGCTCGGTCTGCTCGGCGGTGACCTGTGTCGGACGGTCGGCGGTCGGGGCGACCGCGACCGGCTGGCCACCGATGCCGCCCAGCGGCTACCCATCGATCTCGGGGTGGCCCTGCTCGACGGAGGAGTCAAGGTGTTCGTGGCCCATCTCGTGGTTCCCGCCCGGGCCTGGCTGGGTCCGTGGACGGTGGTCATGAACGCCGGCTGGTTGGGCGAGTGGCAGTTCGCCCCCGCCTCTCATCCCAACGACGGTCGCCTCGACGTTCTCGAGGGATCGGTACCACTGAAGGACCTCGCCACCTTCCGTCTTCGGGCCCGGGCCGGAGCCCACATCCCCCATCCCGGCATCACTACCCGGCGCACCGAAGCAGTACAGTTCGAGTTCGACCGACCACGCCCTGTGGTGGTCGACGGTCGGCCGGCGGGGAGAGCCCGCACCATCTCGATCAGGGTCGAACCCGACCGTCTTCTCTGCGTGGTCTGAACCTGGGTGGGTTCGCGGCCCCAAGGGCCGTGGCATCCGCCGAACACCGCCCGGAACCCAATACTGTGTCGAGCCGTGACCGTCTACGTCGCCGAGGAGTACTCGGAACACGAAGCCGAGATCCTCCGGCGGTACTTCACGAACCTCGACCAGCCGGTCTTCGCTCTCGTGAATCTCCCCGAAGTCGTGAAGGGCGCCCTGTTCGCTCGGTACTCCCGGTCTCCCAAGTCGCTGCGCCGGCTCTTCCTCGACGAGTTCGTCGGCGACCTCGATATGGAGGGCGATCTCACCGTCGACGCCACCACCGGCCTGCGTCGGGCCGAGGAGCTCTACGACCTGGTCTTCTTCGAGTACGGCGACGACTCGGTGGCCCAGCTCGGCGGTGTTCACCTGGCCTGTGAGCAGGCCTCGAACCTGCTCACCAAGGTCCTCGAGTGGGGCCGTCTGATGTCATACCTCGAGCAGTCGACCCGCTACATCGCCTACGACGCCCGAATCGGTGGCCGCTACCGGTACTACCGAGACCCCGAAATGCTCTCGTCGCCCCTGGGCACCCGGTACATCGGTGACATGGACCGTTTGTTCGATGCCTATGCGGACCTCGTGCCCCGTATGCAGGACTTCTATCGGGCCAACGTCGCCAAGAACCCGAACGATTCCGACTTCATCTACCGCCAGGCCATCCAGGCCAAGGCCTTCGACTCGGTGAGGGGCATGCTGCCCGCATCGTCACTGTCGAATGTGGGCATCTACGGCACCGGCCAGGCCTACGAACAGCTCCTGTTGCGCATGCGGTCGCACCCCCTTCCCGAATCGCAGGCCTACGCCGATCTCATGCTCACCGAGCTCCGGAAGGTCATCCCCAGCTTCTTGAAGCGGGTCGACCTCGAAGATCGGGGCATCGCCTGGTCGAACTACCTCGAGGACACCCGCGAGTCCACCGCTGAGTTGGCCGAGGAGCTCTTCGGCGACGCCGCAGGGGCGGCGACCGAGGCCGAACCCTCGGTCGCACTGGTCGACTACGACCCCGACGCCGAGATCAAGATGGTGGCCAGCATCCTCTACCCCCACCTCCATCTCCCCGAACAGGAGATCGAGCGGCGGGTCGAGAACATGAGCGTCGAGGACCGGTTGGCCGTCATCAATACCTACATCGGCAACCGCGACAACCGGCGCCACAAGCCCGGGCGGGCCTTCGAGAGGTCGTTCTACCGGTTCGACATCGTCACTGACTACGGAGCGTTCCGCGATCTCCAGCGCCACCGCATGCTCACGATCGACTGGCAGGAACTGAGCCCCCACCACGGCTACACCCGCCCCGCAGCTGTCGACCAAGCCGGCGTAGGAGGCCTGTTCGACGCCGCCATGGACCGCTCGGCCCGGCTCTACGATCTCCTGGTCGACCATTTCCCGGCCCAGGCTGCTTACGCCGTGTCGCTGGCGTATCGCATCCGGTTCTCCATGAACCTCAACGCCCGCTCGGCCATCCACACCCTCGAGCTGCGCAGTAGCCCCCAGGGCCATCCCGCCTACCGCAAGGTGGCCCAGGAGATGCACACCCTGATAGCCACCCAGGCCGGCCACCACGCCATCGCCGAAGCCATGCGCTTCGTCGACCACAGCGAGGAACCCGGCCTGGAGCGCCTCGACGCCGAACGCCGGGCGGAGACCCGCCGACTGGCCGAGTAGCGGCCCTCGAGGCCGCAAGAAGAACTACCCCACGCGGGGATTGGGGGCCGCGAGGCGATGTCAGAGCCCCAATCCCCGCGAAAGAGGCCGGGAGCAGCACCTCCGGTGAGGCAAGACGGCGGACCGGCCGCTCACGGGAGGTTCTGGAGAGAGCCCCGCCCGAGTCGTTGCCTTCTGGAGGTCCTGCGCCAGACGACGGGATCAAAATCGCGCGGGGTGTGTCCACAAGCGCGCGCTTCGCGCGCTAGGATCTCTCCCGAGCGGGCGGAGCCACTCTTCTCGAGGTGACTCTTGTCGTTCCTTCGCTACTACTCCCCACCTGCCGCTCTCACCCTTCTCGTTGTGGGCGCGCTGTTGGCTACGGGCACGCACACGATTCAGAGCGGCGAGACTCTGACGGGTATCGCGGCCCAGAACGGTGTCAGTGTCTCCGCTCTGGCTGAGGCCAATGACATCTCTGACCGCAATCACATCCAGGCAGGGCAGACGCTGACGATCCCCGGTTCGAGCTCTGCTGACCAACATCAGGTGGCCCGGGGCGAGACTCTGGCCGCCATCGCCCGCCGGTACGGCGTGTCGATGTCGACGCTCGCGTCGGTGAACGGCCTGGCCAACCCTGACCTCTTGCGAGTAGGAGGCACCCTCGACATCCCCGGCCCCACCTCTCGGGCCCGCCACACGGTTGGCGCCGGTGAGACTCTGGCCGCCGTGGCCCGGCACCACGGGGTCTCGATGGCCTCGTTGATCGCCGCCAACGGGCTCGACGACCCCGACCACATCCAGGTGGGCCAGTCCCTGACCCTACCCACCGGCACAACCGCGTCGGCTCCGGACTCGAGCCCCTCACCAGCCCCGACCGGAACCGCCCATGAGGTCAGCCGGGGGGAGACCCTGGCCTCGATCGCCCGGCTCCACGGTGTGTCCACCGCGACGCTGGCTCAGGCCAACTCCATTGCCGATCCCAACCTGTTGAAGGCCGGTCAGACTCTCGCGGTCCCCACTTCGACCACGGCGAGTCCAAGCCCCCAGCCGGCTGTTGGTGCCGACAGCACCTTGCCCTCCAACGGCGAGCTACCGACAGCCATCGCCAACAACCCTGACAAGGCGGCATTGGGTCCGGTCTTCGACACCTGGGCCGACGCTTACGGCGTCCCCGCCGATCTGGTCAAGGCCATTGCCTGGGTCGAGAGCGGGTGGGACCCCAACGCCCTCAGCGATGTGGGCGCCATCGGTATCGGACAGCTCCTGGCCCCCACCGCCTCGTTCATTGCCGAGGACCTTCTCAACGACCCGAGCCTCGACCCGGCGGACGCTCGGGACAACATCCAGATGACGACCCGTTGGGTCCGATATCTGCTGGATCGGACCCACAGCGACCGGGAAGCAGTGGCCGCCTATTACCAGGGGCTGGCCGCGGTACAGCACCACGGTGTATACGCCACGACCATCGCTTACGTCGATGGAGTCATGGACGCACGCCAGGGTTTCTGACCGAGTCACAACCAGGGGCGGACCCAACCATCCGAGAAATTTCGGGCAGTGCACCCGAAGTGCCGCCGCGCCTTCTATAGTCCGCCCGCAACGCACTGTTCCCATGAATCCGGTGACGATCGACCACGATGGCTGACAACGAAGAAGACTTCGAAGACGAGAACCTCGACGAGGAGGATCTCGATGACGACCTCGACGACGACGAGCTCGACGACAACGACCTCGAGGGCGACCTCGACGACGACCTCAAGGGTGACGAAGAGGACGACGAGGACGAAGACGAAGATGGTCCGGCGCCCACTCGCAAGGGCGACGACGACGACGACGACGATGACGATGACGAGGATCCCGACGATGTCGAGGCCGACCTCGACCAGATCCTGCGCGATCGGATCGCCGCTGGCGACGACCTCGACGAGGACGACGACGAGGAAGAGCAGCAGCAGCAGCGACCCACCACGAGCGGCGAGTCCATGGCCCCGAAGAAGGAGGGCGAGTTCCTCTGCCAGGGCTGCTTCCTGGTCGTGAACCGCAACCAGTTCGGTCGGGCCAGCGATCCCCGTTGCCCCCAAGGTGAAGACCCCTGCCCGGCCAAGGCCGAACTCTTCGACTGACATGAGCGACACCGACGAGTCAGAGCTCGTCGAGGCGGCGCTCGACCTGTTCGTCTTTGCCCCACTGGGGTTGGCGATCGGGTCATCGGAGCTGATCCCGGTGCTCGCACAGCGAGGGCGCGAGCATGTTCGCAACGCGCAGGCTGTTGGGAAGCTCGCGGTCAACATGGGCCAGCAGAAGCTGGTCGACGCCATCAATGATCCCGAGAGCCCGGTCACTGACATCCTGCGCGGCCTGGGGCTGCTGGGTGAGCATGCCGCCGACCCGACACCCGAGCCAGCACCAACCTCGGGTCTCCCCATTCCCGGCTACGACGATCACACTGCGGCTGAGATCGTGCCCCTACTGGCCGACCTCGACTCAGCAGGTCTACGAGCGGTCCACGACCACGAGACGGCCAACCGGGCCCGCAAGACGATCCTGAACCGGATCCGCCAGCTCGACTCACGGTCGTCTTGATGGAGGCGGCACGCCCTGCCGTTGCGGCCGACCGTTCCCGCCTGATCGAGCTGGCCCAGATGGAACGCACCCAAGTGGGCCCACGGCGCGGGGGGGATCTCTGGAACCGCCGAGAGTCGCTGCGACCGGTTCCTGATGGCGTCGACACCGCCCTACTCGAAGGCGTCGTGATTGCCGGCACCATCCTCAACTATGTCGTGGGTTTCGGCGTCGGCCGGGTCGACCAGCTCGACGACGGCAGTCGGCTCGGGGTAGTCGACGACTTCTTCGTCGAGGAGCCCGCCCGAGCGGTGGGGGTGGGTGAGGCCATGATGAACGACCTCGTCGCCTGGTTTCGCGGTGAGGGCTGCTTCGGAATCGACGCCCTGGCCCTGCCCGGTGATCGGGCTGCCAAGAACTTCTTCGAGTCGTTCGGGCTCAAGGCTCGCCTGCTCACCGTCCATACTCCGCTCGTATGACCCGCCCCGAGATTGCGGTTGGTGCGCTGGCTGTCCACGACGAACGGATTCTGCTCATCCGCCGGGGAAGGGGACCAGCTGCCGGTGAGTGGTCGGTACCGGGCGGCCGGGTCGAGTTCGGCGAATCGGTGTACGAGGCTGTCGTCCGCGAGCTCCACGAGGAGACCGGGCTCGAGGCCACCTGCGGATCGCTGGTGGGTTGGGTAGAACGGATCTCTGAGGACCACCACTTCGTGATCATGGACTTCACCGTGCACTTGACCGACCCCGATGCCCCGCCAATGGCGGGCGACGACGCCAGCGAAGCTGAGTGGGTCGACCTCGATCGGGTCACCGACCGGCACCTGGTGGCGGGCATGGCCGAGTTCCTGGCCGATCACGGCATCATCGACACCATCGTGTGACCTCACGATGACCGTACCTCGGCTGGTATTCGATCTCGACGGCACCCTGCTCGACTCCGACTCCGCCCTCCGCCACCCGTTCCTGGCCCTGGGTGTGCCCGAAGAGGACATCACCTACGGACACGTCATCGCCGAGGAGTGCCGACGTCTGGGTCTGGGCCTCGACGACTATCTGGATCATTACGACCCCCACGAAGCCCAACCTTTTCCTGGCGTGGAGGCTCTGGTGGTCGGCCTCGGCCCCTGGGCCATCTGTTCGAACAAGCACCCACGGTCAGGCGAATCGGAGCTGGCGCGGTTGGGCTGGAACCCGGTCGAGGCCTGGTTCGCCAACCGGTACGACGGCCCCAAGGACCTCCGGCCTCTCCTGGGTCACCTGGGCTGGAGGCCGGCCAGCATCACCTTCGTGGGCGACACCAACCACGACCGAGTGTGCGCCCAGCAGGCGGGTTGCCGGTTCGTCCTGGCCGGCTGGAACCCCCGGACCGACCCGCGACCGGGCGACCTGGTGGCCGGCGAGCCGGCAGAGCTACTCGACCTGATCAGCCAGTAGCAGAGCCGGTCAGGACCCCGAGGACTCGTCGGCCTCGGACACCGCACCCTCAGCAGGAGCAGCTTCACCAGCCGCAGGAGCCTCAACAGGAGCAGCCTCAACCGCAGGAGCCTCAGCCGCAGGAGCCTCAACAGGAGCAGCCTCAACCGCAGGAGCCTCAACAGCCTCAGGAGCCTCAGCAGCCTCAGGAGCCTCAGGAGCCGCAGGAGCCTCAGGAGCCTCAACAGCCGCAGGAGCCTCAACAGGAGCAGCCTTGCCCTTGGGGGCGTCTTTGCCGCCCTTGCCTCGGTCGGCTCCGCCTCGGCCACCCCGGCCTCGGCGACCGCGCGACCGAACCTCGGTGGGTTCGATGCCGAACAGGGCCGCGATGTGGGGGACCCGGGTAGAGAGCCGGGTGATGGCTTCCTTGAGGTCATCCGAGGGTTCGCTGGGCAAGTGGGCCGGCGTCACCACGCTGCGCACCGGCGAGTAGGCCAGGGCGTCGAGCACGGTGGCGAACCGGTCTTCGGTGATCTCTTCCTCGAACGACGCGGCGGCCGCCTCGGTCAGCTTGGTGGCGAGCTCCGAAGGCAGGGGAGAGCCCGCCTTGGGCGGACGGGAGCTCAGGCGCAGGGCCCGCACATTACGACCGTCCTTGAGCGCCGCCTCGAGATCGGCGATCCAGGCCTTCTGCTCGGCCTCGACCCGTTCGTTGAGTCCGGCGCGGAGCTGGTCGGCGAGCTGGCGGCCCTCTTCGTCGCGGGCACCAGCATCGGCGGCCACGACCACGGAGCGGAGATCCCGCAGGTCGAGCTCGGCCATGTCCTTGAGCGCAGCGTCGGCCCGGTCGCGCCATTCGGCGGCCTGGACCTTGGGGGCCAGGGAGTCGGCCATGGCCAGAAGCGGGGCGGCGTTGATGGGAGGCTGACCCTCGGCCACCGACTCGTTCTGCTTCTCGATGGCCTGCCGCACGGCGGGGAGGCCACCGGCGATCAGCTGCTCGATGACTGACTTCTGTTCTTCGGGAGCCGCGGCCAGCAGGGCCTGGCGATGGGTCCGCCCGGCGCGCAGCTTCTTGGGGCGGGGACGATCGGGTCGGGAGTCCTGGCGGGGGCCTCGGCCCCCTCCACCTTCGCGACCGCGTCCCTCACGACTACCGCGCCCACGACCACCATCGCGGCCCTCACGATCGCCACGGCCTCCACCGCGGCCGTCGCGGCGTCCGCCCTTGGGCTTGGGTGCGAACTGGGTGGTGACCAGGTCGCCCTGGGGGCGTTCGAGCAGCTCGATGCGTTCGGGCTCCTTGCGGGCCTCCTTGGGGGCCATCACCGCGGTGATGAAGATTCCGTCGACCTCGAAGTCGGCGTCGGCGCGGAGGACATCGCCGATCTTGGCGCCGGACGGCAACAGAGCACTATCGAGCTCGCCCTTGGGCTGTTTGGCCCCGGCGGCCCTCCACGTCCATCGACCATCCTCTCGGACGCTCGTCAGTTCGACCTCGATCCTGCGTGACATGGGAGGACACGGTAGCGGGCCGCCGGGCCGTCCTCGAACCCACGGACAGACTTTCCGATTCCGGACCGTCGGGCGGCCCGCGTGCCCGGCGATCCCGGATGGGTCCGGTACTCTCAACTGAGTGTCTCCAGCAATGAACAACCCACGGATCGGCGAAGCCCTGACGGTAGCCCGGGGTTTGACCACCACCGGCTGCACAGGCTCGAGCGGAACACCCTCAGATCAGCCTGGAGGTCCGTTGCGAGCAGCTCGCTGGTCGGTCCCGCTGCTGGCCTCCGTTCTCGTCGTTGTCGAGGCCGACCCGGCCTACGCCCACGGGACAGGGGGCCGCTCCGACCTGCCTCTACCCCTCTGGCTGTTCACCTACGGGGCCGCGGCCGTGCTGCTCGTCTCGTTCGCCGCACTACGCACCTTCTGGCACCGACCTCACCTGAGGGCGGCCGCCGCCGGCCGCCCGGTGAGCGCCCTCGGGGTCCTCGCTGGCGTACTGAGGACCGTTGGCCTCGCCCTGTGGCTCCTCACCGCCCTAGCGGTCTGGATCGGCGCCAGCATCGCCCCCACTGCTATCTACATCTTGTTCTGGCTGGGTGTTCCGATCCTCTCGGTCTTCCTGGGCGATGTGTGGCGGGCCCTCAACCCGCTTGACACCCTGGCCGGCCTGGGGGAGCGGTTGGGGTTGGTGGCCGAACGCCGCGACCCCACCGAGGCTCCTGTCTGGATCGCCGGCACCATGGTCTTCGCCTTCGTGTGGCTCAAGTTGGCCTACCACGACCCAGTGTCCACCGATGCCCTGCGCGTCTGGTTCACCCTGCACACTGTGGTCGCCCTGGGTGGATCTGCTCTGTACGGCAGGGACTGGCTACGGGACAACGAGGGATTCGCCGTCCTGTACGGCCTCCTGGGCCGCCTGGGCCCCCTGTTCGCCCGCGAGGGCCGGTTGCGGGCCCGCTGGCCCCTCACCGGCCTCACCGGCCTCACCGACGCTCTGCCGGCGGCCGCGCCGGCGGTCATCCTCGTCACCCTGGGTTCCGCCACCTTCGACGGCTTCACCCGCACCGACTACTGGCTCGACATCGTGGGCAACCGCACCGGCTGGTCACAGACCCTGATCGGCACCCTGGGCCTTGTGTGGCTCATCGGGCTGATCGGGGTCGTGTGGGTCCTGGCCAACCATGGTGTGGCCCGGATCACCGGACGGGACCGCAGCGAGATGATCGAGGCGTTCATGCCCTCGCTGGTGCCCATCATGCTGGTGTACGTGGTTGCCCACTACTTCTCATCGCTACTACTCAGAGGCCAGATCTTCCTTACCCGTCTGTCTGATCCGTTCGGCCGGGGCTGGGACCTGTTCGGAACGGTCGACAACACTGTCGACCACACGGTGTTGTCCACAGACACCATCGCTTACCTCCAAGCCGGCGCCATCCTCATCGGTCACATCTGGGCTGTGCTGGTGACCCACGACCGGGCCCTCGAGTTGTTCGAGCGGGAAGAGGTGGAACGCAGCCAGTATCCGATCCTGGCCGTGATGGTGATCCTCGTCGTGGGCGGCATGGCCATCCTGCTGGGCAGCTGACCCTTGAGGGGGTCATTCCACCACAACCGCCGATAATCCTCGTTCTGTTAAGTTGCACGGCATCCCTCACGAAATTCGTGCGATTGGGTGCATCTCAGCACCCCTATCCCACAAATTTCGGAGAAGTCACACGGCCATGGCGGCCAAGGCGGGCGCCCGGATGGCGGCCACGGTGGCGGCGTAGGCCTGGCGGTCGGTGTACTCGGCCAGTTCGGCGGCCCGCTCGATGGCGTGACCGACGACCTCGTCAGCCGGCACGACGGCATCGAGATAGCCGGCGTCGACGGCGCCCGGACCGTCGTGGAGCTGGGCCAACGCCACTGACGTCTGGAGATGGCGACGGCTGAGGCGGTCGAGCGCCAGCGCCAGCGCCCACGGTGGCAACGTCAGCGCGATGGCCACCTCGTTGAGGCCGATCTTCACCGGCCCGTCGACCCCGATACGCAGATCACACGCCAACACCATCAGGGCACCCGCAGCAACGGCGTGGCCGGTACAGGCGGCAACCACCGGCACCGGTCCTGCGTAGATCTGGCGGCAAAGGGATCCACCCCGATCGGTCATCTCACGGATAGCGTTCGGATCACCACTCTGTATGGTCTTCAGGTCGAAGCCGCCCGAGAAGAGCCCGTCGCGACCCACCAGAACCACCGCGCCCACCTCGGCGTCGCCGGTCGCGGCTGCCAGTGCCTCGCTCAGGGCCACGCTGGTGGCCACCGAAAGGGCGTTGGCCCGTCCATCGTCGAGGGTGATGATCTCGACCGATCCATTGCGCTCACTGGTCACGATGTCGCTCATGGTGGGCGACAGTAGTCGGCCGATCAATCGATCTCGACGCTGGATGCTCCCGATGTATCGACGTCGACCGAGGCCCCGCCCGACACCACCACCGACGAGGCTCCGCTGGCGTCACCAGACACCTCCTGGGTGGCCCACAGCTCGACGGTGCTCGCCCCGGAGCTGTCGACGGTCACCACTTCGGCCTCGAGGTCACCCAGGTCGACCTCGGAGGCGCCCGACGCCTCGACGTCGACGTCGGCGGCCTCACCGTCCACGGTCACAGTCGACGCCCCGGAGGCCCGGACATCGAACGGGGACCCCGCCACTCCCTCGACCACCAGGCCGGACGCACCCGAGGCTTCGACGAATCGCAGATCTTCGACCACGACGACGGCCTTGAGGATCGTGGGCCGGTACGAACCCGACTCCATGCCCAGCTCCAAGGTGTCGCCCGACACCCTGACCTCGAGGTCCTCGACGAGGTTGTCGTCGGACTCGACCTCGACCGATGGACCGCCCGAGCCGACGACGATGTCGACGGTGAAGGCGTGCGAGGCCTCGATCCGGTCGAAATCGTCCACGTCGAACGTCGTGGTGACCGGATCACCGGATCCGTCCTTGGTGTCCCCGCCGATGTCGATGTCGAGGCCGGCCCCGCATCCGGTGGCCAGAAGGCCAACGACGATGATTCCCATCAGTGCTCCGTGCATTCCCATGAGTCTCATGATCGGACCTCCGGCCCCGCGACACCCTCGGGGCTTACCCTGATTGTCCCCTGACCCGCCACGGCACCTCGTTCAACCCGGTTGAGCTAGCGTCACGCTACCCACCGATTACCAGGAGAAGTAGCGATGGACCTCGGCGTCATGATATTCCCCACTGACAAGGCCATTCAGCCCGTCGAGCTGGCGGTGGCGGCCGAGGAACGGGGGTTCGAATCGATCTGGTTCCCTGAGCACAGCCACATCCCCACCAGCCGCGAAACCCCCTGGGGTGGCCGCGAGGGCGCCCCTCCCCTGCCCGAGGAGTACTGGCGGTCCCACGATCAGTTCGTCGCTCTGGCGGCTGCCTCCGCGGCCACGACGAACATCAAGCTCGGCACCGGCATCACCCTGGTCGCCCAGCACGACCCCATCTGGCTGGCCAAACAGGTGGCCTCACTCGACATGATCAGCGGGGGCCGATTCCTGTTCGGCATCGGCTACGGCTGGAACAAGGAGGAGCTGCGCCACCACGGCGTGAAGTACAGCGAGCGCCGGGCCCGCATGCGCGAGTGTGTCCTGGCCATGAAGGAGCTGTGGACCAAGGACGAAGCCGAGTTCCACGGACAGCACATCAACTTCGACTCGAGCTGGTCATGGCCCAAGCCCACCCAGTCGCCCCATCCCCCGATCATCCTCGGCGGCGCCGCCGGCCCCAAGACCATCGGCGACATCGTCGACTACTGCGACGGCTGGATGCCCATCAGCGGCCGCTACGAGACCGCCACCAAGATCGCCGAGGTCAAAGAGGCCGCCGCCGAGGCCGGGCGCGACCCGGCCAGCCTCCACTTCGGAATGTTCGGAGCCCCGGCCAAGCCCGAGGTACTCGAGAGCCTGGCTGAGGCCGGTGTCACCCGCGCCGTATTGGGCCTGCCACCGGCCGATGCCGACACCGTGCTACCCATCCTCGACCAGTACGCCCAGTTGGTGGGCAAGGTCTAGGGGCCGTTCGCTCCGCCGCTAGCCAACCGCGTCATGCAAACGTTGGGTGAGCTCGACCATCTCGTCGCGCTCGGCATCGGACAGTACCGACCACGGCTTGGTCATGAGCTGGTCGGTGGTCTCCTCGGCTGCCTTGAACGCGGCCCGATCGGCGTCGCTGTCCGGGTACGGAGGTTGATGCCCGAAGGCCTCGGCTCGGGCCTGGCCCTGTCCGGGGTTGGCCATCATGGTCTCGACATCACTCAGCCCCTGGGCCGTGGCGGCCACGATGTGATAGCTCCCACGTAGCTCACGTAGCAGGGCGGCTACCTGATAGGCGTGGGCCGGGGCATCCTCGGCCCGGGGCATGGCCCGCCACCCGGCAAACAGGGGTAGACCTTCGGGGCCGAGGTCGGCCACCATCCTCTCCCCCAGCTCGGCAAAGCGCTCGAGCCCCTCGACTCCGGCCAGCCGGTCACGGCCCCAGCTGGCCATGGCCTGGTTGTACAGCTCGGCCGCCTTCTTGGGGCCCGCCACCGCACAACCGGCTTCCCATTGGCTGCGACACATGCCCGCTTCGAACCATCCGAAGGCCGACTTCACGACGTCGGCGTCACACTCCCCCAGAACGCCGCCGCGGCCGGCGAAGTAGAACTCCATCGTGCGGTAGCCGTTCTCCTTGCCCAGTTCGCGGGTGGGATTGTCCAGCATGTAGCCGGCACCCAGCGCCCCCATCTGATCCTTGGTGGCCGCAACCGCTTGCTCTGGCGTCATCTCTGCTCCTCGTTCGGGGTTCATGGTGACCCTACCCAGCCCGGCAAGGCTCCCGACCAATGGTTGAGCGACGGCGCCGTGAGCCGGCGCCCGCCGAAGTCGGGCTGAGCGGCCCCTACAGGGAGGTGTCGCGGGAGGAGGTGCGCCGTTGGAAGAAGTCGCCCACCTGGTTGAGGGACAGCACTGTCATGGTCAGCACCAGGCAGGGCCAGAACAGCTGGGCCGTGTTGTCGCGCCTTTCGCCACGGGCCTGGTTGATCATGTTGCCCCAGGTCGGCTGGGGCAACTGGACACTGAGACCCAGGAACGACAGGGTGCCCTCGACCACCACCACGAAGGCTGCCGCCACCATCGCGTACGAGAGCACGGTGGGCAGCACGTTGGGGATGATCTCGCGGAACAGCACGGTGCGGCTCTTGGTACCGATGGCCTTGGCCGCCAGCACGAACTCGCGATTGGAGATGGCCAGGCTGTTGGCCCTCGAGACTCGGGTGTAGGCCGGGATTCCGAGAACACCGATCACGACGCTGATCAGGGTGAGGCTTCGCACCTTGAAGATCGAGACAAGGGCCAGAAGCAGGATGAGAGCGGGAAAGGCCAGGATCACGTCGATCATCGACATGACGATGATCTCGGTGCGGCCCCGGACATAGCCGACCAGCGAGCCGAGCAGACCACCGATGATCACTCCGCAACCGGCCGCCACCGCCGCCACGATCAGGCTGACCCACGCTCCGTGCACCAGCCGGGCGAAGGTATCGCGGGCGATGGCGTCGGTTCCGAGCCAGTGAGCCCACGAGGGACTTTCGTGCTTCTGTCCGGTGCCGAACTCGCCCGTCGACGGGTCGAAGTTGTTGGTCTGGAGAAGCGGGTCCTTTAGGGGCAGGGCACCGTTGAAGAGGGTGGTATCGAGCTTCGCGTACACCGCCCCGGACACCACGAGGATCAGCCAGATGGCCGAGATCTTCACCAGGAGCGGCATCTCACGGAATATCTTGCTGGGTCGAGCCCGCTTGGGTTTGTAGTCGAGCATCGCCCCGTCGATCGGCACCGAGGTCGAGGCCGGGCTGTTCAGCCGATCCCGGGGGCGCTCGGGCTGGGAAGATGCTTCCTCGGTGGTCGACATCGCTCAACCCTTCCGAATTCGGGGGTCGACCACCGAATAGAAGAGATCGACCGCGGTGTTGACAACGACGTAGACGACGGCGACGAAGACGGTGATGCCCTGGATCACCAGGATGTCGCGCTGGTTGATGGCGTTGATCAGGCGGAGGCCCAGACCAGGGATGGCGAACAGGAACTCGATGACCACCGTGCCCCCGAGGAGGGCTCCGAAGTTGATGCCGATGATCGTCATGAGGCTCAACGAACTGGGCCGTAGGGCATGGCGGGCGAGGATGTAGCGGTCGCTGAGTCCCTTGGCCCGAGCCGCAAGGATGTAGTTCTCCTTGAGGGTGGCGATCATGTCGGACCTGACCAGCCGGGAGAAGATGGCCATCTGGGTCGAGGCCAGGGCCACCGCCGGCAGGATCGCGGTCTTCAGGTTGTCAACGGCACCATTGCTGAAGCGGGTCCAGTTCGAGGCCGGCAACCACCCGAGCCTCTCCGCGAACAGCCAGATGAGGAAGATTCCGGTGATGAAGTTGGGCACCGACAGTGCGACCTGTACCGCAGCAGAGCTAGATGTGTCCTGCCACCGGCCCTCGCGGTAGGCGCCGATCACGCCGATGGGTATGGCGAGCGCAACCGCGATACCGATGGCCATGACCGCCAACTGGGCGGTGACCGGTACCCGGTCCTTGATGGTGTCGGACACCTCTTGGTTGGTGATGTAGGACCGGCCCAGGTCGCCGCTGATCGCGTCGCCGAGCCAGTTGAGATAGCGAACATGGATCGGCTGGTTGAGGCCCAGGTCCTCCCGGACCTGCTCGAGGAGCTCGGGATTCTGAACCCCCTCCTGGCCCAGGACCGCTACTGCGGGATCGCCCGGGAGGAGCGACGTCATGAGAAAGGTGATCAAGGTCACCGCGAACAAGGTCGCGATGAGTCGCCCTAGGCGAATGGCTAGAACCCTTCTCATGAAACGTCACTCCTCCCGTAGCGTGTGGTTGCTAGCCGGCGATCCAGGCCGAGTGCCAGCGGCCCTCGGCGTTGGGATGGCCAGCGCCCAGCGTTCCGCTGGGGAGCTCCCATGAGTTGAGACCCATGATCGACGACTCGGTGATGAGCGCCGTGGCCGTGTGGCCCGAGAACCAGATCGGGACGTCCTCGGCCAGCTTCAACATGACAGCCTCGTACAGCGCATAGCGCTCGTCGAAGTTGTCGGTGCGGGTGGCCGCCACCAGGTTGGTGAATACCTCACCGTCGAAGTAGTTGGACCAGTTCAGCGGCGACACGATGCCGTCGAGCCCAGCCGCTGCGGCGATCTCGGCCGTGGGCGGAGCCAGGGCCGAGTTCAGGAACAGGGACGGATCATCGTCGGCCGAGACACGCCAGCAGTGGGTGGTATGGCTACCCACGAAGCCATTCTCGGCTCCAAGGGCGTAGTTGATGTGGGTCTGCTGGTCGTAGTTGGTGAGCTCGACGTTGACCAGGCCGCTACCGCCCCATGTCTGCTCGAGTACCTGCATGGCCGCGATGAGGGTCGGGTCGGCCGGGCACGAGAGCTCGGCGTCGATGGGATCGCCCGCCGCCTTGCCGTCGGACCGCTCGGGATCGTCGATGTACTCCTGGAGCGAGGCCACACCGGCATCGAAGTCGAACCGGGGCCAGGCGGCCGCCGCCGTCTCGGAATACCACGGCGAGTCGGGGCTGAACCACTGGGTGCCAGGCAGGGAGATGCCAGTGCCACCCAGAGCCTCGATCACATTGTCCTGGGAGTTCATGTGGGTGAGGCCGCGGCGGACGCGGACGTCGTCGAATGGGGGTATGAGCACGTTGAACATACCGCCACCGACATTATTGCCCTGGAACTCGTAGAGGATGATGTCATCACCGTCGTCCCTGGCGGCGCGGGCGTCACGGATGGTGCCTTGGCGCAAGGTGTGGGCCACCTGGGTGGTGCCCGACAGGGTGGAGCTGAGACGGGTGCCCTCGTCGGGGATCGGCCGGAAGCTGACCTCGTCGAGGTAGGGCAGCTGGACGTCGTTGGCGTCGGTGAACCAGTAGTCGGTGTTGCGCTCGACGATGGTCTCGTTGTCGAGGTCCCGGCTCACCATCTGGAATGGGCCGGTACCAACGGGGTTCTCGTTGTAGCCATCGGGGTCTTCGGCGGCATACTCCGGATCGAACACCATGCCGATCGGGGCACGGGACAAGAAGGCCGGAAAGGCCGAGTGGGGCTGGCTCAGGGTGTAGGTCACCTCGAGATCACCGGTGGCTTCGACTGCGGTGAGGTTCGATGAGGAGACGTGGCCGGCTCCCGTGGCACCCTCCTGCTGAATCGGGAACATGTCGGCAATCGTCTGGGCGGTGAGGTCCTTGCCGTTGTGGAACTTGACGCCCGGATGCAGGACGCCGACCCACGAGGTGAAGTCCTCGTTCGGCTCGATGGTCTCGAACAACCAGCCCTCGTAGGTTCCGTCGGCGGTGGACTCGACGAGCTTGTCGTAGACAGCGGCGAACACGTTGTAGCAGGGAGATCCGCAGGTGTCCTCCCACGGCCGCATGCCCACGATCTCGGCCTCGAGGCCGATGGTGATCTTGCCGCCCTGGACGGCCATGGCCTCGGACTCTTCGACCTCAGTGTCGACGTCACCCTCGGCCTCGGTTCCGGCCGCAGCAACGTCGTCGTCACCGCCCTCGTCGGCCTCTTCTTCTTCACCGCCCTCGTCGGTGTCGGTGCCGCCCCCTTCGTCGCCGGAGTCTCCCCCGTCCGAA
>JAAEMS010000019.1 GCA_024225275.1 Actinomycetes bacterium
AGAAGTCATCGGCGCTACCGGACGGGCTCGTCGGGGGCCGGTGTGAGGGAGGGGGCGGTTGTCCGTGCGCGTTGAAGCTGCTGCCCTGGACGGTTCGGCTTGTCTCGGCCCTCAGGCTGCTGGTCGGTACTCGTTGATGAGTCCCGCGCAGGTGGTTGTGCGTTGGATCCGGTAGCCGAGTTCGATCACAGATGCGCCAGCGTCGTCGTTGGGTGCTCGCTGGCCGAGTCCTCGGTGGGGTCGGTGCTCGTTGTAGTGCTCGACGAACTCGTCGAGGAGTCGGCGGAGTTGGCGTTGATTCCAGATGAGGGTGTGGTCGAGGAGTTCGTGGCGGACGGTGCGGACCCATCGCTCAGCGAACGCGTTGGCTCGAGGCGCACCTGGTGGGGTGGTGATCACCTCGGCGCCGATGGCGGCGAAGGTGTTGTCGAAGGTGCGGGTGTACTGGCCGGCGCCGTCGCGGATCATGAACCTGATCGCCTTGTCCCAGCCGATGAGGAGGTTGCGTGCGGCTTGGGCGGTCCATGGGCCGGTGGGGTTGGTGGTGATGCCGGCGAGATGGACTCGGCGGGTGTCTGCTTCGATGAAGAACAGGACGTGGAATCGGCGCAGGGTGACGGTGTCGACGCAGAAGAAGCCGGTGTCGACCAGAGCGTGGGCTTGGCTGGCGATGAACTCGCTCCAGGATGGTCCGGTGCGGTTGGGGGTGGGTTCGCGGCCTGCGTCGCGGAGGATGGTCCAGACAGTCGAGGCGGCAATACGGTGTCCGAGTCGGTGGATCTCGCCGTGGATGCGCCGGTAGCCCCAGTTTGGGTTCTCGGTGTCGAGACGCAGAACCAGTCGGCGCAGCTCGGCGGGGGTGCGCGGCCGTCCGGTCGAGGCCCTGGGTGGTTGGGTCCAGTGACGGGCAACGAGGCATCGGTGCCAGCCGATCACGGTGGCCGGCGTGGCGATCAACATCACGCGCCCGAGCCGCTGTCTATCGAAGGCGCGCGAGAGCACGGCCAGGATCGTCCGGTCGGTCGGGCTGAACCTGGGCCGGTCGACCTGTCGTTGCAGAACGTGAACCTGGTGGCGGAGGGCGAGGATCTCGGCGTCACGCTTGTCGCCAGACACCAACAGCAACCCGAGACGAGCAATCAGAAGACGGAACAGGTGCGAAAGGACCGATGACACGGCCGGTCACGGTACCGGCCGTCAACGCCGTGACCTGCGGTGACGCGTTCTCGGCACCCTCAGG
>JAAEMS010000020.1 GCA_024225275.1 Actinomycetes bacterium
ACCCCACCCGGATGGCACTGTTGCGTTGATCGATCGGTGGGCGCGGGTCGGGCGGTTTGGTGTCGGGGTTCGGTCAGATCACGTCGGCGAGCTCATCGAAAGCGGCCGCCAGGCGTAGATGCTTGCGGCCGGCTTCGGCGCCGAGTTCGTAGTGACCGCGTCGAAGATTCTGGACGAAAGCGTGACCGCGGATCACGATCGACGCGGTCCGATCGGTTCGCAGACCGCGCATTGGTTTCAGCCTCGCCTCGAGTCGGCCGTGGTCCCACTCGATCCTGTTGTTCGCGTACTGCTCGGTGTCATGGGCTGCTTCGGGGATCAGTTCATCGATCACACGTAGCAGGGGTGCGGCTAGATCGGTGGTGACCTCGACGGGTCGCCCGTGGCCGGCCAACGCGGTTGCGAAGAAGTGTGTGGCGGCGGCGATGTTGGGTCGTTTCGACACATAGACGTCGATGACCTGGCCGTACTGATCGACGGCGCGGTACACGTAGCGCCACACACCATTGACCTTGAGGTAGGTCTCGTCGACGAACCAGCGGTCACCCACCACGTGACGACACGGGCGTGCTGCGTCGATGAGTAGTGGGGTGAATCTCTGGACCCATCGGTAGACGGTGACGTGGTCGACGTCGATGCCGCGTTCGGCGAGGAGTTCCTCCACATCGCGGTAGGACAGGCCGTAGCGGAGGTACCAGCGCACGGCCAACAAGATCACCTCGGGCGGGAACCGGTAGCCGGCAAACGAAGCGGACTCAGCAACGGCACGACGATCCACCTGATCACCCTCGCTTCTGGGCACCCGATCCGTCAACGCAACGGTGCCGTTCTTCAGGACTGGCCCGCCTGGTCGAAGGCGCCTTGAAGCTCTGTGACCAAGTCGAGCTGCTGCGCCCAGGCGGTCAGGTAGTTGGTGTCGAGCTCGCCCTCGTACATGCGGATGACGGCGACGACGTCCCGGAGTTGGATCTCGGATGCTGACTCCTTGGACCATTCGAGCTTGCTGAGGACGGTGTCTTCAGCCGATGCGACAAACGTGTCCACGCCGGCAATCGTTGCTGGCACCCTTCTCCGGAGTTCTTCAGCGCTGAATGGCCGGTCCTTGCGGATGATGAGATCGGCCTTCCACCCGGTCTCCGTGTCGATGACGTTGAACATGTCGCGTCGCCGCAGGGCTTCGCTGGCGTCGTCCACGTAGAACCGGTCGGGATCGAGTTCGCTCACGAATATCTGGATCGACGTCGCGTCGGGATCTACCACCAGATCGATGCCTCGCGACATTCGTGGTTCGCCGTGGAATGCGCTCGCAAACGATCCAGTGACCATGTGGTCGATGCCGGCATGGTCGAGAGCAGCTACTACTCGTGCGAGGAGTGCGCCCTGCATCTAGGAAAGCGCGGCCGTTCGTCGGCGTCGCCAAGAGTCGCAGGCATCACCGTGCAGCAGTCGGAACCACAATCGGTGTAGCTCGATTTCATCCAACTCCGGGTTTCGCGTTCGGAGGCCATCGAGGGTGATGCGCTTGGTTTGCTCGGCCATCTCGATCGCCAGTTGTACGCGCTCGGGGCCGGACATGGTTCGGTACACCTCGAGCTGTCGCCGTTGGGCTTCCACGCTCGTGTCCCTCGATGTCATGGGGCCACTGTAGGCCACCTCGCCGACAGCCAAGTCGTGGTAGACCGCTCTACTGTCTGGCGGGACTGAGTCGGAGCCCTGGCACGCCCTCGAACACCGCGTCGCGTGAGACCAGATCGATGTCGAGGCCGAGACCAGTTGCTGTGATCCAACGGTCGGCTTCGTGGATCTCTGCCCAAGGGGGCGCCCTCGGCGCTCACCCGTTGCCCTGAGCGCGGCACAAGTGGTCATCAGATCGTCGTCGGGCTGCACGGCAACGAGTTGGGAGAGATCGCGCTCGAATCGGCTGATCACCGATCAGCCTGCGGTGTGAGTTGGCGGGGCCTGG
>JAAEMS010000021.1 GCA_024225275.1 Actinomycetes bacterium
GCCCTGTCGACACACGGTCGGTGACCGATGGTTCGTCGACAAGACCTACGTCAAAGTCGCCGGTGTGTGGCGCTACGTGCACCGGGTCGTCGACCAACCCGGCCAGATCATCGACGTCTATGTGTCGAAACGACCCAACACCGCCGCCGCCACACACTTCTTCGAGACCGCGTTGACCGGCCACGGGCGACCCTGTCGAGGGCACCACCGACCAGGCCGCACCCCTGCTACGTGTGATCGATGAACTGATCCCCGAAGCAGCCCACGACACCGAGCAGTACGCGAACAACAGGATCGAGTGGGACCACGGGCGACTCGAGGCGAGGCTGAGACCGATGCGCGGTCTGCTGACCAACCGGACCGCCTCCGTGGTGATCCGCGGTCACGCGTTCGTCCAGAATCTTCGACGCGGTCACTACGAACTCGGCGTGGAAGCCGACCGCTAGCATCTACGCCTGGCGGCCGCTTTCGATGAGCTCGCCGACGTGATCTGACCCAAGCCCGACAACAAGCCGGCCGACCCGCGCCCACCGATCGATCAACGCAACAGTGCCCACGCGCGCCCTGGAGCGCCGAGCTGGTCGCGGCGTGACCTGAAGTGCCTGCTCACAGGCTCACGACCGAGTTTCTGGCACCCACACGCTCCCAGGGTCGTTGGTCCTGCGGGTCCGCGGGGACCTCTGGCCCTATGAGGTTGGGAGGCGCCGATCGACGATGGGGACATGGTGAGACCACGGAGTTTGGCATGTCTGAGCGCGCTGATGTGCAAGGCGAGGTTCAAGAGGCGAACAAGGCAACCGCGGTGCGATTCATTCATGGCTTCAACGAAATGATGGCTTCCGAGCCCGGGGCTCGGCAGAGTCGGTGGACCGCAGCCCGCGACGTCATCTTCGGCGGGTCCATCATCGCGGGCACAGTGATCGCTTCGCCGCTGCTGCGACGCCACTACAACCGACACGGCGCTACCGACGCCGAGGCCGCCGCAGGAATGCCCGGCGACAACCTCGTCAAACAACCCAAGCTCGGGTACACCCGGGCCATCACCATCGACGCCCCGCCACATGAGGTGTGGCCGTGGCTGGCCCAGATCGGCCAGGGCCGCGGCGGTCTCTACAGCTACGACGGCCTCGAGAACCTCGTCGGCTGCGACATCCACAGCGCCGACAACGTCCTTGCCGAGCACCAGGACCTGAACGAGGGGGACATCATCCGCTCCGGTCCCGACAAGTTCCCCTGCTGGATGGTGATGGACATCAAGGCGCCTCGCCATCTGGTACTCCTTGGGGCCGGCACGCCCGCCCAGATCGCGGTTCCCGATGTCGTCGATGAGATCCCCGCCAAGGACTACGCGGCTTCCACATGGCAGTGGCAGCTCCTCCCTCGGGCCGACGAGACCCAGACCCGGCTCGTTGTCCGCCAGCGGTTGACCTTCAGCCCAGGTCAGCGACTCATCTGGCGGCTCGTCGAACCCGTCAACTTTGCGATGGAACACAAGATGCTCGAAGGCCTCAAAGCCCGAGCCGAAGCCCACGCCCTATTCGCCGAGGGCGACGCCTCAGTCAGCAGGTACGACGTCACCGACACCGCAGTAGTCGGTCATCCACGCGACGAGGTCTACGCCGCGCTCGTCGCTGAACTCAATGGCACAACCAGCTGGTGGCTACCCCACCGCGCAACCACGGTTCGCGAGGGCCACTCCTACGACGACGCCGGAGCGGTGGCCGACACCGTCGTCCGCGGACGTTGGGCCGTGCCCTTCACCACCATGACCATGGAGGTCCAACCCGGTGAGCTGATCCGTGTGCACTACGTCGGCGGCGCTTTCAAAGGCACCGGCACTTGGACCTTCACCGACATCGACAGAAGAAGAACCGAGGTCACCTACCGATGGCAGACCAGCCCAAGTGGCCCTCTCCGCCGAGCCCTCGCCAGGTTCCTGCCCGTGGCCAAGACACACTCGACCAACATGCGAACCGGCTTTCAGCAGCTCACCGCCTTCCTCGACCGGAAGACGGAGCATTGCGCAGGCTCCGCCACCCATAGTCCGCCTACCTCGGGTTAGCCGAACTAGACGCCAGATGCGGTGACCAAACACTTGTTCGAGTGTCGGAGGGGGGACTTGAACGACCGCCCACATCCCGGCAGCCCCCGGCAACGAGCGGCAGATTCCAGCATCTGGCAGCACTTTCGCGAGGCGCTCCCCCCGTTCGTTGCCGCCGGCTGCCGTTGGCAATCCGTTAGCAGGCCGACACACCCTCCGTAACCGGATCACACCCATGAAGTGTGTATAGTAGGCGTATGCCACGGATGCAGGTGTACCTTCCAGACGAGCTCTACGACGCGGTCAAGGAGCGGGAGCTGTCGCCCTCGGAACTCCTCCAGGATGCCGTCCGGGCCGAACTGCGTCATCAAGCACTCCTCGAAGAAACCGACCGCTACCTCGCTCAGCTCATCGACGACGTCGGTGAGCCATCCGACGACGCAGTCGCCAAGGCCGAAGCGCTGTCCCGACGGATCCGGACCAGCACTTCTGCCGCTGAGGTCGGCTGAACGTTGCTCGTCCTCGACTCCGGCGGTGTCAGCCGCCTGGCCCGACGGCGACAGGACTCGGCCGCCCTGATCGCCGTGTTCAGACGCGACGGCCTTTGGCCACCGGTGGTCCCCTCAGTGGTCCTCGCCGAGTCGATAACTGGACGTCGACGCAGCGACGCCAACATCAGCCGCTTCCTCAAGACCTGCGACATCATCGAGGAACTCCCGGAACGTCTCGCCCGCCGGGCCGGTGCGCTGCGGGCCCTTGCCCGCCAAGGCTCAGCCGTCGACGCCATCGTCGTCGCGCTCGCTGAACCCGGCGGTGCCGTGCTCACCAGCGACCTGAAGGACCTCCGCGCCCTCGCCACCCACGCCGACGCAGTCCGCATCTACCGAGCCTGACATCCAGCCAGGCGAGACACCACAACGAGCACCGGCCCCTCCCCTCGACCAGCGACCACCACTGCCAACCGCCTCGTGCGGCGCCGACCACCCTCGCTCGAAGTCATCGAAGCAACCCGATGCCGCGGCTGCATCAACCACTACCGAAACACCGCGTGACCTGCCACGACGCAATACTCGGCCCCCACACCCACCGAACTACGACTCGGAGCCGACGACGGCATGCCTACTGACTGCGTCGCTAGCTTCGACAATCTCAGAGTCGCCCCCAAGGCCTACCTGGTCGTCCAGTTCTGCGAACTGCAGCCGGCCTGAGTCGCCGAAGCATGCGCCGCCATTCAGGCCGCCATCGACTGCTGGACAAAGCGCTGAGAGCAATGCCTTGCGCCGCCCGTCTACGGCCCAGACTGGCAGGGCGACGGCGTACCAACGCTTGTGTCGTAGGGGGGATTGCTACCCATAACCCACGGAAAGCCAGCGACTGGACCAGCTTGCTGAGGGCCGCCTGAGCCATGATTCGCGCCCGCTGGGAAGATCTCATCGCCAATGTAGCACATGCGTGCTACATTGGGCTGTATGAGTACCACCACAGTCCGACTCGACGATGAGGACGAAGCCCTCCTCGACAGGCTCGCTCCGGAATTCGGCGGACGTTCCAGCGTCATCCGTCAAGCCCTCCGCAATCTTGCAACCGACCGGAAACGCCAGGACGCCCTCCGATCGTTTCTGGCCGAATGGGACGCCGAAGAAGCCCCGATCGACGAGGATGACATCGCCGCCATGGCCGACCGATACGGGCTGTGATCCTCGACGCCGGCTTTCTGATCTCCATCGACCGAAGTGAACGAGCCGCCCACACATTCCTGGCGGCCGCCACCAGATCGGAAACCGTTCTGCACACGACGCATCCAGTCGTCGGCCAGGTGTGGCGAAACGGGCCACGCCAGGCCCGCCTCTCGGCATTTCTCAAGACCATCACCATCCACCCCTTCGAGGACGGCCGCCCCATCGGACGCCTCCTCGCCCAGACCAAGACCTCAGACGTCGTCGACGCCCACCTCGTGATCACCGCAATACGCCTCGGCCACGACATCCTCACCGGCGACCCACACGACCTCACCACACTGACGGCAGCGCTCGGCCCGGCAGCCCCAACCGTCCACGCATGGCCCTGAAACTGCGTCCGCCGTGTACTAACGCCTGTGCCGGAGGGGGGACATCCCCTTGACGGCATCTGGCGTCGTCCTGCGGCAACCGGCGTCCTAGAGCGGCACCTGGCGACCCCGCAATCCGTTCCCTACCGCTCGATGCCGCTCCAGGGCGCTGGATGCCATTGGCAAATCATTGGCAACGCGACACCCCTCGGCTCGGACGTCAGCGGCTCAACTGGAGTTACGAATCAGTCGGCGCTCCGCTGAGTTGAAACGTGCGTCCTTCGACTTCGACCTCGATCCGAAGTGTTCCACCGAGGGCGTCAGTCAGCTTGCGAAGGGTGGACAGTTTCGGGTCGGCCGATCGTTCGAGCTTGGAGACGCCGCCCTGGGTCATGCCGAGCCGTTCGGCCAGCTCGACCTGGTCGACTCCAAGTTCGCGACGAAGTTCACCGAGCTGGTGAGCAACGAGTTCTGCCTCGACGGCTTGTTTGTACTCGCCGATCTTCTTCGCCGACTCGGCGTCTTCGTACAAAGGGGCTGCAAGGTCCTTGAGGTTCTTGGCCATCAGATCAGTCCTTCCTTCTCAGTAGTCTCGAGGTGTCCGTCGTAGAGGTCATCGGCGTGAGGTATCGCCGTCTTGTACCAAGCGTTCCATTTCCCGGACTTGTCTCCGCCCAGCAACAAGATGGCGTGGCGCCGCGGATCGAACGCGAACAGCGTCCGGGTGTCACTCGCTCTGAGTTCTTTCATGTTCGCGTGACGACTGCTGCTGATCGTGTCGACGGCCGGACGTCCCAGCCCGGGCCGTGCTCCTGAAGCAACTCGACCGACGCCGCAGTGTGTCGCTGCTCATCAACCGACAGCACGTTCCACCACTATTCGAATTCATCCGTGTACTCGACCTCCCACACCAACCAATACTACTCCTGACTCATATCACTTGCAGGTCGTTTCTCCGCTCAGTCGGTGGGCCCCGCCTGTGGGGCTCGGAAACTAGCGCGTGGGCGCTGACCAGGGCCGATGCCTGTGCCGCCCGTGAAGCCGCGCGTGGGTGCTGACCAGGGCGAATGGCCGCCATCCTGGATCCTCATGTTTCGTATCCTCTACCGATTCCTCAACACGATGGTGCGCCTCGCGGTTCGTTCCGGACGCTCCAAAGACCTCGAGATCATCGTGCTACGCC
>JAAEMS010000022.1 GCA_024225275.1 Actinomycetes bacterium
AGAATCCCGGCGAATTCCAGATCGACCGGGCCCGCAACCGCCACGTAGCCTTCGGTCTCGGTATCCACCGGTGCGTGGGGTCGAACCTGGCCCGCCTCGAGCTCCTCATCGCCCTCCAGGAGTGGTTGCGGGCCTTCCCCAGCTACTCGCTCGACTCCACCCAGAAGACCACCTGGGCCAACGGTCAGGTACGGGGCCCTCGCAACATCCCGGTCCTCCTGAACCGCTGAGAGAAAGAGTGGGTACACCTCAGTTGACCGACAAGCCGGTAGGTCGCGATGCCGTGGTCACGGCCCTGAAGACCGCGACGACAGAACTCATCGTCAAGAAGGGTACGAACGTCTCGGTCCGCGAGATCGCAGGGCACGCGGGCGTGAACCATGGCCTGATCCACACCTACTTCGGCAGCAAGGACAACCTGGTCACTGCCGCCCTCGACGACCTCAACGAGCGGGCAACCAACGACCTCGATGCCGAGGGCTTCCCTCCCCCCGATCTCGCCAGCCGTCGCGGCGGAGAGCTCGCCAAGGTCATCGCCCGGGTCCAGCTCGAAGCAGCTCAGAATCTGTTCTCGGAGCACCCGATCATGGGTCGATGGCGCGATGCGCTGGTCCGCTCCCAGCCTGATCTCACCACGGAGGAGATCGACCTCATGATCATCACCTCGAGCGCTCTGGGACTGGGCTGGGCGGTCTTCGCCGAACACCTCTCGCGGCTGAACGGTCTCGATGACGAGCGCCGGACCGCGCTCGACGAGCACATCACGGGCCTGGTGGCCGAGCTGGGGGGCATCCCCGCCAATTGAGGCCAGCGATTTGCTACCCCGACCAGCGCGACCGGCGTCGCCGGAGCTGTTTCTCGATCCGACCCTTGACCGTCCTGTACGAGGGCGGCGCACCCCGCTGGAGGGGCCTTCCTCCCACGAACACCGAGTCGGAGTGACCACAGCGCACCAGTTCGGCGTGGTCCGAGATGTCGAACGCGGGCGTCCACCTCGGCGGACCAGCCCTCGAGACAGACGAGATAGGAGCCGACATGACGATCGGATCAGGGGCAGTCTCCACGACCGAACGTCACCCAAGGGGGCGGACAGTCAGCGGCCCTGGAAGTCCGCCGGCCGCTTCTCGAGGAAGCTGGCCAGCCCTTCACGGAAGTCTTCGGTGCCGAACAAGGGCAGCAGGGCCAGATACTGACGCTGCACATGGTCTTCGAGGTTCTCGTTCATGGCGTGGCGCATGAGGCGCTTGGCCGCCTTGATGGCCAGGGGGGCGTTGGCCGCGATCTCGCTGGCCAGAGCCATCGAAGCCTTCTCGAGCTCGTCGGCGGCGACGACATCACTGAGCAGGCCCAGATCCATGGCCTCGTCGGCCCCCAGGGTGCGGGCGGTGAACAAGAGCTCGGCCGCCTTCGACCAGCCGACGATGCGGGGCAGGAGCCAGGTGCCACCACTCTCGGGTACCAATCCGCGGGCGGTGTAGGCCGCGGAGAGCTTGGCCGTGTCGGCGGCAATGCGAATATCGCAGCCCAGGGCCAAGTCCATGCCGTAACCGGCAGCTCCCCCGTTGAGGGCGGCGATGGTGGGCGTGTCGATCTTGTGCAGGACCACAGGTGGGGCGTCGCGGAGGTTGAACTCGCCGTTGGGCTTCTTGGACGATTCCCCGCCAATACCCTCACCCGAGACGGCGGCACCCACGTCCAGGCCGGCACACCAGGCCCGGCCGGCGCCGGTGATCACGATGGCCCTCACAGACCGGTCGGCATCGGCCGCCAGCAGGCGGTCGGACAACTCGCCCAACATCACCGGAGTGATGGTGTTCATGTGGTCGGGTCGGTTGAAGGTCAGGACAGCGACCTGATCGCGGACCTCGTAGAGCAACTCGTTGGTGGTCATGGCCCCATCATCCCTCATCCCGAAACCGAGTACCGTGGCGGCGGCCGCTGAGGGGAAGCGCAATGGGGACCCAACCCAGCCCTCCCTCCCACCCGCCAGTCACGAAGGAACCCGATGGACCTCCACGAAGCGCTCTACACCACACGAGCCATGCGCCGGGTCAAGCCTGACCCCGTCCCGATGGATGTCCAGGCCCGCATCCTCGACGCGGCCATCCGCGCCCCGTCGGGGGGCAACACCCAGAACTGGCGTTTCATGATGGTCGACGACCCCAACATCCGGGCCCGGCTCGGCCCCCTCTACCGCGACTGCATCGATCAGCTCTGGCAGACCGTCTACAAGGACCGGGTCGAATCGGCCCGAGCCAACCCCGACGAACCCGAGAGCAAGGCCACCAACGCCATGGTGTCTTCGGTCGAACACGCGGCCGACAACTTCTCGGACTACCCCTTGTTCCTGTTCGGCTTCGCCAACGGCGACCGCAGCGGCGGGTCGATCTTCCCGTCGATCTGGAGCGCCCAGCTGGCGGCCCGGGCCGAAGGGGTGGGCTCCTCACTCACCACCGTGCTGGCCTACAAGGGCGACGCAGTGCCCGAATTGCTGGGCGTACCCGTCGCCGACGGCTGGAAGATGGCAGCCTGTGTCCCCATGGGCTACCCCACCGGCCGTTGGGGCGTGGCCAAGCGCAACCCCGTCCACGAAGTCGCCTACCGCAACCAGTGGGGCAACGAGATCGGCTTCACCGCCGACGAACCCCTGTGGAGCCCCCAGGACTGAGCCGCCAAGACTTGTGGACTCCCCTAGGACCCGGTGCCCAGCAGGATCCGAGCCAGCTCGTCGGCGTCGGGCAAGCCATCGAGGGGGCCAATCACCGTGAGCTGATCGTCGGGCTCCAGGATCAGGCCACTCTCGACCCTGATCACCCGACCCTCACGTCTGACCGCCTCGAGGTGGAGGTGATCGGGAGCGGCGAGATCATCGAAGCGCCGACCGATCAAACCACCGGTGCTGAGCTCGCGAAGAAGCGGATACTGGGCGATCGACAGTTCGGGCAAGAGGGCCTCTTTGACCTCGGTCTCGAAGACCGCCTCGACCAGCGCCTCGCCGGCATCGGAGTGCAAGTAGGCCGCCAGCTCCCCGGCCAACCTGAGCGCCCGGCCCGGCTGATTGGTGCTGCCGGCGAGGAAGAAGAGGGCCCGAACCCTCTCACCCTGCCCTCCCCACTGGGCGGGGATGCTGGTTCCCGACGCTGACCGCGCGATGACGAGATGGTCATCATCGGTGTCGAAGAACGCCACCGGTGTCGCGGTGGGATGGCGCTCAACGGGCTGCATCCAGAGCGAGCCGGTGTCGAGGAAGCGGTCGGTGACCTCGGCGGGGTCGATTCCGATACGGCGGCTGAGCACGTTGGAGGCCCGATCGGCTGCCTCGTTGATGTCGGACCCTTCGGGGATGTAGATGACCGCGGCCCGGGCAATGAGACCCGGGTACTCGTCCTGAGCCCGTAGGCCATGGCTCTGGATGGCCGCACTGATCTCCCGGTCGAGCCCCCGGTCAGCGGACCGACCCCAGCGCTCGAACACGTGATAGATCGCACCCGCTCGGGTCGCCCGGGAGCGGCCGTAGTACCTGTACCAGAGGAGGCCGGCCATGATGAACACCGCCACGAGGGTCAGGGGCAGGGCCCCCAGCCCGACGATCAGATAGATGGACACCAGAATCCCGCCCACCTGGATCCACGGGAACAGCGGGGCCCGGAAGGCCGGCGCGTATGACTGGATGCGGCTCGCCCGCAGCACGATCACCGCGAGGTTGACCAGACCCAGCGTGAGCAACACGAAGGCACTGGCCAGCTTGGCGATCGCACCGGCGTCGAAGGCCAAGACGACCGCCGCCATCCCGGCTCCGGTGGCCACGATACCCAGCACAGGTGTGGAGAACCGGCTCAGGTCCTGGAAGCGCCTGCTGACCAGACCCTCCCGGCTCATCGCCAGCGGGTAGCGGGCGGCGGCCAGGATGCCGGCATTGGCAGCCGAGGAGAAGGCGGCCAAGGCGGCGATCACGACGAAGATGGCTCCCGCCGCCGGCAGCGTGGCCTCGGCGGCAGTGTGGATCGGGGCCAGATCCTCGTGCAGGGCATCGGCGGGGACGACAGCCACCGTCACCAGCACGGCGAGGGTGTAGACGACACAGCCCACGGCCAGCGAGAGCGACATGCCGAGGGGGATGTTCCGGGAAGGATCCTCGATCTCCTCGGCGGCGCTGGCGACGTTGGTGAGGCCCCCGTAGGACACGAACACCAGACCAACCACCGCGAGCACACCCGACGCACCCGTCTCGAAGAACGGGTCGAGCGAGCCATCGCCGGAGCCGACCGAGGGCAGGCCACCGGCGAGAAACCAGACCATCACCAGCAGAACGAACGCCACCAGCACTGTCTGAAGCGAGGCGCTGGCTTTCGACCCCAGGATGTTGACCAGGGTGAAGGCCACGATGAGCGCCACGGCCAACGGCTTCGAGGGCACGTCGAAGACGATGTTGAGGTAGGCGCTCATGCCCACCAGAGCGAAGGCGTCCTTCAGCACCAGTGACAGCCACGTTCCCATCCCGGCGATGGTTCCCACCGCCGGGCCCAACGCCCGTTCCACGAAGTAGTAGGCGCCACCCGACCGGGGCATGGCGGTGCTCAGCTCAGCCACGCTGAGCATGGCGGGGACGGCCAGGAGCCCGGCGATCAGATAGGCCAACACGGCCGCCGGCCCGCCCTTGGCCACCGCAAGGCCGGGTAGGAGGAACAACCCGGAGCTGAACATGGCGCCGGTGCTCAGCGCGAAGACGTGGCGCAGGGTGAGCGAACGTTCGAGGCTCGAAGCCGGAGGCGCCATGCGCGAGTCTAGGTCGAGGGTTTCACCGGGTTGGGGTAGTCGGTCAACCCCATCCCCGAAGTCAGGGGCGCGGCTCACGGGGCAGACCCAGGATTCGTTCTCCGATGATGTTCTTGATCGTCTCGTCGGTGCCAACGGCGATGTGGTTCCCCGGGGCGCCCAACAGGAACCTGGTCCAGGCGAAGGTGCCCCACTCCCCCGTGTCGGCCGCGAGTCGGGGCCCGAGCACCTCGGCCACCAGGCCGGCCGCGGCGGTGAGGTTCCCAGCGAGGGACAGCTTGGCCATGATCAGGGCGTCAGCGGCCAGGTCGCGGCGCTGGTTGAGGTAACCGGCTACCCGGAAGTCGCCGATCACGGTGGCCAAGTGCTGGCGGACGAGGGGGTCCTCGGCCCGTCCGAAATGCCGCACCAGCTCGGTCAGACGGTCGCCGTTGGCGATACCCACCCCGCCCCGGCCGTGGCCGCCGGCCACCAGCTGACGCTCGAACATCAGGGTGTGGACCGCGACCGCCCATCCCCCGTTCACGGCGCCGACCCGATGGCTGTCGGGCACCCGGAGGTCGGTGATGAACACCTCGTTGAAGGCCGAGCCGCCGGTCATCTGCCGGAGAGGTCGAACATCGACCGCGGGATCGTGCATATCGATCAGGAAGGTGGACAACCCCCGGTTGCGGCTGAGATCGCGGTCGGTGCGGGCCAGTACCAGTCCGATGTCGGCGATGTGGGCGTCGGAGGTCCACACCTTCTGACCGTCGAGGACCCAGTGGTCGCCGTCGGCCACGGCCGAACAGGTGGCGCTGGCCAGGTCCGACCCCGCTCCGGGCTCGCTGAACAGCTCGCAAGCCACCAGGTCGCCCCGATGGAGACCGGGCACGTACCGCTCCTGGAGCGCTTCGGACCCATGGGCCATGAGAATGGGCCCGATGACGGGTCCGAGCTTGAACCAGTCCTGGGGAGGTAGGTCGTAGCGGGCCTCGAGCTGTGCGTAGGCCCGGGCGTGGGAGTGGGTCAGACCCCTTCCGCCGAGATCGGGAGGGCCGTCGATCCACCCGTAGCCGGCGTCGAAGCGCTGTCGGCGCCAGGCCCGCGATGAGCTCAATCGCCGAGCATCGGCGACTGGATCGTGCTCCGACCAGATCTCGACCACCCCATCGTCACCGTCGCCCCAATGGAAGCGCCCCCTCCCGGGCTTGTGCTCGGCGTGGGCCGAGAGCCACGCATCACACTCGGTGGCGAATTCGTCGAGCTTCAACTGGTCACCGGTTGGTCATGGATTGGCCTGGAGGAATTGGCGGATGTTCGACACCAGGATCTCGGGCGCGTCCTCTTGGCAGAAATGGCCCACTCCCTCCAGTTCGACCACCGGGCCGTCGGGCCAGACGCCCCGGAAGTCAGCGATGGCTCGCTGGGGATTGATGGCCATGTCGGCCATACCCTCCAGGAGAAGGGCCGGCTTGGCGGCCAGGGCACCAACCCCCTCGGCGCCCGCTATCACATAATCGACGATGCGCCCCAGGTAGGCGTCGATGGGGAACTCATAGCCACCGATGGCGCTGTCCCAGTCGGGGAAGGGTTCGGAGTAGGCCCGGATCCAGGTGTCGTCGACCTTGCCGGCGTCGAACCCGATGATCTTCATCACCGAGAGCACCGTCGATCCCAGGTTGCGCAACACCTGCTCGGTCCGACCGTTCTCCAGACCGGCACCTATCCACTCGAACCAGCGGGTCTCGTTGGGGCTCGGGTACTCGCCCCGGACCCGGCCGTAGCCGCTGACCGTGTTCATGTAGACCATGCGCTTCACCCGGTCGGGGTTGCGGACCGTGAACGCAGTGCCGATGGGGCCTCCCCAGTCCTGGATCACGAAGGTGATGTCGCCCAGGTCGAGGTGTTCGATGAGAGCGGTGAGGTTCTCGTTGTGGGTCTGGAGGGTGTACTCCCGATCCTGTGGGGTCCCGCTCTTGCCGAACCCCATGTGGTCGGGGACGATCACCCGGTTGTGCTCGGACAGGGGCCCGATCATGTGGCGGTAGAGGTAGCCCCACGTCGGCTCGCCGTGCAGGCACACGATGGGTTCGCCGTCGCCCTCGTCGACATAGTGCTGAGGGAAGCCGGCCCCGTCGAAGAAGTGGGGGGCGAAGGGCCAGGTGCCGTCGAAGGTCTCGTTCGCAGCGATCATCGGCTCATCATCGCATGTTCAGCCGGCACCGCTCAGGGGGCCAACCGCGGGTAGGTCCTGTTTTTGCACCATGATCCTCACAGCCGCAACACGGGGGAGATCCGAGGATGACCGCCACCTACGAGACCATCACCTACGAAAAGGACGGACCGATCGCGTTCGTCACCCTGAATCGGCCCGAGAAGCTGAACGCCCTGTCCACCGACCTCCAGCTCGAGGTGCGCGACGCCCTCGAGGACGCTGGTTGGGCCGACAACGACATCCGCGTCATCGTGCTCAAGGCCGCGGGTCGGGCCTTCAGCGCGGGATTCGACATCTCCGGTGGTGACGAACGGCCCAATGGGGTCGAGATGAGGGAGAGCTTCCTCCAGGGGAAGGGCTTCAGCGCCTCGTCCTGGTGGGACGTTTTCTGGAACAACCCCAAGCCGATCATCGCCCAGATCCACGGCTACTGCATCGCCGGCGGTCTCGC
This sequence comes from Actinomycetes bacterium, assembly GCA_024225275.1. Classification (GTDB taxonomy): domain Bacteria; phylum Actinomycetota; class Acidimicrobiia; order Acidimicrobiales; family JAAEMS01; genus JAAEMS01. The sequence goes on from JAAEMS010000022.1 coordinate 7,425, forward strand.
CACTGCCACCTTCTGCGACCTGCGCATCTGCTCCGAGGACGCCAAGTTCGGCGCCCCCGAGATCCGCACCGGTGGGCCCTACATACCCGCGGTTTGGCCCTGGGTGATCGGCATGACCAAGGCCCGCGAGCTGCTCTACACGGGCAACCTCATCGACGCCGACGAGGCCAAGCGCCTCGATCTCGTCAACCAGGTGGTACCGGCCGAAGACCTCGACACCGCGGTACGGACCCAGGCCGAGACGATCGCCAAGCTCCCCCGGCCCACCGTCGAGTACAACAAGAAGCTCATCAATATGGCCTACGAGCTGATGGGCGTCCGCCAGGTCATCGACCGCTCGATGGAGCTCGAGGCCATGGCCCTCACCAGCCCGGAGTCATCCGACGAGATCGCCCACTTCGCGAAGCTCCGCGCCGAACAGGGCCTGAACGCAGCCCTCAAGTGGAACGCCGCCCGCTTCGAATCCGAGGACGCCTGGCATCGTTCCTGATCCCGGGCCCGACCGATCACGCAGATCAACCCAAGGGAGTGCGACATGCTCGACCACCTGTCCATCCAGTGCACCGACGTCGAGGCGAGCGTCGACCAGTTCTTCCAGGCCGCACTCGGCGGGGGGGCCGAGGCCTTACACGAACCGAGGGTCTGGCCCGAGTACCACCCCAACTACTACGGCGCCTTCGTACGCGACCCCGACGGCAACAACGTAGAGGCGGTGTGTCACCTGCCGGCGTAGGGCCCACCATGGGCCAACCGAGCGACGACCCGGGTCCGCACCAGCTCACCGTCCTTCCGGTACGTCTGGCCGTCGGAGCTCGACCTCATGGCTGAGCTGGCCGGACTCGAGTTCGAGTCCCGGTGGGCGAACTGGAACCGCTCTCCGTTCACCAGCGACTCGATGAGCCATGTGTCGATCTGGCGCAAGCCCTGAGGGGGTTGGGCTTCAGGCGATGGCCAGGCCGGCCACGAAGCAGGTGGGGGATGGCAAACTCAGCCAGCATGAGGCGCGTTCGTGCTCGTGTACCTGGTGGGATTGGCCTCGGTCGTGGTGCCAACCCCGACCAACTGGTCCAGCCGTTGGCGGGGGCGTCGGTCACCCCGCCGCCATTCCATCTCGCGCACTAGGTTCGGCCCCATGAGCGCGTCACAGCCGAACATCCTGTTCATCATCACTGACCAGCACCGGGCCGATCATGTGGGGTTCGCCGGCAACGATGTGGTGCGCACCCCCAATCTCGATGCACTGGCCGACCGGGGCACGGTGTTCGAGAACGCGTGGGTCGCCAACCCGATCTGTATGCCGAACCGGGCGACGATCATGACCGGACGCATGCCGTCGGCCCACGGGGTGATCTTCAATGACCGCTCCCTCGACTGGGGGGCGAACACCCACGTCCGCCAGTTCAGCGAGGCCGGCTATCGCACCGCTCTCATCGGCAAGTCGCACCTCCAGCACGGTATGAGCCGCAACTCGGTGCACGAGGTTCACGCCCAAGCAGCCGTCGCCGACCCCTACGAGCCGGGCTGGAATACCTTCGAGGATTTCGAGCGCTACCTCGACGACACCCCCGAGATGCCAACGAGCTTCTACGGCTTCGACCACATCGAGCTGGCCATCGACCACGGGGCGCGGGTCTCGGGCCATCATCTGCGCTGGGCCCTGGACCAGGGGGGCCGCTACGAGGACCTCGTCGTTCCCTATACCGACGAGTCGCCCGGCAACCTGCGCTCCGACCGCTGGTGGCAGGTCTACCAGGCCCCCTACCCCGAGGAGCTCCACTCGACGAGTTTCGTGGCCGATCGCACGGTGGCCTTCATCGAAGAGGCGGCGGCCGCCGGCCAACCCTGGCTGGCCTGGGCGTCATTCCCCGACCCCCACCACCCCATATGCCCGCCCGGCGACTGGTTCGGCCGCCACGACCCGGCCGACATCGACCTGCCGCCAAGCGTCGACGACCCCCTCACCGAAGCCACCAACTACATCCAGCGGGTCGCCCGGATCCATCCCTCGAAACAGAGGATGTGGGTCCAGCCCTGCGGGGTGGACGGCGACCACGAGATGCTCCGGCAGGCCATCGCCGCCACCTACGGGATGATCGAGATGATCGACGACCGGGTGGGGCAGATCCTGGCGGCGGTCGAACGGCTCGACCAGACCCGCGACACGATCGTGGTGTTCACCTCTGACCACGGCGACATGATGGGCGACCACGGCCTCATGCTGAAGGGGTCGATGCACTACCAGGGCACCCTCCGGGTGCCGATCGTCATCGCCGACCCTCGGCGCGACCCAGCCCGCACCACCTCGCTCGCGTCCAGCGTCGACCTGGGCCCGACCCTGCTCGATCTCGCCGGCCTCGCCGGCTACGACGGCATCCAGGGCACGAGCCTGACGCCGGTGCTCGACGATGCCTCGGTCGCGGTCCGTGACCATGTGCTGGTCGAGGACGACCTGCCCCACGCCCTCGCCGAGTCGCGGGGTACCAGCCCGGCCAAGAACCGGACGATCGTGGCCGCCGACGGGCTCAAGTACAGCCGCCACAGCACCGGCGAGGATCAGCTGTTCGATCTGGTGGCCGATCCCCACGAGATGACCCCCATCCAGCGGACCGACTCCGCTCGCCGAGCCCAGATGATCGAACGCCTGGCCGACGCTCTCATGGCCACCGACGACGATGCCCGAGGCACTCCGCTGGCCGTGTAGGTTCGGATCGGGAGGCGATCCAATGGCCAACAAGCCGTCCGATGCCCTGCTCTGGGAAACCCCGGCTGGGGAAGAGAACTACAAGACCAGCGGCCAGTTGAGAAAGTCCTTCTACGAGGAACGGCTGGCCGCGCTCCAAGAAGAGCTGGTGAAGCTCCAGTACTGGGTCCACCACCACGGGCTACGGGTGCTGATCATCTTCGAAGGCCGCGGTTCGGCGGGCAAGGGTGGTGTCATCAAGCGCATCGGCGAGCGCACCAGCCCCCGCATCGTCCGCACCGAGGCCCTGCCCAAACCGACCGAGCGCGAACAGACCCAGTGGTACTTCCAGCGCTACATCCCGCTACTACCGTCGGGGGGCGAGATCGTCCTGTTCGATCGCAGCTGGTACAACCGGTCGAACGTCGAGTGGGTCATGGACTTCTGCACCGAGGACCAACACCAGGAGTTCCTTCGCACCTGTCCGGAGTTCGAAAGGATGCTGGTCCGGTCGGGCATCGTGTTGCTGAAGTACTGGTTCTCGATCAGCTACGAGGAACAGGAACGTCGCTTCCAGGCCCGCAACGAGGAGCCCCTGAAGCGCTGGAAGCTCTCCGACATGGACCTCGAGGAACACCGCCTCTACACCCGGTACTCAATGGCCAAAGACACGACGTTCCAGTTCACCGACATCAAGCAGGCGCCGTGGTACGTGGTGCCCTCCGACGACAAGCGGCGGGCCCGGCTGAACTGCATCAGCCACATCCTGTCCCAGATCCCCTACGAGGATGTCGTGCCCGAACCGATCGAGATTCCCCAGCGCGAGGACGCTGCCTACATCCGGCCGCCGATGCGGGAACAGACCTTCGTACCCCAGCTCTACTGACCGGGGGCCGGTCTAGACCCTGAACTTCCCTTTGCGGATCCGATCGGCCTCCATCATCTCGACCTCGTGTCCACCCGAGACGACGATCCTGGGATCGGGCACGAACTCGAGGGAGTGGTCGCGACCCTCGTAGTCGACGGCGTCGAGGATCAGACGCATGGCGTTCAGACGGGCCTTGTGCTTGTTCTTCGAACGGACGACCGTCCACGGAGCGATGTTGGTGTGGGTTCGGCTGAGCATCTCGTACTTGCGTTCGGTGAACTCGTCCCACAGATCCTGGGCCTGGACATCGATCTCGCTCAGCTTCCACTGACGGAGGGGATCGTCGCGGCGGCGGTCGAAACGACGCTGCTGTTCCTTCTTGGTGACCGAGAAGTAGAGCTTGACCAGGATGGTCCCCTGGCGAACCAGGTCCTTTTCGAATCCCACCACGCCCCGTAGGAAGTCCTGATGCTCGCGCTCGGTGCAGAACCCGAAGACGGGTTCGACCATGGCGCGGTTGTACCAGCTGCGATCGAACAGGACGATCTCGCCACCCCGGGGGAACTGGGCCACGTACCTCTGGAGATACCACTGGCCCCGCTGCTCTTCGGTGGGTCGGCCCAAAGCAACGATCCGGTAGTGCTTCTCGTTCATGTAGCGGGTGACCCGGCGGATGGTCCCGCCCTTGCCGGCCGCATCCCGACCCTCGAACAGGACGATCATTTTGCGATTGGTCTTCTCGAGGTGACGCTGGAGCTTCAGCAGTTCGACCTGATACGGCTCGAGCTGGGTCTCGAGATGGGTGGTCTTCTCGAGCTTCCGCCGTTTCTTCTTCTCGGCCTCGAGCTCCTTGCGGAGGGCTCGAATCTCCCGGGCGGCCTGTTTCTTCCCGGTGGGGCCGTCTCCGAGCGACATGCGCGTCGTCACAGGATTATCGTTCACTGACCTCTCGCCCCTTCCTCGGGTCCGCGGGCCCCGATGTACAGATCCATCGATCCACAATCGACGTTGGCCGCAAACATGTGAGGCGTCGAGAGGCTTTGGTCCTCCGCCCAGCGGGCCCTTTCGGGCCCTGCCGTCGGCCTCAATCCCCCTTGAACACAGCCGGGCGCTTCTCGAGGAAGGCCGCACAGGCTTCGAGGTGGTCAGCTGTGTTCGAGGCGACACCCATCGGGCCGGTGACCAGATCGAGGGCGCCGGGCAGATCCTGGCCCTCCGACAGGCGAACGACCTGTTTCATGAGCCGGATGGCCACAGTGGGACCGGCGGCCAGGCGGGCCGCGAACTCCTGCAGCTCACCGACGAGGGTGTCGTCGTCGCAGACCCTCGACACGATCCCGATGCGCTCGGCCTCGACCGCGTCGATCATGTCGCCGGTCCACAACAGCTCGAGGGCCCGCGACATGCCGACCAACCGAGGCAGCAACCACCCCCCACCGTCCCCGGGCACCAGCCCCAGCTTGATGTAGCTCTCGGCGAACTTGGCCCGGTGGCCCGCCCAGCGAATGTCGGCCATGAGGGCCATATCCATCCCGGCGCCGGTGGCCGCGCCGTTCACCGCACACAGGTAGGGCTTCTGGAGGGAGTGGACGGCCCGACCCACCGGATGCACATTGGTGCGGAGATAGTCGCCGATCTCGAGGGCGGGGTTGTTTTCGTACACGCCCAGGCTGGCCACGTCGCCGCCCGCGCAGAAGGCTCGGCCGGCCCCGGTGAGCACCACCGCGGCCACCGCGTCGTCGGCCTGGCACTCGACCAGGGCGGAGGCCCAGCTGGCCAGCATCCCGTCGTGGAAGGCATTCAGCTTCTCGGGGCGGTTCAGGGTGATCGTGGCCACCCCTTCGGACTTCTCGAACAACAACTCATCGGTCATGGTTCGATCCTGTCACGGCTCTGGCCCCGTGGGGCAGTTGTGGTGAGGGGCCAGCCGGGTGAGACTGCAACATGGCCTTCGGTCAAGCAGCCGGTCCACCGGCCGGGGGCCGCAAGATGGCCGAGCTTCTGAACCTCCTCCAAGACGCGGGCTACGCCGGCTATCGCGACGCCCGGGGGCCGATGGGATTCACCCAACGGCAGGGCAACGGCAAGTTCACCGACGACGAGGCCGACGAGTTCATCGCCCGGCTCCAGGACGAAGCCGAGGCTCAGAGGACCGGCCAGGCCGCGACGGCGGGGGAGCCGCCGGCCGCGGCCCCCACCCCAACCTCAGCGCCGGCCAAGGGGTCCTACACCAAAGCCCTACGCAAGGTGCCCGACGACCAGTTGGCGGCCGAGCTGGAACGCCGAGGCTGGACGGTCGAGTCTCCCTAGCCCCAGCCCAGGTAGTTTCGGGCCGATGACTGACAACCCCCAGCCCCTCGGCGGAAACGAGCTTCCCCGCTTCGGGGGACCCGGCACCTTCATGCGCCTGCCCGGCACGACATCACTCGACGACCTCGATGTCGCCGTCGTGGGTGTCCCCTTCGACCTGGGCACGTCTCTGCGACCCGGTGCCCGGTTCGGCCCCCGGGGCATCAGGAACGACTCCATCCTGATCCGGCCCTACAATATGGCCACCCGGGCCGCCCCGTTCGATTCCCTGCGCATCGACGACACCGGCGACGTCGCCACCAATGCGTTCGACAAGAACGACTCGATTGACCGGATCGACTCCCACTACCGCGACCTGCTCGACCATGACGTGATCCCTGTCTCACTGGGGGGCGACCACACGATTGCCCTGCCCATCCTGCGGTCCATCACAGCCAAGCACGGCCCTGTCGGTCTCATCCACGTCGACGCCCACACCGACATCAACGACGAGATGTTCGGCGAGAAGATCGCTCATGGCACCCCGTTCCGGCGGGCGGTCGAGGAGGGGCTGCTCGACTGTGACCGGGTGGCCCAGATCGGAGTGCGGGCCACCGGCTACGCGGCCGACGACTTCGACTGGTCTCGTGACCAGGGATTCCGGCTCGTGCAGGCCGAGGAGTGCTGGCACCAGTCCCTCATCCCTCTCATGGAGGAGATCACCGAGAAGGTGGGCGGAGGCCCCGTCTACCTGAGCTTCGACATCGACGGCCTCGATCCCGCCTACGCTCCCGGCACCGGCACCCCCGAGATCGGCGGCCTCACCGTGGCCCAGGGCCTGGAGATCATCCGGGCCTGCCACGGACTGGATCTGGTGGGCTGCGATCTCGTCGAGGTGGCCCCCGTCTACGACCAGACCGGGGTCACCACATTCACCGCGGCGAACCTGGTCTACGAGATGCTCTGCGTACTCCCCGGCGTCGAGCGACGGGCCTGACCGGCTGAGGCCTGGGTCCGGGGGTCACCCCTGCCCGTCGCCAGCAGCAGCTCATCAAACGGGTCGTTCTCACCGTCCTGGTCGATGAGGGTTTTCTCGACCGGCAGCCTTTCGAGAACCTCGGCCACGAAGGTGACCACGGCCTCGTCGTTCTCGACCTGCCGGTTGGCCGCCTTCGACTTGGCGAACCGGTGCTCGAGGAACTCGTGGATGAGCTCGGCATCGTCGAGGCGATCACGGAACTGGCTGGGGATGGCGTCGATCACGGGCTCATAGCGCTCGGACAGCCATCGGTAGGCCTTGATCGCCTCGGGGAGGGTGTGCCCGACCTCCCGTTCGAGGTACAGACCGTGGGCATCGAGGGCGTTGAGCAGGGTACGGGCCTGGTTCTCCTGGACCTCGAGCCCCGTGAGGCGGCGGAGCCGTAGGTGGGAGTGGCCCTCCTCGACCACCACCGGCCGGATCCACAGGCGCGACCCATCGGGCGACTGCACCACCGACAGCTCTTCGACGTCGAACCCCATATCGTTGAGGCACTCGATGCGCTCGTTGATACGCCACCGTTCATCGGCCCCGATCTCTTCCTCGCGAGTGAGCTCGGCCCAGAGGTTGCGGTAGCGGGCCGCCAGGTCCTGGGTGATCTCGGCGGGGTCGAGCTCGGGCTCGAGCAACCCGGCTTCAATAGCGTCGTACAGGCCACCGGCGAAGTTCTCGAGCCCGATGGCCAGATCGTGTTCGCGGCGGGCATCGCTGAGGTGGGGCTGATGCTCAGCGGTCTCGGCATCGACCAGGTAGGCCATGAGGGCACCGGCGTCGCGCTTGAACAAGACGTTGGCCAGCGAGATGTCGCCCCAGAAGACGCCGTCGAGATGGAGCCGGGCCAACAGCACCACCGCGGCGTCGAGGAGGCGGTCGCGCAGCACCACGGGTGAGGTGGTTCGGAACAGATACTGGTAGGGCAGGGAGAAATCGAGGAAGCGGGTGATGAGCACCGACGGCAGGGGCTCGCCGGCCCCGTCGCGCCGGTCGTTCACCACGCCCACTGGCCGGACCGCAGGCAACCGCCCCTCCTCCAGATGGCGGAGCATGCGGTACTCACACTCGGCCAGGTGCTGCTCGGTCTCCTTCAGTGCGTACACCCGACCGTCGTACTGAACCATCCTCACCACATGGCGACTCAGGCCCCGCCTCACGCGGATCAGCCGTTCGGTGACGTCACCCCAATCTTCGAGGAGCTGATCCCACGGGAGATCGAGGAAGTCCGGATGGCCCTGGCGGGTCAGGATCGAGAGGCCACTGCTCACCCCACGAGGCTACCGGCGGGATCAGGGGACGAACAGTATGGGATAGGTCGTCACCGCCGTGAGATCAGTCGGCGGGAGCTGAGAGGTTCTCGGTCGAGGTGAGCGCTCCGGCGATGCGGATGATGTCGGTGGTCGCCATCGCCGGGTGGCGGGCATCGAGCGCACCCTGGGCGCGCAGGGCGCTCAACCCGTGGACGAGTGCCCACGTCGCCGTGGTCAGTTCGTCGAGTGGTGTGGTGACGCGCCATCCGCTCCGTTGCATCAAGGCCACCTGGTCGCCCAGCGCGTCGTAGGCTGCGGCGCTGACTTCGAGGTACTCCGGATCATCGCGGTTGATGCCGGTCGACCGAAACATGACATCGAAGTGTGACGGGTGGGCTTCGGCGAAGTCGGCATAGGCCGCCCCCAGTCTCGCCAATCCGGCAGCGACATCCGGGGTGTCCGCGGCAGCCGAATCGAGGGCGTCCAACAGGATCCGGAACCCTTCGCTGGCGAGAGCGGTCAGTAGACCTTCCTTGTCACCGAAGTGATGAGCGGGCGCGGCGTGCGACACACCGGCGCGGCGGGCGACCGCCCGAAGGCTCATCCGCTCGGAACCCACCGCCAGATGCTCGGCCCGCGCCGCTTCGAGAAGGACTGGGCGTAGGTCTCCTTCGAAGTGCACACCAACCGCCCGGGTTGGCGTCGGTTCCGTCGCCCGAACCTTGGTTGGCATCGTCTATCTCCTGGGTTAGTTTGACACTGTCAACCTTAGCCCGGGGAGAGACAACCATGGATACCGAAGAATGGGACGCAGTCGTCGTCGGATCAGGGCCCGGCGGGCTCACCACCGCGGCGTGTCTGGGGGCCACCGGCAAGCGTGTCCTCGTACTCGAACGCCATGATGTCGCCGGAGGCAACACCCAGGTCTTTCGCCGCCACCACGGTGACGACTGGTACGAGTTCGATGTCGGAGTGCACTACATCGGTGAGTGCGGGCCCGGTGGGCTCTTCAGCAATGTCTTCCGGTCCCTGGGAGTCGGCGACCGCATGTCCTTCAGCGAGCTCGACCGAGACGGCTTCGACACACTGCACTTCCCCGACTTCGTTTTTCGGGTGCCGGCGTCATGGGACGAGTACGAGGTTCGCCTCATCGAGCAATTCCCCCAGGACCGAGCCGGGATCGAACGGACACTTCAGGTCCTTCGCACCGTTGCCGAGCAGAGCCGCCTCCTGTTCGGCGAGGAGAGAGAGCTGTTCGATCAATGGGCCTTTCGCCCCCTCTCCGAGCTGTTCGCCGAAGCCGAGCTCTCCCCCGAGCCCATTGCGGTGCTCGATCACTGGTCGGGCCTCTACGCTGGTGGCCCGAGCCAGACCGCGGTGATCATGCACGCCCGGATCATCAGCCACTACATGGGTGGCGCCTACTACCCCGAAGGGGGCGGTCAAACGATCCCAGCCCGGCTCATTCAGGTGATCGAAGCCACAGGCGGAGAAGTCCGGACCCTCTCACCGGTCAACCGCATCATTGTGGAGAACGGGACAGCCACCGGGGTCGAGCTCGAGACCGGCGACATCGTCACCGCCCCCATTGTCGTGGGCAACGGCGACTACCGACGAATGGTCACCGACCTGGTCGGGGCCCAACACCTCGCCCCCGCCACCATTGCCTGGGCCCAAGAGGCCATCATGGCGCTCGGGTTGGTGTGCACCTATGTCGTGGTCGACAAGGAACTCCCGGGACCCAACACCAACTACTTCCTGTTCCCCGACTATCGAACCGACGAGGCCTACGCGGAGCTCGACGCCGGGCAGATGCCCCAGGAGAACATACCCTTTGCCTACGTGGCGATGGCTTCTCGGAAGGATCCCGACAACCCGGAGCTGTGCCCGGATGGCCACACCAACTTCCAGATCATGACCCTGTCGCCCCGCGGCTACGGCTACTGGGGTGTCGACACCGGCCCGGCCGACGGCGGCACGTATCGCCGCAACGAGACCTATCGGGCCCGAAAGCAGGAGATCACCGATCGTCTGATCGACGCCGCCGAGAGAGTGCTCGGACCATTTCGCGACTCGATCGTCCACGTCGAGACGGCGACCACCCTCTCACACGAGCGCTACACCCACAGCAGCGAAGGAACCAGCTACGGCTACATGCACTCACCCGAGCAGAGCGGATTGAACCGGCCCCAGTTCCGCACCGAGATCGATGGTCTCTGGATCGTCGGTGCCAACTCCGCAGGTGGTCACGGCATCGCCGGTGCCATGAGCGGCGGAGTCCTGTGCGCCGGCGACATCGTGGACCGTCCTCTCATCGCCGAGATCTTCCTGGGCGAGCAGTTGGTCGACCCGTCGGTCATCCCACCCGACCCTGAGCCCTTCGATCCGCTGGAGTACTGCCGAGGCGAACGGCTCCGCAACAAGCGCTCAGCTGTCGCCGCGTCCCAACGGGAACGCCGCAACCAAGGGGCCTAGCGGAGTCAGCAACGAGCCAGGGCACACGGTCGAGCGGCCGCCAAGCCCTTCTCAGCTTCATGGCCCACGACTGATCCCGGACGCCGGCCAGATGTCCGAATCTGTCTGACGGGGACCTCCGTACTGGCCTGGTGTCGACACCTGAGACCCACACCAACACACTCGCCTGGGCGGTAGCCGGAGTGGTGGTCTTCGGGTGGGGGGTCAACTTCGTGCTGGCCAAGCACGCCCTACGCGGCCACCGCGCGACCCTGATCGCCCGTCCGACGGCCGGGCTGGGTGTCGGGAAGGGCTAGGTGTTGAGGTGGTTCAGGGCCAGGCCCGGCGTGTCCCACGGGGTCGACACCAGTTGACCGGTGGACGACAGGGTGATGTAGGCGGTGAGGAGGTCAGGGCCCCCGAAACAGATATTGGTGGTGATCCGGTCGGGCATGGGTACGAACCGGGGCTCGGCCCCCGTGGGCGACAGGATCGTGATGCCGCCGTCCACGATCGTGGCCACACACACATTGCCGTCGGCGTCCATGGCCAGAGAGTCGAACAGGAAGAACCCGGGGCGCCCGCGTAGGAGCCGGCCACCGTCGGGCTTGTCACGCCGCTCCCCCACCAACTCGCCGGGGTCGGACAGCTCGTAGGCCCACACCCGACCCGTATGGGTCTCGGCCACGTAGACCTCGTCCTCGGCGGGTGACAGGCCGATGCCGTTGGGGCCTTCGAGGGGGAAGATGCGCTCCTCGATGAAGGAGCCGTCGGCCTTGGCGTAGAACACACCGGTCATGTCGCGGGACCGGGCGGTGTGCTTGCCGTGATCGGTGAACCAGAAGCCACCGTCGCGGTCGAAGACCAGATCGTTCGGACCCCGTAGCTGGACATCGCCGGCGTGGGTGTAGACCGTCTCGACCTCGCCCGTCTCGAGGTCGACCCGCTGGATGCTGCCTCCCACGTAGTCGGCCGGTTCGCCCCCGGGATAGATCTTGCCCCGGTGCTCGGTGAAGACCATGCCGCCGTTGTTGCATACGTAGCACTTGCCATCGGGGCCCATGGCCGCACCGTTGGGTCCGCCCCCGAGCTCGGCCACCACCTCGACGGTGCCCTCGGAGGTGACCCGCGAAAGGGTCCCCCGGGCGATCTCGACCAGGACCACCGATCCGTCGTCCATGGCGATGGGTCCTTCGGGGAACCGCAGGCCGGTGGCCATGGTCGTTGGTTCTTCGCTCATCGCTGATCCTCCATCTTCCTGACCCAACCGCTCGCCTAGAGCTGGTCGAGAGCTGCCTTCAGGTTCTCTACGGTGCGATCCACGTCGCCGATCTTGTCGAGCCCGAACAGGCCGATACGGAAGGCCGAGAAGTCGTCACCCTCGCCGACCATGAGGGGGACACCGGCCGCCACCTGGAGGCCGGCCTCAGCGAGACGCCGACCGGACTTCACATCAGGATCATCGGTGAAGGAGACCACCACGCCAGGGGCCTGGAATCCGTCGGCGGCCACGCTGGGGAAGCCCCGCTCGACCAGCAGGGCTCGAGCCCGGGACCCCAACTCGATCAGAGCCGTCTTCGACTCGCTGAATCCGAAGGCCTCGGTCTCGCGCATCACGTCACGGAAGACCCGCAGCGAGTCGGTGGGCATGGTGGCGTGGTAGGCGTGGGCGCCACCCTCATAGGCGGCCATGATGTCGCGCCACTTGCGGAGGTCGCAGCTGAAGCTGGTGCTGGTGGTCTGACCCATCCGCTCCACGGCCAGGGGCGACAACATGACCAGGCCGGCGCAGGGTGGCCCACTCCAGCCCTTCTGGGGAGCCGAGCACAACACGTCGACCCCGGTGGCCTCCATGTCGACCCAGATGGTGCCCGAGGCGATGCAGTCCAGGATGAACAGCCCTCCCACCGCGTGGGTGGCGTCGGCCAGAGCCCGCAGGTAGTCGTCGGGCAGGATCATGCCGGCCGAGGTTTCGACATGGGGAGCACACACCACTGCCGGCCGCTCGGCTGCGATCCTGGCCGCCACCTCATCGATCGGAGGGGGAGCGAAGGGAGCCTGGGGTCCGTCACCCGTCGGCTCTGCGGTCATGACGGTGTGCGACGACGGGATCGAGCCCGTGTCGAAGATCTGGGACCACCGGAAGCTGAACATGCCGTTGCGGACGACCAGGGCATGATGATCAGTGGCGAACTGGCGGGCCACGGCCTCCATACCGAAAGTGCCGCTACCGGGCACCACGACGACCGCGGCCGCGTTGTACACCCGGCCGAGGGTCGACGAGATGTCGCGCATCACCTCCTGGAAGGCGGCCGACATATGGTTGACGGCCCGGTCGGTGTAGACGACCGAGTACTCGAGCAGGCCGTCAGGATCGACGTCGGGCAACAAACCAGGCATGTGCGGCTCCTCGGGTAGCGGTCAACCGGCCCAGACCCTAGCCATGAGTGCATCGAGCTGGCCATGGTCGACCTTTGGCCCAACGAGCGCGGCTCGCCGGCGCTCGACAGATCCTCACCATCGACCCTGTGCCCGCCGAGCTCGACAACGCCCACCACTCGGTCCTCCCTCGGTGTTCGATCGAGAGCTCAGCGGGCCCCGTCGAACCAGTCGGTGAAGCCCGCGGGTTCGTAGGGCCCGATCACCACCTGCTCGAGGGCACCGATGCCCTGACGCTCCCCGTCGGACACCTCGACCACCTGCTGAACGTGGATGTTCTCGGGGGCCAGCAGGTCGAGCTCGGCGGGGTCGAAGCTCTCACCGGCGATCTCGAGCTCACCCTTCCAAAAACCCTGGCCCCACGTCGGGTGCCCGTAGCCCAGCCCCTTGAACTGGAAACGCAGCCGGGGCTCCATGGTGATCGTACGCACTGCGCCGTACAGGTCGATCAGGTCGAGCTCGCCCCGGGCGACCAGCCGGGTGCCGGGGTGGTACTCGAGGCGATGCACCGCGGTGGCCATGGGGGTGACCACGTCGTCGAGCTCGTCGGGTATGTCGGCTTCGGAGGCAAACAGGGGCGAGGTCAACGCCTCGCGCACCAGGGCGTCGCCCCGGGGGCCGTCGAAGAACACCGTGTGGCTGATGTGGTCGTCCCACTGGAGGGGCGCCCACAGGAAGAAGAAGGGGCTCTGTGGATGGGGGGCACCCACCGGCACCCTCTCGCCCACCCGTCGGATCCCCCACGACCGATCCTTGGTGCCTCGCCATGTCTCACTGTCGACGGTGTACTCGCCGTCGGGGTGACTGACCGTCCCCGTCCAACGGCCGAACTGGGCGAACCGGGTGGCATCCATGGTCTTGCGCTGGCGGTCCCACAGGATCTGGCGGGCCTCCTGGATGGCCGAGGTCCGAGCCGAGAAGATGAGGTCGCAGGCCACCCCCGACTCGTTCTCGTCGACTATCACCCGCGCCTGGCGCAGGGGCTCGATGATCTCCAGACGGAACGGTCCCACCGCCATCTCGGTGCGCTCCTGGGGGGCCCGACGAGAGCCATAGAAGCAGTGCTGGCGGCCCCCGGCCTCGACCGTGCTGAAATGGCAGTCGAGGATCCCCCGATGGGGATAGACGGCCAGGCCGAGCCCGAAATACCGGGTGCCATCGTCGCTGTAGCCGTTGAACCAGGTCCGGTCATAGACGTTGGGATCGGACGATGCTGGGTGGGCGATCGGCTCCGGGGTCTGGTGGATCGGGTAGTCGTCGAGTCGGTTCAACACGGCGACAGCCTAGAGCTCGCGCGGCAAGGTCGAGCTGACGCCGGGCTGATCCGGAACCGGGGTCAGGTGCCGTCGGGGATCTTGGCCACCCCGTCAGCGATCAGGGTGTCGATCTCGTCGACGGTGAGCCCGTGGCGGGCCAGCACCTCACCGGTCGTGTGCTTCGCCACCTCGGTTCGGACCGCGTCGAGGAGATCGGGAAAGTTGAGGATCCGGGCCATGGGTTCGGCGAAACGTTCGTCGACCACCCACTGGGCCTTGTCGAGGGCCAGGCACAGGCCATCCCACGGTGGTAGCAGAATGCCGGGGGCGAAGGCGTCGCTCCACGAGAAATGGAGGCCGACCCCGATCATCGGGATCTCGACTTGTTGGCCCCGGTCGGTCCGTTCCCGGGTGTAGAGCGCGGCCAGGTCGTCGTAGCGCAGGCCCAACGCCGCCGCTTTCCCGGCCCTCATGTTGTGCAGGAACACGTCAGCTCCGCCCACCAGCTCGAAGAGCAGCTCCCGTCCCCGTTCGGTGCGGGCATCGAGGGAGGCGAACCGCTTCCCTCGGTTGAGGGCGTAGAAGATGCTGTTCACCGAACCGGGATCACTCCCCAGGCCGGCGCGGACGGGGTCGGGCTGATCAGGCCCCTCGACCTTCACCACGTCGTCCCCCATCTCGGCCAACATCATCCCGGCGTAGGGCCCCGAGTAGATGCTGCTGATCTCCACCACGGTCACACCGTCGAGAGGTCCCTTGCCTGAGTCGGTCATGGGTCCCGAGCCAACCGAGGCCGTCCCGAAATCGCCTCGCACCGCGTAGGCTCCCGCCGCGAGGTTGCCAGCCCGACGGCCGCGACAGGAGCCGCAATACCACGGATGAACGAACTGGCCTTCTTCACCCTGGCCGGAGCGCCCGGATCACCACGCGACCTGATCGACGAGGTGAGGGCCGCAGAGGAGATGGGAATCGGGTCGGCGTTCGTCTCCGAACGGCTCAACATCAAGGAGGCGGCCACCATCTGTGGTGCGGTGGGTGCCGCCTCGACCCGGATCGGGATCGCCACCGCCGCCACCAACCACAACACCCGGCATCCGGCGGTCACCGCCGCCCACGCCATGACCATGCACACCCTGACCGGGGCCGCTTCTCCCTCGGTCTCGGTCGCGGCACCGGTCCGTCGGCGCGGGCCCGGGGCCTGGCCCCCATCACGACCGCCCAGATGGAGGACCTCGTCGGTCTCATGCGACGAATGTGGCGGGGTGAGATGACCCTCGACCACGACGGTCCCGCCGGCCGCTACCCGGTCTTGGCCATGAGGGGTATCGAACCGACCCACATCCCGATGACCCGGGTGGTGGGTGTGGTCAAGGAGGCAGCCGAACAGGCCGGGCGGGACCCGGCGTCAGTACGGGTGTGGTCATGCTTCGCCACCATCGGCGACCATCTGCCCGAGCCGGTTCGGCTGAAGAAGACGGTCGGACGCATGGCCACCTACCTCCAGGCCTACGGCGACTTGATGGTCCGCACCAACAACTGGGACCCGGCGGTGTTCGAACGATTCCGGGCCGATCCACTGGTGGCCGATTTCCCCTGGGCCATCGACCACATCGCCACAACCGAACAGCTCGAACACATCGTCACCGCGTACGAGCGAACCCGACCTCCCGGAGTGTTCCACCGCCTCCCGGCCAATCCCGCCGAGCGGGCCACCGGCGCCCTACTTGGATGAGGCTGGTCCCCACTGGGGCCGGGCTCGGGTAGGTCAGCGGGGATTGACCAGGAAGTGCTGGTTCACACAGTTGTCGAGCTGGCCGGTCTTCAGGTACTTGAGCGCCACCTGGCCCCCTTTGAACCTCATGTCGTAGACGCTCTCGGGGGTCGAGAAGGCCGAGTGGGGTGTGATCAGGAGCCGGTCGAGGAGCCACTCCTCCTGGTCGGCCCAGGCCCGAAGCAGGGGGCGGTCGAGGTCCGGGGGCTCCTCGGGCAGCACATCCAGGCCGGCCGCCCGCACCCGTCCCGACTTCATGGCGTCGTGGAGGGCGTCGATGTCGACGATGGGGCCCCGGGCCGAGTTGATGAGGGTGAGGTCCTGCTTGGCGTGAGCCAGGACATCGGCCCCGATGAGGTTGCGGGTGTCGTCGTCGAGGGGGATGTGCAGGCTCACCACATCGGACTGGGCGAACAGCTCGGCCAGTGAGTCGGCCCGACCGATGTTGAGGGCCAGCTCCGACCCGTTGGGCTTGTAGGGGTCGTAGAACACGACCTCCATCCCCAGCGTCTTGGCCCGGAGGGCGAAGGCCGTGCCGATCCGACCCAGGCCGACGATGCCGCACACCGACGCACTCATCCGGCGGGCCAGCGGGTTGAGGGGCGGCGTCCAGTGGGCCAGGGGGTCGGCCGCCAACCTCCGGTGGTGCATCGGGATGCACCGGATCAGTGACAGCAGCAGGGCCAGGGCGTGGTCGGCGACCTCCTGGGTGCCGTAATCGGGGACGTTGGATACCGGTATGCCCATCTCGCCCCAGGCCCTGATGTCGAGATTGTCGAAGCCGACCTTGGGTGTGACGAAGATCCGGCACCGCTCCACCAGATCTCGGCGGTGCTGGGGAATGTCCCGGACCGAGATGATGGCGTCGGCCTGCCGGTAGGCGTCGTCGGGTACGTCGGCCTCACGGCTGTAGAAGACGGCTTGGCCCCCGTCGGCCACGGAGTCAATCTCGATCTGGCAGTCGTCGTCCCAGCGCAAGCCGGGCCACAGGATGTTGAACGTCATGGGCTCATCTCTACCGCACGCGTAGAGTTGCCGCTCGACGTTGCAGTGAGGGGAACGAAGTGGGCTGGTCAGTGAACAGGCCGACAGGTCTCACATTCCATCGACCCAACCGGTCGACGAAGGGCTACACCCTCTTCACCCCGAGCCACGAGAAGTCGGCGTACCTCATCGACATGGACGGTCGGGTGGTGCACCGCTGGGCCTTCGACACCATCGACCCCGGCTACGGGCGTTTGCTCGACAACGGCAATCTCCTGATGTCGGGCTCCGACGTGAACATGCCACCCCAACCCGAGGACGAGCCCACCAAACCGCCCCCACCCTTCGAGCTCCATGTCACCCGACTGGGCGGCTACAAGACCACCCTTCACGAGGTCGACTGGGACGGCAATCTCGTCTGGTCCTACGAGAACCGGTTCCAGCACCATGACTTCGTCCGCCTGGCCAACGGAAACACCATGGTCCCCGAATGGGTCGAGCTGTCTCCGAAGCTGCACAAGGCGGTGCGCGGCGGCTACAAGGAACCCCGCGAGAAGCTGCCCCGACTCCTGAGCGATGACATCGTCGAGGTCGATCCCGCCGGCCAGGAGGTCAGGCGAATTCACCTCTGGGAGCTGCTCGACCCGGTGAAGGACCCGATCAACCCCACCAAGCGGCGGTGGGAGTGGACCCACCTCAACGGCATCGACGTCAACGACGCGGGCGACATTGCCTTCTCGGCCCGGACCAACGACCGGGTCGGAGTCATCGACGGAGCCACCGGCGAGCTGAAGCTCCGGTTCACCGATGTGGTGGGCCAGCACCACGTGACCTGGGTCGGCGACGACCTCATCCAGGTCTTCGACAACGGAAGGACCATGTCGCGGGTGCTGGAGATCCAGGTGAGCACGGGTGAGATCACCTGGTGCTATGAGGCCAACCCGGCTCACCAGTTCTTCAGCAACTACATGTCGGGCGCCGACCGGCTGTGGTCAGGGTCGGTGCTGGTGTGCGAGGGATCGAGCGGACGCCTGTTCGAGGCCAACCGAACCGGCGAGGTCGTCTGGGAATGGATCAATCCCTTCGTGAACTACCGCCCCAACGGTGAGGTGGCGGTCGGCCTGTACCGGGCCCACCGCTACCCGGAGAACCACCCCGCCTTCGCGGGGCGCGACCTCGACCCCTTGGCCCACGCCAACCTGAACCGTCTCAACGGCCTGATCTAGGCAGTCGGGGTAACCCTGAGATCACCTCAGGATCCTCGGGGTCGGGTCAGGGACATTCCCGATGTCGTGGATGGCTCCGGGGACTCATGCTGAAGACATGGAATACCTCGGTGATCTCCTCCTCAACGCTTTGCTGAACCCGGTCGCACTGGCGACCTCACTCGCAGTCTGGGTTCTCCTGCTCAGCGGGACCGCCGCCCGGCTCCTCGAGTTCGTCGACGATCTCCACTGACCGGTGGGGCGCACCCGCCCTCGCCCCACGAGCGGTCAGAGATCCTCGTCGAGGAAGGTCTGGCGGAGACCGTCGTTGATCTCTTTGCGGGTGAAGAACACCAGGGCATCCCCGATTGCCACCGACTCCGTTGTCGACGCGCCCTGGTCGAAATCGAAGAACCAGGTCACGCACCCACCATCGAAACGTAGGTAGCTCCGGGCCCGGAATCTCGGCTGTAGTTGGTCGATCGCCTCATAGTGTTGGACATCTTCGAAGGCGCTCGGCACCGAGACTGC
>JAAEMS010000023.1 GCA_024225275.1 Actinomycetes bacterium
CGGTTGTCACGCCAGGCCTCGAGCAGGGCGAACTGGAGGGGGTTGAGGTCCTGGTACTCGTCGATGAACAGGTGCCGGAACCGCCAACGTTGAGCCTTGGCGAAGATGGGGTCGCGGGTGAGGTCGCGCAGGCAGAGCCGGAGCAGGTCGTCGAAATCGACGAGGCGCTTGTCGCGTTTGGCCAGTTCGTACTGCTCGTAGACGCCCTGCATCGTACGAACGGGCAGGGGAGGCGAACGGTGGTCCCGGGCCGCGGCGCTGGCGTAGTCGTCGGGGCTGACCATTCGGGACTTCGCCCACTCGATCTCCGCCGCCACCACTCCCGGTTCGGCCGAAGTGGCCCGGGGTAGGAGGCGAGACACGAAGCCGGACTTGCGGGTCAGCAGGGCGGGGGGTCGGACCCCCCGATCGGCCCACGAGCCCCGGAGCTGGGCGTAGGCGATGCCGTGGATCGTGCCCGCGGTGACATTGTCGCGGAGTCCCAGGAGCCGGAGTCGGGTCGAGAGCTCGGAGGCGGCCCGGCGGGTGAAGGTGACGGCCAGTACGTGGCGGGGATCGATCTGGTCGGTCAGGACCCGCCAGGCGATCCTGCGGGTGAGGACCCGGGTCTTGCCCGAGCCGGCCCCGGCGATGACCCGGACGGCTGGAGTGGGCGTGACCACTGAGGCGCGCTGATCCTGCGTCAGCCCGTCGAGAAGACGTTGGGCCTCGAGGGGCACCCCTGCTTCGGTCACAGTCCGAGGTTAGTGGTGGCCACGATCCGTGACCCACGTTCGGGGTGGAGCGATCCGGGTCGGTACTGTGGGGCGATGGCCGAGCTCACCCTGCTCTCCACCGGGCTACTCCATTCGTCGTGCGCGGTGGTCGAGGACGGCCACGACCGGGGCCGGATCGAGCCGCATGCTTGGCCGGGTCGGGCCCGAGTGGTGGTCGATCACCAGCCCTACGACCTGAGGCGTGATCATCTGTGGAGGGGTCCCTACCGCCTCCGCAAGGGTGACGCGGAAGTCGCCCGGGCCACCGGGACCCTCTTCAAACGCCACTTCCACCTCAGCTTCGAGACCGCTACCGGCGAAACCACCTGTGAGCTGAAGGGCTCGCGCCCACTCACCGAGTGGACAGTCGAGATGGGTGGTGCCGAGGTCGGTGCCATCCGCCCCCTGTCGGGGGTCCGGCTCCGAGGCAGGGCCAGCCTGCCCGACGAGTTCGGGCCGGTCGGCCAGTTGTTCTGCTGTGCCCTCGTGGTGGCCATGGTGGGCCGCCGTGGCTTGCCCACCGGTGTCGATGGTGACCACGGGTGACCGTCCACGTCTCCCTCGACCGGTTCGAGCAACTCGTCGAGGAAGCCCTGACCCTGTTGCCGCTCGCGTTGGCCCGCCTCATGGACAATGTGGCCGTCTTCGTTGACGAGTCTCATCCCGAGGAGCTGCTGGGCCTCTACGAAGGCATCCCGCTCACCGAACGCGGCGACTACGGCTACGGCGAGCTCCCCGATTCGGTCACGATCTACCGGAGGGGGATCTGTGCGGTGTGTGGCGATGAGGAACAGGTCATCGAGGAGGTGGCCGTGACCGTGGTCCACGAATTGGCTCACCACTTCGGCATCGACGACGACCGTCTGACCGAGCTGGGCTGGGGGTGAGTACGCTTGGACCGTGGGATACGACCAGAGTGCGCTGAACGAATGGGAGGAGATCGTTCTCGATCTCCATCCCCACTGGTGGGCCATCGCGCCCTCGGTCTCGGCGCTCGTGGGCGCCATCATCATCGGCATCTTCGTGCTGGTGAACGACTGGAGCGAAATCCTCAGCTACATGGCCGGTGGGCTGGTTCTGGTTTGTCTGATCTGGTTCGGCATCAACTACGCCACATGGGTTACCACCAACTTCGTCATCACTACCGACCGGCTCATCTACCGGGTCGGGGTGATCGCCAAGAGCGGTATCGAGATCCCGCTCGAGCGGGTGAACACCGTGTTCTTCCAGCAGTCGATCTTCGAGCGGATGCTCGGGGCCGGCGACCTCACCATCGAGTCGGCCGGCGAACAAGGTCGTCAGGAGTTCAGCGACGTTCGGCGCCCCCAACAGGTGCAGAACGAGGTCTACAAGCAGATGGAGGCCAACGAGAACCGGAAGTTCGACCGCATCAATGCGGTGGCGCCGTCCTCCATCCCCGACCAGATCGACAAGCTCGACGAGCTCCGCAACCGCGGTGTGCTCACCGACGAGGAGTTCGAGGCCAAGAAGGCCGAGCTTCTCGGACGCATGTGA
>JAAEMS010000024.1 GCA_024225275.1 Actinomycetes bacterium
ACATCACCGGCGGCAACGGCAAACGCCGCCAGATCAGCCGCGGCGGCTTCCGCACCATCACCGAAGCAGAAGCCGACCGCATCAAACACCTCACCGACCTCGGCCACGGCAACTACGTCAACCCCGACCGCGTCACCGTCGCCGACTACCTCACCACCGAATGGCTCCCCACTCGCCGCGCCGACCTCGAAGCATCCACCTGGCGCAGCTACGAACAGAAGATCCGACTCCACGTCATCCCCTACATCGGCGCCATCGCCCTTCAGCAGCTCACCCCGACCGATCTCAACAAGCTCTACGCCCAGCTCCTCGACACCGAGAAGCTCCCGCCAGCCACCAGCCGACTCCACCCGTCCGTCACCGTCGCCCGCATGCTCGAGCTCGACGACCAAGGCACCAGCGCCGCCCGCATCGTCGAGATCCTCAGAGCCGAAGGCCACCCCAGCGCCGAAGGCATCACCCGCCACTCCGTCGCCGGCACCATCCGCCGCCAACGCAAGAACGCCCGCGACACCCCACACCCGAAAGGTCACCTGTCGGCCCGAACCGTCGGCATGGTCCACGGCATCATCTCCAAAGCCCTCGCTGACGCCCTGCGCTGGAACCGCGTCCACCGAAACGTCGCCAAAGCAGCCACCGTCCCCAAGCCCAGCCAGATCAACCAGCTCGCCCGCCACACCTGGACCCCCGACCACCTCCAACGCTTCTTCACCTGGCTCGGTGACAGCCGCTACCGCTACGCCTGGGCCTTCTGTTCTGCCAGCGGAGCCCGGCGCGGCGAAGTTCTCGGCCTCCGATGGTCCGACCTCGACCTCGAACGCGGCACCGCGGCCATGTTCAACCAGCTCACCACCGACCACGACCACCATGTCATCTTCAAGAACCGACACAAAGGAGGCGGAGGCCACGTCCTGCACCTCGACCCACCCACCATTGCCCTCCTCACCAAGTGGCGACAGATCCAAGACGACGAGAAGGCCATGTTCGGACCCGCCTACCACGACCACGACTACATCTTCTGCCTCGAAGACGGCCGCAGCTACCACCCCGAACGATTCAGCCGAGAGTTCCTCCGCAAGCAGCACCATTACAACGAGACCCACCCCGAGACGCCCCTCCCCCGGCTCACCATCCACGGCCTCCGCCACACCTGGGCCACCATCGCCCTCGCCAACAACGTCCACCTCAGAGTCGTCAGCGACCGGCTGAACCACTCAACAACCCACATCACCGCCGAGGTCTACAGCCACGTCACCCAACCCATCGCGAAGGACGCCGCCGATCTAATCGGAGGGCTGATTCTGGGCGGCGACCTGGGCGGCGCGTGAGTGGACTCAACCCCAGGCGATCACTACCCGGGCGATTCCAGGTCAAGTACGACTTCGAGTTCCTTCGCGACCTCCATGCTCGGCAGGATGAGCCTCGCCAGCACATCCGCCGAGAACTGCGCCTTGTTCTCCCCGAGCCCGTCGGTGTCCTTGAGCACGCGTCGCGCTGTATCGAACACTGCACCGAGGGAGCCCTTCGCCGAGCCATTGGACTTCATGGCCTCATCTCGAGCTTTCGTGAGTTGGTCGAGCGCGTCGCTGGAATTCATCCCACGCTCATCGACCAGCCGTTCCAGAACCTCATCATCGAGCAGGTACGACTCCAGGGAGCGCCGCATGAGCACGCGCAGGCTGGGGTCAGCCTCAAGTATGCGTCGCCGATGGTCTTCGGTGAGATCGTCCCGGTCTCGAAGCTTGAGCAGAGTGGTCCCCGGGGCGACGACCGCGGCGATCGCTGCGGCGTGCTCGAGGTCGGCCTTCCCGCCGCTCGAAACAAACTCAACGCGCTGATGAAGGTCGCGGAAGATGTGCCGGTAGATGCGCTCGTCCCACGCAAGGACGCGGTCACTCTCCTGGCTCCCTTCGCATACGACCAGAACAGGCGGAGCAAGAAGCCCAGCAAGGTCGTCCAGCGCCACCGTCAACGCATCCTCGAAGAGCCTTCGGGATGGCTCGACCGGCCTCATCACGACCTCTGGTGCCGGCCCCTGCACCTTTCCGAAGTCTAAGAAGGCGACTCGGTCTGGCTCAGATGCAGCGAGCTCGAACGCTCGCCGAATCATGCCGACAGAGTGCGTCGCGATCCATAGCTGCGAGCCGGATGGCAGAAGATGCAGAAGCTCTCTCAGCACGGCGGCTTGAACCGCTGGGTTCAGGTGGATCTCGGGCTCGTCCAGGCATACGAGTGGATCCTCAAGCTCAGTGGCTGCGATGTGTACATCGAGCAGAAGATCGAAGACGGCCTTCTCACCACCCGACAGGTTCTCGTAGCGGAACTCGCTGGCCCCGTCTCTGGCGAAGTAGAACGACCCATCAGACGTGGGATCACCGAGGCCGGTGAACTGCAGATGAGGCAGGATTCGGGTGAGTGCTTCCTTCACGGGGGCCAGTCGGCCCCGGATCTCATCGAGAGACCCAGCTGCGTCCGGCCCGTCGAGGTTCGCGAGTACCGGCAGGAAGCTCGCGACGAGCCGTTGATAGTGCTCGGCGAGCGCCGTATCGGTCTCAATCATCCGATCGAAGCGGCTCGTCGTGCCAAACTTCTGTGCCTTCTGCACTGCGTTCGTGAGAACGTCAGGCGTGTTCCGATGCGCTGTCCGCACGTGGAGGCGCGATCCGGGTTGTTCCGGTGGAGGAGTGGACCCGTCCTCGTGGAACACGATCTCGGGCGACCCAACCGAGCTGGTGTCGGCGCTGAAGTACGCACTCGGTACGTTCTGCCGTCGCTGCCGTCCTCGGTGGCGAGCCCACTCCAGCATGGCGTCGAAGACTGACGACTTGCCTGAGCCGTTGGGCCCCAGCATCACCACAAGATCTACCCCAGCACCCAAGTCATCGATGTCCAGAGACCCGAATCGCTTGAACGGAGCCGGGATCGCTATCTTCGAGACGCGCATTACCTGAGGCCTCCGGCGGCCTCAAGCTTCGAGAGCGCTTCGAATGCAGCGCCGTTCGGGGGGTACATACGTCCAAATTACAGCGTTGTAGCCCCGAACCGCCAGGGAGTACGCGGTAGCGACCAAGAATCTGATGACAAATCGCGGACAAGCGGCACAAAACGGCGAATCCCCAGGCCTGTGACCTGGGGAAACTCAGTGTCGGAGGGGGGACTTGAACAAACCTCCCCTTGACGGCATCTGGCGTCGTCCTGCGGTAACCAGCGTCCCCGAGCGGCATCTGGCGACCGGCCAATCCGCTCCCTACCGCTCGTTACCGCTCCAGGGCGATGAATGCCATTAGCAAACCATTAGCAACGCGACACCCCGCTCCGCCGCCCCGCCGCCAGCGCTTGGTAGCAAAGCGAGAGCTGCAAGACCACGGCGGCATGGACATTCTTAGCGTCGGGAGTCCACTATCCTAGGACTCCCGACACGATCGCCCATCGGTACCTCAAGGTCAGCGAATGCCCGACGAAATGGCATCCCGTGCGCCGAGCAAAGCGTTCATCTCGTCCTCGCTCTACCAGCTTCGCCAGTTGCTCAGACACCTCCTGGCTAAAGAAGCCATCGCGGCCCGTCCATTGATCGAGGTCGAACTCGTAGCTTTCGTCGTGGGTCACCAGGTCCAATTGACTGAACCCTGATCGAGCGAATTCATCGACCAGGCGTTCAGAGAAATACCACTCTCTAGGTACAACGGATCGCAACCGTTGCACCTCGCGGAACCACGCAAGGTCGCTGGCATCCTCGAGGCCGTCCGCCACTTTCTGAGCTATAACGAACCGGCCTCCCAGCCGAAGCACTCTGGCCATCTCTCTCAATGCACGATCGACCCCGATGTAGTGCAGCCCAGATCTACACACGATCAGGTCGACCGCATCATCCTTGATCGGCAGGTCTTGCCCATCGGCGACAATGGGAACGATGTCCCCATCCCCGCCGACAGGGAACATATAGCGATTAACGTCGATCGCAAACCACCGGGCTCCAGACCCTGTCCCGACAGCCGAAGCAACCTGTCCTCCACCGGCGGCCAGTTCGACGCACGTGCCTTGTGCCGTGCCTACTGCGCCCGTGATTTTGTCAGTCAGCCCTTGATCTCTCGTCCACGGGGTGAGGGACATGTAGCTCTCGACATGACGTTCGAAAAAGTTCTCCTGGGAGTCGATCTGCACGGTAGTTCTAGCCTTGCACGGAGGTATCGGTCAGCCATGCCTGCAGCATTGGATGATTCAGCGGGAACACGTCGCCGTCCACGAGCATCTGACGGATATCCGATGCCTCGAACCACTGCAGCTGAGCTTCAGGGAGAAAGCTGTCGCTAGTCGCCAACTCGAGAGGAATCGCAACCGCTGCATACCTCACTCCTTCGGGCTCGTTCGAAGTCGAGATGTAGCCATTCAAAGGCGTGCGTTCACCAAGAGGGCTAGCACCGCCCGCTAGTGCTCGCGGCGACGCCTTGCCCACCAGCCCGGTCTCCTCGAACAGTTCTCGTTCCGCTGCGCTCTGAAACGACTCCCCCGGGCGAAGATGGCCTTGCGGTAGTTCCCAGAACCCCCAGAACTCGCGTTCGACAAACCGCCGCTGCATCAATACTGCGTAGGACTGGCCACCACGATCCTGAGTCAGCATGCAGGAGGCGACCAAGCCGGCTCTTACCTTCTGGGTGGAAGGCTGAGCCAGAAACAGCCTTTCGCTCTGTGGAAACTCGATCAAGTCATCCCCTACGACAAGGTCAAGGTCCTCAGACAGGCTTCGATAGACAGCCTGCCGGGTTGCCTTGATCGCATCCTTCGATAATTCGCCTAGCTCGACCACCACACGATTGGTCACCGGATTGGTCTCGCTCACACTCAATCCATAACGCTTCAGCCAATGCGAGAACGCATCGGCCGAAGGCATCCACTCAGCCCCATTCGCCATGGCGAGATGATCTTCAAAGAAGCCCAGATGTCGTACAAAACAGTCGTTGGTAGGCTGCAGCAGAACAAGCGCACCTTCATCATCCAGGGCTGACATGCACGTAGTCAGCAGCAGGTCGGGCTGCCGCGAGTGAGAAACCGTGTCTATAAGGATCACTTGAAACCGCAGTTCTGCAGGTCGAGTAGTCAGCTGGGAAGTGTCGGGCGATTCCAATCCAAACCCACCGTCGTCTTGTTCGACACCCACGAACCAGAGCCGACCCGAGTCAGGTCCATCCTTGTCGGCAAATGCGCGGGCTCGAGCTCCGATCGCAAGGTAAGGCGTGCCCCGCGAAGAGCTCGACAGGTACTCCGTGGCCTTGGCAATTAGCTCAAGCTGCATGACTCATACATTCGGAGAAATCCCAATCAGCACCCATTGCCAAGTGCACTTTCAACAGGCTCAAGCCTTGGAGCATTCACGATGCTGAATGCAATGCGGCTCGGCTGGTCAGCCAGTCGTTTAGCATGTCGAACCTAGCCGACCCTCGTTCCACTAGTTCGCATGGCGAACTAGGCCCTTGAAGTTCAGACGTCTCGTGGTGCCATTGGTAACCGCCCCAGAGAAGTGAGTCGTCCCCGAAGAGAAAGAAGTAGCCAAAAGGGTTTTCCTTGTACGCCGTGACCTCCACAGTGATCGCGCGGTTGACGAATTCGGGTGAACTAGACATGCCCTGCAACTCTCGGCGAATAGCCCGAACTTGCGAGGCCTGGTCAACCCGCCTCGCCCGTTGAGCCGCTGCGTCCTCGGCCCCTGGGAGTTCCAGGGTTTCGCAATAGTCGGGGTCCATGCAACAGACATTCAATACTAGGCCACTTGATGCAGCGGGCAGCGACGGCAAGACATCCTGGAACTCGCGCAGTACTTCTGCGATCGATCGAAGGCGACCTCCTCCGATGGTCACCACCGACGTGCCCTTCGCCCCGAGTTGCCGAGCCAGGCGCTCAACAATGATCGTGCGCGCCTCGCGCATTGACGAGAACTGCGTGCTGCCCGCTGCCTCATGTGAAGCCATCTTCACCAGAAGGCTCCGCACCTCGATGAGCGTCCAAAGGACGGCGTTCAATCCGAGAAAAACGAAGAAGTTGCGCGAACTCTCCGCCCATGGCATAAGGCTTCCAACGGCAATGCCCAACAGAGAAACGACCGCAAGCAGCGTGTTCCAGTTGGCAGCGACGTAGTCGAGAGCCTTGTTCAGAATACGTACCACGTAGATCCTCCTCGTCCGGAACTGCCCGGGGCGACTCTACCCTCTAGGAGTCTGCTGAGTAAGGGCTTGCCGCGGGATAGATCGCGCGGTCAGCCGGTGATGGTGTAGTTCCACTCGCCGTGCCAGTCGTGGGGTTCGATGTTGAGTGCAGCGAGTTCGGTGTCGGTGACCTTGACGCCCTTTTCGTACCAGCCGTTGTCGTAGGCGGCCTGGACGGTGAGCCCGGTCGAGGTGGTGGTCGCAGCGATCAGCTCGATGATGGTGGCCATGTCGGTCAGGGGCCGGCCGCGCCAGTTCTGGGAGATGAACGAGAACAGTCGGTGCTCGATCTTGTTCCACTTCGATGTGCCGGGCGGGTAGTGCAAGACGGTGATCGCGAGACCGGTCTCGCCAGCAAGTGTGGCGAGGTGCTTCTTCCACGCTCGTGGTCGGTATCCGTTTGAGCCGCCCGCGTCAGCAGTGATCGTGAGTGTCGTCGCATCCGGGAACCGGGCCTTGCCGAGCGTGTTCCACCAGCGCCGGATCGACTCGACCGCGAACTCGGCGGTGTCAGCCGAATCGCCGACGTTGACCCACCCCTGGTTGTTGGCGACGTCGTAGACGCCGTACGGGATGGCCTTGAAGAACTCACCCAACGCCCGATCAGGAAAGTCGTGATCGTTCACCTCTACCGGCGATCCGACGGGCTGGTATTCGGTGCCGCCGTTGGCGTAGTTGCCGATCAGTTCTTTCTTCTTCGTGTCGACCGAGATCACCGGAGCGTCGCTCGCGAGCGCGTTGGCGACCACGCCGTTGAGGTACTCGAACTGGGCGTTGCGATCTGGGTGCTGGGACCCTTCGATCTGTTTCGACGGGGCCTGCAACGAATAGCCCAACTGCTTCAACAAGCGACGGACCAGCTCAGCGGACACCTTGAACCCGCGCTCGGTCAGCGTCGCTGCGAGCTGATAGGTCGACTTGAGTGTCCACCGCAACGGCGACATCGGCGACCCACGCGTCTCGGGATCCACGAGTTCATCGAGCGCTTCCAACAATCCCGGTTGTTTGTCGATCGCCGGGCGATCACCACCACCCGGCTTACGCTGGCGATCCGACGGCTCGATCCCAGCACGCACCTCGCGCACAGCCTTGGACAACGTCGAAGTCGACATCGACCCGGCTTCGGCCACCCGGCTCTGCCCACCATGACCGAGTGCTTCGGCCATCGACGCGTACACGATCCGACGCTGCCGCTCATTCACATGCGGCTCAACCGTCTCCAAGAACGTCGCCAACGCAGCCTCGGTCATCTCCACCCAGTCAGACTAGGCTACGCGCCTTATCCTGTGGCGGACCCT
>JAAEMS010000025.1 GCA_024225275.1 Actinomycetes bacterium
CCGCCGGACTGGACGAGATCCGCCTCTACACCCACGAGTCGATGACCGCGAACCTCGACTACTACCCGGCCCGCGGATTCACCGAGACCCACCGGGCCACCGAGGCCGGCTACGACCGCGTCTACTTCGCCCGGGTCGTGCCGAGCTGACGTACCCGCTCGACCCGTGGGTCCTCACCACCGAGGTGGAGGGTGAGCACTCCGAGCACGGCCTCGACATCGAGTGACCCGGCGGCTGCCATCTCCTCGAGATCGGCCCAGTCCTTGGTGCGGTCGTAGAAGGCCTTGAACACGGCGAGGTCGCGGCAGGCAAGGAAGGGCACGTCTTCGCCGCCGAAGGACTCGACCCGAGCCCGCCCGCCAACTGCTTCGTGGTAGTCGGTGGTGTTGAAGAAGACGTCGACCGGAGTCTGGCCCCACCACAGCCGGGTCTGACCTTCGGCTTCGATCGCCAGGCGGTCCTTGTCGCTGACTTCGACAACCTCGGGGAGCGCGGCCCACACCCGCTCGGCATCTCTCACCGGCAAGAACAGGTTCACGTCGATGTCGATGGTGGCCCGGGCCCGCTGGGTGCACCACGCCAGAGCCAGCGCGCCCCCGAAGGCGTGAGGGATGTCGGCGGCCCCCAATACCCGGTGAAGGGCAACGATCCGCTCGATCAGGGTCATCGCCCGGGGAAGACCGGGTAGTCGAGACGGGGGGAGTGGCGAGCAGGAAACTCTTCGGCCAGTTCCAGCACCGCGGCGAGCTCCTCCCCTCGTTCGAGCCCGTCTTCGGTGCGGTGTCGGCGGTGGAGCTCTGCGTCGAGTGAGAAACCGGCGGCCCGCACGATCCGGTTCACTGTGTCCACCGCGGGCACCACCCGTCCCTGCTCGTAGGCCGACAGGGTGGCGTGCGACGTGCCGGCGCGGCCGGCCAGCTCACGAAGAGACAGACCGGCGGAGGCCCGGGCATGGGTGAGCGTGGTGGCGGCATCCATGGACCCAGTGTATCCGCTGGTATCGGATCAGATACCAGCAACCGGACGGAGTGACCAGGTGTGGGCATCGTGGGCAACACCCATGGGGACTCGGGCCAAGATCGGTTCGTCGGCAATGCCCAATACGCCACACCCTGGCCGGGGGGTCGTGAGCCAGTCGGAGTCGAGGCGGCCCAGCCCGACGGCGTCGCCCTGGGAGGCCTGGGTCGGGGGACCGGCCATCGCGATCGAGATCTGGGCGTCAGTGGCCAACACCGCCTCGAGCATGGAGCTGTCGTCGAGGTGCTGAGCGTCGTCCACCAGAATCAACACACGGTTGCCGGCTCGCCCGGCCCCAGCCAAGGGCGACCGCTTCGAGGCGGGGACGCAGAAGACTTCCCATCCGGCTGCTGCGGCCCATCGGCCCATCGCCCCGAGCGCGGTGGACCGCCCCGAACGGCGAGGCCCGGCAATCGCGAAGAAGGGGCCACCCTCATCGGGATCGAAGGGCAGGAGCGCGCCGGTCTCGGCGTCGACGCCAACCGGGATCAGCCCCCGGGAATCGACTCGGGGGCATCCGCCCACCCGAGCGGGCGCGGCACCTCGCGGAACTGGTGCGGTGGTCGGGCGAGCGAGTGGGCCGGATACACGGCAGTCAGCTCCCCGGCCAGATGGAGCAGGGTGCCGGTCTCGGTGTCGACGGCCCGGCCGGGTGATCCCAGTTCGGTCAGAAGGGCGCGGGGTACGCCGAGGACCGCATCGGGCTCCCCGGGGTGAAGAACCAGACGCCGCTCGGTGTTCATACCGAGCCGGTGGTTGAGGATGTTGGGCAGCCCGGCCAGGACGATCTGCACGTCCGCTCCGCCGCTCTCGGCCAGCAGAGCCAGGAGTGGGGCGAGAAGGGGGCTGGTCGATGCCTCGCCGTGCAGCACAAGCCGGTCGGCCCCCGAAACAACCAACATGATCCGGGGCCGGGAAGCCTTGGGTTGGGATCGGCAGGCCGCCACCCCAATGGCGGTGGTGCTCTTCCCTCCGGCGCTGACGGCGAGTAGCTCGTCGAGGCTCACCTAGCCGGGCAACGAGGATGGCCAGGGGACCGCCGAACCCTGCCAGCCGTCGAGCCGGACTGCTTCATCCAGGGCCTGAATGATCGACCACATGTCGGTCTGCTCGACCGGAACGTCATCGGCCCCCCCCGGCCGGGCTCAGCGAGGCCAGAGCCGGGAAGGGTGCGGGACGTACGGATACCGGTGTCGATCCGGCCATGAGGTCGCGTCGCCGACCGGCCACCCGTGCGGTCTGGAACTCGATCAGGTCGCGGCCGTGGAAGCGGGCGTAGGCCCGACCCTTGTGGGAGTCGAGAATCGACGCCGCGGCCGGAGACCCCAGCACCATCTTCGAGTCGGTCGGGGTCTGGACTCGGAGGCTGATACGGAGGGCGGCATTGGCCTCGACCTGGGTAGGCAGCTGACCTTGGAAGGTCTGGGTCACGAGGAGGAGGTGCACCCCAAGGGCCCGTCCGATCCGCGTGACCGACTGGAGGTTCTTCAGGTGCTGACGCCCCCCGTCACTGACGAGCAGTCGCGGGACTGGGGGCAGGCTCGGATCGGTGAGCCGGGCTGCCCGGTAGGCATCGATGTTGGCGGCCCCGACCGAAGAGAGCAGGCCCTGACGACGGCGCTGTTCGGCGTCGAGTAGTCGCACGGTGCGGGCAAACCGGTCCTCGTCGAGGTTGGTGGCGACATCGATCACGTGAGGTAGCAGCCGGGAGTGCTCGTGGTCGACGCCGCCCTTGAAGTCGACGATGACGATCGAGAGATCATCGGGATGGTTCTCGAGGCAGAGCGACACGAAGAGGGTCTTGAGGAATTCGGTCTTGCCCGACCCCGAGGTTCCCCCGATGAGGCCGTGGGGTCCGTGCTCGGCGATGTCGATGGTCATGGGTGAGTCGCAAGCCTGACCCACCACAGCGCTGGTGCTGGGTGATTGACACCGCCACCGGTCGAGCACCGAAGGACCATCCACCCCGGCTAGGTCGATGAAGTCGACGAGGTGGGCCGACCCAGGCGTTCCTGCCTGGCCGCCGGTCGCAGTGGTGCCAGCCGCCGGGCGGCCTCGTCGGCAACGGCAGGAGTCATCTCGCACGGGACCAGCCCTTCGACCAGGGGCTGGTCGCGGCTCTCGAACCTCGAGCCAGCCACCGGATCGCCGATGGCGAGGGTCCCGCTCGCCCCTTCCGGAACGGTGATCTCGTCGATGGTGATGCCGACCACCGCATGGGGCGGTCCTCGGTCGAGAAGATCGGCCAGCTCGGCTGGACCCAGTAGGTCGGTGCCGTCGATGACCACGATGTGGACGGGAAGGGTTCGGGTCTCACCTCGGCCCAGTTCGGCCCGGGAGTCGGTGACCTGCTTCAGCTCCTTGACCAGGCGGGAGCGGTCGGGGCCGCTCGAGGCCAAGCGGTTGGCGTGGCTGCCCCAGTGGGTGTGGGGCAGCCACCGGGCAAAGTCCCACTCGCTTCCAGCACGGTCGGCCGTGAGAACCCAGACCTTCACATCGGTCGGTGAGTGGTGGGTACCGAGATCGATCAGCATCGACCGGACCGCGGCTCGCGCTCGGTGGACGGGCCCGGTGACAGCCAGCGAACCGGTACCCAGGAGCGGGAAGCCGAGGGGAACTCCCCACAGGCGGGCCGGGGTCTCCCCGATGGGGCTCGACTCGGGAGAGATCGTCGAGGCCAAGCGGCCATAGGCAATCGTGACCTCACCGAAGTCGGGGTAGTCAGGCAGTCGCTCCCATACCCTGCGATGTCGGACACGGGCATGCCATGCGGCGATGCCTCCACCCGAGGTTTGGTGCCGGCGTCGCATCTTCTCGGCCCGGCGGGCGTCGGCCAGCCGAGTCCAGTAGTCGGCGAGGTCAGCCTCGTACCGCCGCGTCTGCTCGACTTCGGCCCGATCGCGGGCCTGGCGCCGACGGAATATGTCGATGGTCATCACCAACGGGGTGACGGCGATGATCACGAGGAAGATCCATCGGCCGGTCATGGCCGCGAAGCCCGCACCCGTGATCAGGGGGAGCAGAGCCCGCCACCACGCCAGCCTGAACACCATTGGGTTCTCCGCCGGCTTCTGGGGCGGTGATCCGGGGTCGGGGAGGGGGTCGAGGTCGCGCAGGATCGCCCGGTCGCCGTCTTCGACGACCACGACCGCCAGCAACGATGAGCCGACCTCCAGGTGACTGCCGATCGTGATGAGGAATGGTTCGGTCACCGGGCCGCCCTCGCATACCGTGCCGTTCGTCGACCCGAGGTCAGCGACCGTCAGACCGTCTTTCGACAGCTCGATGACACAGTGACGTAATGACAGGAGCGGATCATCGATGCGGAGCTCGGCCCCGGAGCCCCGGCCCACCACCACTGGGCGGCCGGTGACCAGAGGAATCAGTAGCCCTGACTCAGGGCCCGCCACCACGACGACCGCGTAGCCATTGGGAATGTCGTCGGAACCGACGGCCGGCTCGCCACCGGTGGTCAGCTGCGACCCGTGAACGATTCCCAGCTCACCAAGGGTGGCGACCGAGTCGAGTGCTCTTCCGTCCACCCGAACACCAGCCCCGGCGAATCCCGCAGCCCGAAGCTCTGTCGCCAGCGCGTCGGTCAGGGTGGCGTCGGTTCCTTCGAACGATTCTCGGATGGCCAGCAGGGCCTGCGCTACCGCGTCGAGACCCTCGAGGCCGGCCAACCAGCTCGGAACGACGTGGAGGAGATTGTCCATGCCCCCGAAGGTACGAAGGGGGCTACGAACCGTCGATGGGGACCACTCCCCGGTCGATAACCCTGAGGTCTTCGGGGTTGACGACGCCGGTTGTGATCGCGTGTTCGACGAGGCGAAGACGGCGATCGCGGGCCAGCTCGCCGGCTGAGCCGTGCAAGCCGGCCACGCCGGCCCGGGCCAGCTTGGCGCACAGGGCATCGAGCTTGCGGTTGAACTTCGACCGGCTCCACGCCAACCGCGCGGCCACTGCCTTGTTGGTGGGCAGGGCGGCCTGACTACCCGGCTCGAGCAGGCGGGGTTCAGCCAGTGCCACCAATAGCTCGAGCTGTTCGGGCGTCAGCGGCACCCGAGAAACGGTGACGGTCGGACCGGCGCTGTCGTCGGGCCGCGGCTCGGGTTCGGGCCTGGTCTCGACCTCGAGGGCGGGGATGAATACCTCGATCTCGTATCGGGCGGCCCCGGCTTCGAAGCGGACACTCACCTCCGGGAACGTGATGGCCATGCCCGAGCCCGGAGCGATCCTCGAATAGGACGAACCGGCCGCATCGGTGACGGCCAGTGCGCTGCTTCGGCCCGTGTTGGTCAGCCACCACATGTCGCGGACCACCGAGAAGCGGCCGAGGACCCGATGGAGGTAGGGGTTGTCGTCGATGACGAGGTCGGCTGACCGCCCAAAGGTGAGCTCGGCGTGGGGTGGTACCAAGATCTCCTCGCCCACGAACTCCACGCGAAGGGCTCCGGGGTCAGACACGGTGTGTTCCTTCGCTGGCCTCGAGACGGAACCAGGTCGGGCCACCCAGGAAGACCTGGGCCCCGGAGTCAAGCTCCTGGGGGATCCAGGGTTGGAGCCGGAAGGGGTTGGCCCCCTCGTACGGTACGACGGCCGTGCCGTTGTCGGTCCCGCAATCGGTCACGGTCGTGCCGGGGCCGCTGACGTCCACCACCACGTGGGTTCGAGACGTCGATGAGGAGCCGTGGTTGATCTCGACAGCCTCCCCTGAGAAGCGGGCCGATTCGGCGTTGGGCTGACGACCGACGACAACGGTCCCGGCCAGCAGGATCCTGCGGTCGTCGTCGAACACCAGGGTGGGTACCGAGGGCAGGGTGTCGACAGTGGGTTCAGATGGTTCGCACTCGAGCCGCGCCGTGGCCCCGTCCATGGCCGCCCGCAGGGCCGCCAAACCGGTCTCGCGGGCTTCGGCGGTCGGCTCGGGTTCGTGTCGGGTCTCGATCGTCGCGGACTGCAGCTTCAGACGGAACCCACCGGCCGGCACCGCGCCGCCGTCAAGGTGTGATCCGGAGGTCTGCGGCTCGTCCCCAACCGAAATGGTGATCTCGTCGGGCCGCACCCGCACCCGATGCTCGACCCAGGTGCTCGATCCGGCCCCAGTGAGAAGGGGCAGGGTCGGGAGGTCGGTGGTGACAGCCAGATCGCCCAGCACCATCACCTCGATCGTCGTGCTCCAGTCGACCAGGGCGAAGCACCGACCATCGATCCCGTGGGCGGCCAACCACGTCTCCGCCGCGACCAGCACACCGTTGGGTTCGGCTTCGAGGAATGAGGTAATCAATCCCTCGGTGTCGGCCGACTCGGCCGGATCGGGGGTGGGTAGGAACATGGCGGCCTGGGGGCGGCGGGCCAGAAGCCCGGAGCCGGTGGCCACTTCGAGGTGTGGAGTGGAAGTCATGGTCGTTCTCTTCCTTCGATCGGCCGAACCTCATCGAAATCGACGACCAGAGCCGTTCGATCGTCGACGGAATCGGCGGCCTCAGCGCTCTGGACCAGGGCGCGGGCCGCATCGTCAGGACTCGAGGTCTGGGCCACGACCGCCAGTTCGCAGGCGTCCAGCACGGCGTGGACGCCATCAGTGGTCAGGATGAACCGATCCCCCGGTCGGGCCGATACGGCCAGGGCGGTGTCGCGGAGCCGGTCAGGTCCCGCTCCGACGAACGCGGTCAGAGCATCGAGTCGCCAGGCCGCCGGTCGTTCGCCGGTGGTCAGATCGATCTCGAGGTCACCCGAGATCGAGTGGTCGCGGGTCAGGGTGGTGAGACGGCCGTCGCGGAGGCGGTGGATGCGTGAGTCGCCGAGATGGCTGATGACGGCATGGCCCTCGTAGGCCACCAGGCCGGCGATGGTGGTTCCAGCCTCACCGACCTGAGAGTCCATGGCGACGCGAGCCACCCGGGCGTCGGCCGCACTCAGCGCGTCCCGCCAGTCGTTGATCTCGGGCGCGTCCGGTCGGCCGGCCACCTCGTCGAGCGCGGCGCGGGCGGCATGGTCACCAGCCCCCAGCCCGCCCATTCCGTCGGCGATCAGGAAGAGGCAGTCGTCGACCACCCGCCAGGCGTCCTGGTTGGTGCCGCGTCGGCCCGGCTGGGTGCTCACCGCCCACCGGGTCGTGGCTCGCCGTGGGGTCAGGGGTCTGGCCACATCGAGGATGTCGAGGCCCTCGTTCGGTTCGGTGGTGGCTTCCGTCCCGCTCACCTCACCCTCCCAACTGGGAGTCGTCGTCGGCCTGCGTTTCGCCGTTGGGGGCGTCGACGGCCGGAGGCGTTGAGCCGCCTTCGGTCAGGACCCACACCAAGGCTCCACCGAGCAGGGCTCCGGCCACTCCGATCGCGACCATCAGTGCGAGAGGCTTCCCTCGGTGATCGGGTGGCGTGGGAACGGGCGTGTCAGCCGCTCCAGCGAGGCGACCGGGGGGCCGCCAGTTGAGATCGTCCGGGTCCCGCCAGACGTCTTCGGCGCTGGGGGGCGGCAGATGTTTGCGGGGCTGGGTCGCAGCTTCGACCGGCGATTCCACGGGGGCCGGAGTCACTGGAGGTCGCCAGACCGCCGCCTCAGGCTCGGCCTTGTCCTGGGACACCCAGGCCTGGACCTCGGCGAGGAGATCCTCGCTGGCCCCGACAGTCCTCTGATCGTCTTTGCTCATGGGGTTCTCCGGAGGGGGCGAGGGTCGAGGCGGTACCGGCAGCGCCGCAGGAACGGCTGCTCGGCCCGCAGGTCGGCGTGAAGCCGGTCGGACAGCACCCAGGCCGCTTCGGCGTCGGTCGGGTCGCTCCCATCGGGGTGGAAGGCGGCTCGGTCGACCCGGGTGATCAGATCATCCAGGACTTCTGGCTCGCGACGGTCTGCCGGCTGGGCCAGCAACCACCCGGCGGCCATCTCACGAGCGGTCCCGGTGCAAGGTCGATCGATGCCCACCTCCTGCCATCGATCAGCCAGCTCGTACCAGGCCCCAACCACTCGATCAGTGGGGTCGGCCGCCCGTCGTCGCTGGGTTCGGCGGCGGGTCTTCAGTACGATCACCGCGATGGCGCCAAGCAGGATGATGGTGATGGGCACAGCGACCGCGGCGCCGGCGGCGATGAGGGTCGGGTTCACTGCGGCCTCAGCGCCACCGTCCTTCTCTTCCTCATCCTCGCCACCTTCGGCCTCTTCCTGTTGCTGGTCGAATACCGGTGGCGTCTCGGGTGGTGGCAGGTCAGGGGGTGGGTTCGGTACCGCCACGTCGACGGTGGACACGCCCGCATCCTGTTCCGACGGTTCGCGGGTTCGATCAGGGGTGACGTCGACCGGTATCCAGCCCGTTCCGGGTACGTCGACCTCGATCCAGGCGGACACATCGCCGGCCCGAACCTCGGCCACGCCGTCCTGCCAACGTATGTCGGGTAGCAGATAGCCAACCACGACCCGGCTCGACAGCCCGTTGAGGCGGGTGAGCACCCCTGCCGATGCCGCGTACTGCTCCTCGTAGGCGACGAGTCGGTCGGGGTCGGCGAGAAACTCGCTCAGTCGAAAGGCCGAATGGCCGGGTCGGGTGTCGTCCGATCGGTCGTAGAAGCCCTCGGTCCGGAGCTTGGTCTCGATGGCTTGCACCTGCTCCCAGCCGGGTGATGACCCTTCAGTGAGGTCGGCCGCGAGCTCCGCCACCGCAGGCGATACCAACGACAGCCCGGCGTTGTTGTCGAGAGCCACTACGCCGGCATCTGCGAGATCGGCGGCACCGACCTCAGGAGTGAGGGCGGCGGTCAGCTGGTACCGCGTGCCAGCAGCAAGGCCTGTGGGGGCGGCGATCGTGCCGGTCGTCGGGTTGAATCGAACCTCGACCCCCCGGTCGCCGGAGTCGATGGTGACCGGCCAACCACCCGACGGGAGCCAGACGCCCCCGAGGTCGGCGATCTCGATTGTGTGGGTGACCTCGACCCTCTGACCGGCGCCACGTCCATCGCCGGGGAAGGTCGAGTCGACGGGGCGGAACTGAGACGGAGCGTGACGTTGGGAGTCGGCCACGGCCCACACCGTGCCGTCGTAGGCCGCGAGGACTGCCACCTGCCAACGGAGGATGGGAACGTCCCCGCTGACGATGAACACCAGGTCGTCCTCGCGGTTCTCCTTCAGCGACGACTTGAGTTCGACCAGCGGACTCGGGGTGTCGAGCGGATCCCACGGCGGCGTGAGGTGGTCGCGGAGATCGAGTCGATCGTTCGCCTCCGCGCCGGGCAACCGTGGTCCGACCAGGGCACCACCGACCGCCACCAACGCGGCCAGGCCGATCCCCGCGGTTGCCGCGGTCCATCGGGACCCGCTGTCGGCGCGACCAATGCGGTCCAGAACGAGGATGCCCGCCACCATGGCCCCGCCCTGGATGGCGGCGACCGTCGGGTCGTGAAGGGTGAACAGAAGGGAGAGCGCCAGGCCTCCGAGGGGTCCGAGCACGGCGAGGGCCGGTAGGCGGCGAACCCTCAATAGCTCACAACCGACCCCAGCCCCGAGCCACGCCACCGTGAAGGGGAGCGCCACGAAGCGGGGAGAGGGATCCGTCGGGGTACTGCTGGTGAGAAGGTCTGCCCATCCCTCGACCACGCCGCCGGCAAAGCCGCGACCGACGACAAGCAGACCGAGGCCGCCAAAGGTCACGACCGAAACGGCGTGCCGTTCACCCGGGCCCAGACCCCGACCGAGCAGGTTCACCCCAGTAGCCCCTGCCGCGGCGCAGGAGACCGCGATCAGGAACGACCACGACCGGAAGACCTCGCCGAAGCCGGCGGTCGCCACGACGGCCAGGACAGCAACGATGGCCGGGGCCAAGCGGGTCATGAAGCAAACCGATTCCACGCGGCCTGGAACTGGCGAAGGTCGCTGACGTCGAGAACGGTGCCGCCAGGGACCCCGGCCGGCTCGAGTCCGGTGCGGTCGGGCCAGATCCGGATGAAGATGATCCGGGCGCGACGTCGCAGCTGGGTTGCGAAGCGGGCAAGCTCGGATGGTGGGACGGGACCGGTCACGATCGCCATGGCTGAGGCGCCGGGATCGTGCCGCAGGGCTTCGGTGCCGGCATCGAACAGGGCAGTGCCCGGGCCGGGTTCGACTCCGGCCAGCTGGTCGAGCAGATCGGTTTGGGAACCGGCTCGGGCCGCACCGCGTAGCGACAACCCACCGAAGGCCGCCGACACCGGTTGGCGAGCCAAGAGTGACGAGACCACGAGTGATGCGGTCACCGAAACCGCAATCTCGAACTGGTCCCCGTCGATCACCGCTGCCCGATCGTCGAGCACCACGGCAAGGGCGGGCCGGCGATTGTCGACATAGTGACGGACCATGGTGGTTCCGGTCCTGGCCGTCGAGAGCCAGTGGATGTGCCGGAAGTCGTCACCCATCTGGTACTCGCGGAGAGCATGGAAGGCGACGTCGCCGGCGGGTGAGGCGTCAGAGGTGGGACCCTCGAGGTCCTTGACCAACCCGAGAGGCAGGGGCCGAGTAGCCACCACCCGCGGGTGCACGTACAAGGTCTCGATCCCCATCTGGGCGACCTCGCGGCGGAGGAGGCGAAGGGGGTCCTGGCGGACGGCGACGAGGGGTCCGACCGCGAACACCCCTCGCCGGTCGGTGGGCAGGTCGTAGCCCCCACTATGAGCACCGCCCGGGTTCAGGATGGGCACCGCCACCCGGTGGCGGTCGGAGCCGACCCCGTCCTCGAGGACAGTGGCCCGGCTGGGAGCTCGGCCCGGATTGCGGATCACGACCTCGGTCCGGGCCGCGTCGCCCACGGTGACCCGATCGGGTACCAGGGAGCGGTGGGCGTCGAGCCGCAAGCGACCCACCACGAACGGCAATGCGACCGTCAGTGCGAGCAGCGAACCGGCGGCCACGACCATCAACTCGTTCCAGCCCGTGAGCCAACCGGCGATCCATGATCCCAAACCGATGGCGGCCATCAGCCGTCCGAGCGCGGTCATGTCAGGATCGAGCCATCTCCGGAACTGGCACCTCGGCCAGTACCCGCTCGACCAGGTCTCGGCTCTTCACCCGATCGAGCTCGGCATCGGGGGTGAGCAGGAGGCGGTGGGCCAGGACCGGTTCGGCGACGGCCTTCACATCGTCGATGGTCACGAACACCCGGGCCTGGGATGCGGCGAGGGCCCGGCCGGCCCGCAACAGGGCGATGGCGCCGCGGGTCGATGCGCCCAGGCGAAGCTCGGGTAGTGACCGGGTCGCCGCTGCCAAGCTCACCATGTAGTCCTGGAGGGCCGTGCTCACATGGACTCGACCGGCGATGGCGATCAATTCCTGCACTTGCTCGGTCGTGAGCACGGGCTGGAGTTGGGCCGGACTCGCGGCCGCAACCACCGAAGCCAGCACATCGACCTCGGACTCGTGGGCCGGGTAGCCCAGGGTGGTGCGCATGAGGAAGCGGTCGAGCTGGGCTTCCGGGAGCCGGTAGGTGCCTTCCTGTTCGACCGGGTTCTGGGTGGCGATGACCACGAAAGGGCGAGGCACGAGCCAAGATCGGTCGCCCACCGTCACCTGGCGTTCCTCCATGACCTCGAGCAGGGAGGACTGGGTCTTGGGCGAGGCCCTGTTGATCTCGTCGGCCAGGACCAGGTTGGCGAAGATGGGTCCGGGCCGGAATTCGAGCGTCCCCGCGGCCTGGTCGTACATCAACCCGCCGGTCACGTCAGCTGGGAGCAGGTCGGGCGTGAACTGAACCCGGCTCATCCCGCCCTCGATCGAGGCGGCGATCGACTTGGCCAGCGAGGTCTTGCCCGTACCGGGAACGTCCTCGAGCAGGAGGTGGCCCTCGGCCAGCATGCATACGAGGGTCAATGCGACCTCGTCGTTCTTGCCCTTGATGATCGACGCCACATTTCGCAGCAGGGCGTTGAACCTGGCGCTGAACTCCTCGACGTCTATCTGTTGGAGGTCGGTGGTCATGTCTGCTCTCTCACCAGGGGATGGTGTTGGATCGGGTCCCGTTCACGACGACCCACAACTGCTCGCCGGGAAAGCCGAAGAAGCAGGGGGTGGCTGAGCCATTCCCGTTCCCGTCGGTCGTGATGGC
The DNA here is from genome assembly GCA_024225275.1 of Actinomycetes bacterium. Taxonomy (GTDB): domain Bacteria; phylum Actinomycetota; class Acidimicrobiia; order Acidimicrobiales; family JAAEMS01; genus JAAEMS01. Next base: position 12,080 of record JAAEMS010000025.1, read on the forward strand.
GAAGGACTTGAAGGCTGAGGGTGCGCCGGTCGACGACTCGCAGGTGGCCGCGATGGTCGAATTGGCCGGCATGTTCGAGATGCTGATGTCGACCCAGGCACAGGAGGGGTGGCTGCAGGGGGTTCCTGCTCCGGTCGTGGCGCCGATGGCCGAGGCCCCCTTGCTGATGGAGACGGCCGGAGGTGGGGCCTGCGGGGTGCCCGATCCGGCGCCGGAAGTGGGGCTGCCCCCGACCCCATTGAAGGCCTGGACGGTCACCCGATAGGTGGTGCCGTTGGTGAGGTTGCTGAACCGGTAGCTGAGTCCGGGGCCGAGATCGATCGCGACACCGGGACTCCCCGAGACCCGATAGCCGGTGATGGCACTGCCGTTGGCTGGTGGTGCTGTCCACGAGACATCGATGAACCCGTTGCCAGCCGACACGGTGGGGGCCGCGGGCTGCCCCGGCACGCCCCAGGTGGTCAGGCCGACCGAGTTGCTCGCCCCGCCGGCGCCGACCGAGTTCACGGCTCTCGCCCGGAAGCTGTAGGCCGTGGCGTCCTGGAGCCCGGGAAGACTGATGGACGTGCTGGATCCGACCGCCGACCAGGCGCTGCCGTTCACCGACACCTCGTACTCGGTGATCGGATCGCCGTTGTCGTTGGGGGCCGACCAGTTCAGATCAACGGCGCCGGGGGAGCTCTGACCAGCCGGCGACAGGGCGACGGCGAACGGAGCCCCGGCCGGGGTGGCGGGGCTCGAGGCCGGCCCACTGCCGCTGGTCCCGACCTCGTTCACCGCGACCATGGTGAAGGAGTACGTGGTGCCATTGGTGAGTCCGGTGAAGGTGTGAGCGGTGGCTCCCGTGACGGTCTGGGTGGTGACTCCGTTGCTGATCTCGTAGCGCAGGATCGAACAGCCTTGGCTGTTGGGGGCCGTCCATGTGAGCCTGACCTGACTGTCGCCACGAGTTGCCGTGGGTGCACCCGGTGAGTCAGGTGCGGCGCACGGCACCACCGCATCCGACCAGGCACTGGGGGGACCAGGAATTGCCGCCCGGTTCGAGGCCCGAACCCGGAAGCGGGCCGGCTGGCCGTTGGTCAGATCGGACCAGCGGTACGTGGTCGATGCGCCCTGGGGAGGCACCGGCGCCCAGTTCACCGTGCCCTCACGCTGGATCTCGTAGATCGAGATGGGGTCGCCGTTGTCGTTGGGGGCGGGCCAGGTGATGTCGACGAGGCGGTCACCGCGGACTGCTGCGGGCTGGGCTGGGGCAGCCGGGGGGCCGAGGGGGTGCTCGGACGCCGACCAGGCCGAAGGTGCCGAATCGCCCTTGCTGTTGGTGGCGGTCACCCGGAACTGGTACTCGGTGCCATTCGTCAGCCCGGTCCAGCGGTACGACGTGATCGCGCCCAGCTGGATCGAAGTGCTGGCCCCACCCCCGATCTCGAGGGTGTAGTTGGTGATGGCGGTCCCCTCGTTGAGGGGTTCGGCCCAGGTGACAGTGAGCGCTCCATCGTCAAACCCCACGGTGGGCGTGGCCGGGCGGCCCGGCTCGATATCGGGGGTCACGGGCTGCGACCAATCACTGAACTCACCCCAACCGGCCTCGTTGTGGGCCCGGATGCGGAATCGATAGGCGGTGCCGTTGGTCAGAGCATCGAATCGCTGGCTGGTAGACGCCGTCTCCAGTTCAAGCGATCCGCCCTGGTCGTCCTCGACGATGTAGTTGTCGACCGGCGCCCCATTGCTCTGGGGTGCGGTCCAGGTCACGGTGGCCGTCCGGGAGTCCGCCACCGCAACGGGTGCCGTCGACAGATCGGGACGACCCACTACGTCGATGGTCACGACACCGGTGTCGGTGTACGTCGCGTTCCGGCGCCCGTCCTCGACTTGGTAGGTGAATGTGGCCGTACCGAAGAAGGCGTTGTCGGGGGTGAACCGCGCCGTCTGGCCGTCGGGGAGCAGGGTCACGGTGCCGTCGGCGGAGAGACCCATGCTGGCCACGGTCAGCCCGCCACCGACATGGAAGATGTCGTTGGTGGTGATGGGGATGTCGACGGCGACACCCTGCATGGTGCGGACCCGGTCGGCCCGAGCCTCAGGGGCCGGATCATTCGGGGCCACGACCGACAGATCGACCTGACCGCCGGTGCTCAGGCCGCCCTGGTCGGTCACGGTGTACGAGAACCGGTCAGAGCCCAGGCTGTCGAGCGTCGCCGCGACGGTGACCACCGACCCGGCGCGACTCAATGTCACCTCGCCGAAGTCCGGGGCACCGATGCCGAAGCTCAGTGAGTCGCCACGGCCGAGGTCGGCGTCATCGACCAGACCGGCCAAGTCGACGGTTATCGAGTTGCCGCCCTCGACCGTGCGGGCCGCATCGGAGGCGGTAGGCGGCCGGTTCTCCGGGGGCAGGACCGAGATGGTCACGCTGCCGGCCACAATGTGACCTCGCTCGTCGTCGACCCTGAAGACCACCGACGCCGCGCCCTCGAAGGTGGGATCGGGGGTGAACTCGATGCTGAGTAGGTCAGGGCCCGGGCCATCGACGACCTGCACCGAACCGCCGGTCACCGAGTCGCAGCAAGAGATGAGTAGGGGGTCACCGTCGGGATCGGTCGCGAGGGTGTGCAGATCGATCGTGACGGGGGTCTGGTGGCGGGTCTCGATGGTGGTGGCGGCCGGAACCGGCGCCTGATTCTCGACCACGACGAGGGTGACGATGGCCTCGGCGCTCAATCCGTCGGGGTCGGTCACCCGATAGCGATGCTGGCTGGTCTCGGGCCCAGCTGTGAGCTGGAGCTGGTTGCCCACCACAGTCACCGCCGGATCGGTGGACGTGACCCTCAGCGCGCTGGTGGGCGTATCAGGATCGATGTCGTTCACAAGGACGTCGACCCCACCGGTCTGACCCTCGCGCCAGGGTCCGGCCGTATCGTTCGCCGCGACCGGAGGTTGGGGTTCGGCCCGGGCCACGAGAGTGAGGGTGACCGTGGCCGTGTCGGTCTGGCCGTTGCCGTCGTCGATCTCGTAGCTGAACGACACCTCCGACTCCTGGACTCCGGCCGGAAGTTCGGTCGGAGGGGTGTAGACAACCCGGTCACCCCTGCCGCCCCGGCGCACGGTTCCGTGCCCTACACCGCTGGTGGAAGTCACATTGATGGGATCACCGTCGGGGTCGTTGTCGTTGGCCAGCACGTTGAGCTCGACTGAGGGCGTATCCACCTCGATGGGCAGAAAGGAGGTGTCGTCCACCGCGACGGGAGGACGGTTGACCCGGGCCGGGGGCAGAACGCCGATCAGCACCTCACCGAGGGTGGTAGCCCCGCGGGCATCGACGAGCACGTACTGGAGTCGCTCGGTGCCGGTGAACCCATTGTGGGGCTCGAACTCAACGGTCCCGTCCTCAGTGAGGGTGGCGCGACCGTTGACGGGCTGCACGGCGAGCGACTGGACGCGGACCGCGTCGCCGTCGGGGTCGCTGTCGTTGTCGGCCACGGCGATCTGAATGACTTGGTCGACCAGCATCGACACCGCATCGGGTCGGGCGATCGGTGGTCGGTTGGGCTGGCCCGGAGGCACGATACGTACCTCGACAACAGTGCCTGCCCGGTTGCCGCCCTCGTCGGCGACGTCGTACGGGAAGGTGAACCCGAAACGGACATCGGGGTGGAGAGTGATCTCGAGGGACTGGCCGTCGGGGGCCAAGGTGAGACTGCCCTCCCCCAGCTCCGCCGGCGGCCCCACCAGATGGAGTGAACCGCCCTCGGGGTCCAGGTCGTTGGTCAGGACCGGGATGGTCGTGGTCTGGCCCGGCCTGACCTCGATGACATCGGCCCGGGCCAGGGGAGGCTGGTCGGCCTGAGCGAGATCGCTGACGGCCACGACCACCTGGGTGGCGACCGGATCGCTGAGCCCATCGGAGATGGTGTAGGTGAAGCGGAGGCGGGGCGGAGCGGCAGGATCGACCGAGATCCGGAATCCGATGCCTGGCAGCTCTTCGATGACCAGGCCCTCGACCGGAATCCATTCGGCGATGCCGATGACGTCGCCATCGGGGTCGCCGTCGTTGGCGAGCACGTCGGCGACCCGGGTAGCGCCGGCCGGGATGATGATGTCATCGCGTACCGCCACAGGAGGCCGGTTGTCTTGGGGTTCGGTGACCTCGACCCGGATTTGGGCGACATCGGTTGCAGCCCCATCGGAAACGACATAGCGGAACACATGGGTGCCGGGCGTGTCAGGGAGGAACACGAATTCGCCGTCGGGGCTGATCCGCACGTCGACGATCCCACTCTCGGGAGTCTGCAGGTCGGGGACCTGGTTGACGATCAACGCGTCACCATCAGGGTCGGTGTCGTTGGCGAGAATGTCCAATACGAGGGGCCGGCCCACAGCGGCTACCGCGACGTCATTGCGGGCGTCGGGGTCGTTGTTCGAGTCGGGGAGGCGGACGGCCACGCGGATGGAGCCGGTGGCGGTGGCGCCGAAGTCGTCGCTCACCAGATAGGTCAAGGTGATTGTGCCCTCGCGGGAACTCAGGTCGGGGGTGTAGGAGACCTGGCCCGACGGGTCGAACGCCACGGTTCCCTGCGGGGCATCCACCGTCTCGAGAACAAGTGAGTCGCCGTCGGGGTCCGAATCGTTGTCGAGCACGTTCACGGTGGCGGTGGTGCCCGCCCGTGTGGACACGACGTCGGTGGTGGGGGTAGGTGCACGGTTCTGCTCGACGTCGACCGGGGCAACGTCGACCGCGACGCGGGCGGTATCGGACGCGCCCCGGCCGTCGGAGATCGTGTACGAGAAGGTGAGGGTGCCGGTGAAACCAACCGGTGGAATGACCTGGACCTGGTCGCGTCGAGGAGTCACGACCACGCTGGCGCCGGCATGCGACACATCGCCCACCGAGTCGATGGCCAGGATGTCGCCGTCGGGGTCGAGATCGTTGTCGAGAACCGAGATGACCACCGGCTGATCGACCCGGGCCGCGGCCACGTCGTCGCTTGCCACCGGATCGTCGTTCTCGCCGTCCTCGTCGATCTCGTCGGCCTTGACCAGATCGGCGTCGGCGTTGTCGGGGCTCTCGCGGCGCTGCTCGACGCCACTCTCGTCGTCGGCTGTGTTGTCAGTATCACCGCGGTTCTCCGACAGGGCCGCACCCCAGTCGTCGATGCGGTCGAGGCGCTCTTCCTCACCGGTCATCCAGGTGGTTCCGTTGCGGACATCGTTGATCCAGACCCAGCCGTTGACCAGCCGGAGGCGGAGCTCGTCACCGGCCCCGGTCAAGGCCTGGTCGGCGCCGCAGCTCGAGTGGTAGCGAGGCGGAGAGGTCGTCACGGCGTGAACGCAGCCCCCGTGGACGAGAGGACGCAGGGGGTCGGATCCTGGGAGGGTCATGACCTCGGTGATGGTGTGGGTCACCCGATCGATGGTGACGACAGATCCGCTGTCGAGCACGGCGGTGATGCCGGCGGGACCACTCTGTTGGAGTCGGAGGGCGGGGGTGGGGAGGGCGATAGTGGTGAGGCTGCCACCACTGACCAGGTGGAGGCTCTCGCCGGCCAGGACGGTGGTGTCAGACGTAAGGGCGAGATGGTCGGCGTCGACCGTGAGGTCTTCGGCTACCTCGATGCTGCCGTCGGGGAGAACGATGGTCAGGCGATCGAGGGCCGGTTGGAATACGGCCACTCGACCGTCGGGGCTGGTCTCCACGAGCGCACCCCGGGCATGGTCGGGGTCGGTCACTTCGACGACGGGGTGCTCGATGTCGACTCTTTCGAGGGTGGCGAAGGTGGTGGCATCGACTCGCCACACCGAGAACGGTTCGACGGAGTAGACCACCACGTCGGAACCCGCGAGCAGTAGTTCGGAACCCATCGGCACTTGCACGGTCGCGGTGCTCAGGTGGGTGACGTCGTCGACGACGTGAACTTCGCTGGCCGTCTGGTCGTGCACGATGATCAGACCGGTGGCCTGATCGACATCGAACTGGGCGCGTGGGCTGGAGACGCGCGCCACGCCGGTGATCTCACCGACCGCTCGATTCACATGCCCGATGACCCCGGCGTCGCGGTTGAGTAGCCATGCTCCCCCGTCATTGGACGTTGACCGACTCTCAGTGCGACCATCGGCCCGGATGGCAAGGGCCACTATGGTGATGAGCACGACGAGTACCGCCACACCAGTGGTGAGGTTCAGACCCGCCCGTGCCCGCGTTTGTGCCGCCATGCTTTCTCGTTCCCGCCTCCCGAGTGAGAGTACGCTATGACCGCGGTGAGTGAAATGGGGATGAGTCCCCAACAGCCATGATCCTCTCCGGATTCAGCGATCTCCGAGTCCTCGAACGGGGTGGATTCTCGACCGTCTACGTAGGGGTGCAGGACCGCCTGGGCCGCGAGGTGGCGATCAAGGCGCTCGATGTACGGATCGACGACGAGAACCTCCGGGCCCGGTTCGAGGCCGAGGCTCAGATCATGGGCCTGCTCTCCACCCACCCCGCCATCGTCACCGTTTTCGATGCCGCTTTCGCGTCCGACGGCCAGCCCTGCATCGCGATGGAGCTGTATCGCGGCGACTATGGGCAGAGGCTGAAGGAAGGCGGCCAACTCAGCGTTCGCGACGCTCTTTCAGTGGGTGTCCGGCTGTGCGGCGCTCTTCAAACGGTGCACGACGCCGGCATTCTCCATCTCGACATCAAGCCCAAGAACGTCTTCGCTTCCTCAGCCGGTGAGCCCGCTCTCGGTGACTTCGGCATCTCGACCGTTACCGGCGACCGCTCTCAGCGCACCGTTGGGGGCTGGTCGTTCGACTACAGCCCACCCGAGACCTACGAGTTCGGCGCTGCCACCCAACAGTCCGACCTGTATTCGCTGGGTGCCACCCTTTACCACCTCGTTTCCGGGTCGGTTCCTTTCCCGGTCGAGGAGTCGCTGGGGGGATCCCGCGAGCGCGACCGGGCCAGGGTGGCTCGCCACGTCAATGATCCCGTGCCCGAATTCGAGCGGGATGACGTTCCCTCGGGTCTCTACGACGTAGTGGCACGGGCCATGGCCAAGGCTCCGGCCGAGCGGTGGCCCTCGGCCCTCGAATTTGGGCGTGCCCTCCAACAGATCGAGAGCGATGGGGGTTGGCCGGTGACCACGATGGTGATCGTCGACGAGTCAGGGTCGGCGGTCGTCGAATCCGGCCCCTATCGAGGGCCGGTCGCCGCTGAGGAGCCGTCGGGGCCCGTCCCCGCGTGGGTCCGACCCGTGGTCCTTGGTGTAGCCGCGGTGGCCGTGATCGGCTTCGGCCTCGTGGCCGCCCTGAGTGGCCAAGACGGTTCCGCGGAACCGTCACCGACCTCTGCTCAACCCGGCGGCGACGACGACTTCTTCGATTTGGTCGCACCGCCGAGCGGCCTGACTCTCGACCGGGGCCCCGGGGGAGCGGTCCTCACCTGGGGAGTTGAACCCGACACTGTCCTCGAGGTCGTCAGGGTTGATGCCGGCCACGAGAACGACCCGGCCCTGACCTTCGAGACCAGTCCCGCGACTCTTGAAGTGGCGAGCGACGAGACACCGTGCGTCGAGGTCCGGAGCGTGCGCGGCGGCCGGATCTCCGAGACCGTCGGTCCCATCTGCCTGGGGAGCTGATCTCCCGTACGATCCCGGGCATGGAACTCGCTGACAAGGTCACCGTCATCACTGGCGCCGGTTCGGGCATTGGTCGCTCGCTCGCCCACGCCTTCGCCAACGAGGACGCCAAGGTCGTCATATGTGTCGACCTCAACGGCGCCAACGCCGAGGAGACCGCCTCCGCCTTGAACGTCACCTCTCGGGGCGTCGGGCTCGATGTGTCCGACGAGAAGGCCATCGAGGCCCTGGTCGCCGAGGTCGAAGCCGAGCACGGCGGCATCGACGTGTTCGTCTCCAACGCCGGCTACGGCTTGCGGGGTGGGCTCGAGATCCCCACCGACGAGTGGCAGCGCATGATGGCCGTGCACGTCTGGTCACACCTGGCCGCGGCCCGGGCCGTACTACCAGGGATGATCGAGAGGGGTGGGGGCTACATCCTCAACACCGCCTCGGCTGCCGGGCTGCTCACCCAGATCGACTCGGGCCCGTACGCGGTCTCGAAGCATGGTGCGGTGGCCTTCGCCGAGTGGCTGCTCATCAACCACGGTGATGAGGGCATCGGCGTCTCGGTACTGTGCCCCCAGGCGGTGGCCACCAACATCCTCGGAGGGTTCACGGCCGAAGACAAAGAGGGTCGTCAGGCCGCCGGCGACGGCATCCTCGATCCCGACGACGTCGCTCAGGACTGCATCGACGCCATGCGTGAAGAACGGTTCCTGGTCCTGCCCCACCCCGAGGTCACCACCTACTTCGAGCGCAAGGCCACCGACTACGACCGCTGGCTCCGCGGCATGCGCCGCTTCAAGGCCCGCCTGTTCGGCTGAGGGATCATTGTCACTCTCCCTTCCTAGGCTCGAACGCATGTTCGATCATGGCGAGAATGACAATCGGAACCTCGACGACCTCCCCTTCGATGAGCTCGAATCCCAGCTCATCGGGTGGGCGGGCAATCTGGCGGCGGCAACGGCCCGATGGCTGGACTGGTTGGCCGCCTACGACCGGCGCAACGGCTGGGAGCAGTGGGAGTGCCGATCGGCGGCCCACTGGTTGTCGTGGAAGTGCGGGATGTCACTCAGAACCGGCCGCGACCATGTTCGGGTGGCCCGGGCCCTCGAAGACTTGCCCCTGATAGGGGACGCATTTCGAAGAGGCGAGCTGTCGTTCTCGAAGGTCCGGGCCCTCACCCGCATCGCCACCCCTCTCGACCAGGAAGACCTGCTCGCCCTGGCCCGAGAGGCCACTGCCGCCCACCTCGACCGGATCGTGGGCGGATGCGTGAGTGCCCTGCGCCGCAAGGAGGAGGCCCAGGCCAACCAGGGATGGGCCCAGCGCCGCTTCTCGACCCACAACCGAGGCGACGGCACGGTTGAGATCACCATTCGGGTCACCGTCGATGATGCCGAGCGGGTCATCAAGAGTGTCAGCCACCACGCTGACGTACTGCTGGCCGACTGCGCGGGTGAACTCGAAGACCTCGGGCGGGCCCAGCGCATCGAGCATCTTGGTGGTTGGCCGGCCATCAAGTCCGACGCCGCCGTCGAGTTGCTGGGTGGCCTGGCCGACCGCACCCACTCCGATCCGGTCGAGCTCGACATCGAGGTCGACGTCGAGGCCCTCCTCGACGACGAGTCCGGCGTCGTGCACTGCTCGACCGGTGGAGCATGGCTGTCGCGCGAGGTGGCCCGCCGCTCGTCCTGCGATGCCGCCATTCGGGCCGTGGTGCGCGGCGACGACGGGGACCCCCTCGGCGTCGGCCGGAAATCCCGGGTGGTCCCCCGATGGCTGCGCCGTCGACTCGAGCGCCGAGACCATCACCATTGCCAGTTCCCCGACTGCTCGACCACCCGCCGCCTCCACGCCCACCACATCGTCCACTGGACCAACGGGGGTTCCACTGATCTCGACAACCTGCTCCTGTTGTGCCCGTTTCACCACCGCCTGGTTCACGAGGGTGGGTGGTCGGTCCGCGGCAAGGCCGGCCAGCACGACTTCATCGGATCCGACGGTCAGGTGGCCACCATCGGTCAGTTGAGGGGGAGCGTGGCTCAGATCGCCGAGGCTGCGCCCGATGACCTCGAAGCGCTGAAGGCCTGGTGGGGCGGCGAGAAGCTTGACCTCCACTATGCGGTCGGAGTGATTCTCGACGCCCAGGAGTGGAGGCGCAACCAAGCTGAGCAAGACGGTTCCGCGGAACCGTCTGTGGCCGCCTAGCCCTAGCCGGCCAGGGTTGCCCCATGCTCACGAACGGTGTGGGCCGCGGCGGTGACCAGGGCGGTGATCTCGTCCCAGTCGGCGTCGTCGCCCGCAGCCAGGGCAGGGAGTAGCTCTTCCTGCGCGCACCGGATGCCGCGCTCGAGTACGCCTCCCTTGGTGGCCGCACCTACGGCCAGATCGTCGAGGACCGATCGGGTCTCGGCCTGGGCGGTGTGGAGCACGAGGTCCAGGTGGCGCTCGGTGAAGATTTGGGCCGCCTCGGGGGCGATGTCGGTCTCGGCGTAGTACTGGGTGATGCCGTCGTGCCAGGCCCGGGCCATCGAGGTCAGGAAGCCGGCCTGGGGGAGGTCGAGCTCGGGGCGGTCACCACGGGCGAATACCCGGAGATGCCCACCCATCTCGTTGTGGTCCATGCCGAGCTGGTCGGCCACGACCGGAAGGGCGTGCCACAGAGAGCCGATCACGCACAGCCCACCGAGCATGGGCACGATCTGGTGAGGCTCGAGCTCGACGTAGGCCCCCTGACCGGCAAACAGGTCCTGGAGGGCGGCCACCCGATCGGCGGGCCACCGTGAGGCGTAGGTGACGGCGTAGTGGCCCTCGTCGACCACGGGGTGGCCGGCGATCTGGGTGACGTTGTTGGGGATCATGTTGACCACCAGCACGTCGTCGCCCAGGGCATCGAGGTAGGCCTGGCCCAGGGGCACGGGCGGGAAGGCGTACAGCTCGGGGAGGGGGCCCCCCTTGGCCCGGCGCTCGTCGTAGTAGGGGCGCAGGACGGTCTCGATCAGGTCGGGGGCCACCGTCGGGGGTGGTGAGAACATGATCAGGTCGGGGTGGTTGCGGCGGAGGGCGCCGAGATTGTCGTTCAGGACCATGGGGAAACCGAAGAGAGCTTCCTTACGGGGGATGTCGGCCTCGTCGGCGGTGACCCCGAGGAGGCGGTCGGCCACGTCGTCACCCCCGACCACCCGGCTGATGATTGGCCAGATGACCTCCATCAGGTTGCCAACGCCGATCATGGTGAGGTTCATGGGCCCATCATCGCCCACAAGGAGCGGTTCCGCGGAACCGTCCGGGGCTTCGGTTCGTCTCGCCGGTAGGCCCGGCCCGGGTTCTACTGTGGAGGGCGGCACTCGTGAGGGCTAGACCATGGCACCGTCGGGGATGCAGACGGTGGCTCAAGGCGGCCCCGACGTCGACAATCACCGCGCCGGCCGGCACGAACAACGGTGTCCAGGCCGGGTCGGTGTGGGGGGCGATGAGCACATCGCCGGGTTCGAGGGCGAAGGGGTCAGACGGGTCGAGGACAACCCGGGCCCGGCCCCGGTAGGTGCCAGGACACCCTGCAGGGTTTCGCCGGCCACCAGCTCGACGACGGTTCGGTCACCCTTGCGGGCCCACTCCGACTGGGGCGGCGGCTCTCCGTTGATGATGAACGGAGGTTCGAGGGCCTGCAGGTCCTCGTACTGGCGCTGTCGTTGGGCCACGGTCTCGCGGGCATCGGCCAGGTTGCCGGCCGCCAGGGCTCTCAGCTCGTCGGCGAAGAGCATGCAGGCGTCGCGGGGATCGTCGAGCTGACCCCCGTCGACGGCCCGCCGGCCCAGCTCCCGCAAGGCCATCCGGGACTCGTTGATGACCCTGATGATGTTGGTCTTCGAACGCTCGCGGCCGGCGACGAAGGTGGCGTCGGCCTCGAGCCTTCCCGCGATCTCGTCGGTGAGCTGGAGGCGTTCGGCCTGGCGGGCCGCGTTCTCGGCGGAGGGGTTCTGGTCGTCGGGCTGCTGACGCATCAGGTCGATGAAGGCCAGGGCCAGATCCGGGTTGGTCTCCCAGGTATCGGCGAGAATGTCCCACTCGTTGGGACCGCGTGACCCGAACTCGGCCAGGAATTCGGCGTATCCGGCCAGAAACGGTTCCGCGGAACCGCCTGCGGCCAACAAACGGGCGTGAATGCCGGGGCCACCGTCGAAGCGGGAGGCGAGATCGGCGTCGGCGCGGACCTGCCGCGACAGATCCCACATGGCGCCCGGGCCGATGGAGGCGGCGCCGCTCTGGTTGATGTGCATGTCGAACATCGACCGACACATCGGCCTCATCTCGTCGCAGGGGTCGAGAAGCTCGGCGTCGGACAGGGCAGTCAGATCGGGACGGCTGTCACGGGCGGCTCGGGCCTCGAGACGCTGGGTTTCGAGCTCGGACTGGTCGAGGCTGCCCATCACCCAGGCCAGCCAGCCCTCCATGACCTGGCTGGTGCGGGGGTTCTCGTGCCAGGGCTCGGGGACATAGGCCGGCACGTCGGGGTGATCGCCGAAGTAGGCGGCGTCCATGTCGGCCGCGGTCATGCCTGGCGTGCGCTCGGCCCACACCCGGATCCAGGTAGGCGTACCCGCCGATCAGCCCGACGAATCCGGACACGTTGGGGTCGTCGATCAGCTCGTCCTCGTCGACGCCGAGCCGGTTGATCGCACAGTCACGCCAGCCGGCCATTGTGCCACCGTCGTCCCAGACCAGCTCCCAGCCGGCTGGACTGGGCGGGTCGGGCAGCACCTCGCCTGCGTTGGCTCGCGTCCAGAACGGTGTCTTCGGATCGCGTTCGGTGTCGGGAATCCAGCGGGGGTCGGTTGTTGGGGTGCTTGTCATCAGCCCATCCCTTGTGTGTGGTCAGACCCAGCAGGATCTGGCCGTGTTGCTCGTGAGACACGTCGTATCTCTGGAACACCGAGGCCAGACCGAACTGCATCAGTCGTCGTCTTCGTGGAACTCGGGCTTGCCGCCGTCCACGGCGATCGTCTCGATCAGGCCGGGGATGGTGTTGCGGCTCTCCTCCCAGATGGCGGTGGTGATGATGCCGGGAGCGATCGAGTTGACCCGGGTGTTGTGGTGGCCCCAGTCGGCGGCCAGGGCCCGCGTCATGGCGTCGACGGCATAGGCGACCCGGCCGAGGGGGCCCACCAGGCCGGCCACCGACGAGATGTTGACGATCGACCCGCCTCCCCGTTCCCTCATCGAGGGCCCGAGGCCGAGGCTCAGCATCACCAGGGACCGCACATTGATCGAGAAGACGTCGTCGACATCTTCCTCGGTGAGTACCTCGGGGGTGCGACGCATGGGGATGCCGGCGTTGTTGACCAGGATGTCGATCCCGTCCACGACCTGGAGCACGGCTTCGGCCAGGGCGGTGCCCGACTGGGGCTGGGAGAGGTCCTTGACCGTCCGGCCGCTCAGCACCACCCGGGCCCCAGCGGCGTCAAGGGCTCGGGCCGATCCCTCGGCTGGCCCCGGTCACCACCGCAGTTCATCCGGCCAGAGCATCTGAAGCGAAGGTCGATCCCATCCTCGGAAGGTAGCCGAGCAGGTCGTCCCGGGTATCGTGCGCCCGGCATGGCTGACCGGTCCCGCTCCCTGGGCGAACGCGAGTTCATTGTCCTGATGTCGTCGGTCATGGCCCTCAACGCCGTGGCCATCGACCTCGCCCTGCCTGCGTTCGACAACATCCGCACCGCCTTCGACCTCGGGGCCGACTCGAACGCGACCGCCCGGATAATCACCACCTACTTTCTGGGCATGGCGGTGGCCCAGCTCTTGTGGGGGCCGGTCACCGACCGCTTCGGCCGTCGCCCCGTGCTGTACGTCGGCTTCGCCCTCTACAGCCTGGGTGCGGTGGCGTCGGCCCTGGCCCCGTCGCTGGGGGTGCTGCTCGCGGCCCGGGCCTTCTGGGGGATCGGCGCCGCCTGTGTGCGGGTGGTGGCCATGGCCATCGTGCGCGACCTCCACTCCGGTGACGCCATGGCCCGGGTCATGGCCTTCGTGATGGCTGTCTTCCTACTGGTGCCAATTGTCGCGCCCGCCATCGGCGCGGCCATCGTGGCGGTGGCCCCGTGGCGTTGGGTGTTCTGGGCGTCGTTGGTCTACTGCGGGGTTGTCGCCCTGTGGGTGCTGCGCCTGGGTGAGACCCTGCCGGCCGAGAGACGGGTGCCCATCCGGTTGGGCCGGCTCGCCTCCGCCTTCGGTCGCATCCTGCGGACCCCGGCCACCGTGGGCCCGCTCATCGCCATGATCGTGGGAATGGGGCCGTTCACATCGTTTCTGGCCAGTTCCGAGTTGATCGTCGGCGACATCTACGGCCGGCCCGAGCAGTTCCCCGCGGTGTTTGCCGCAGTGGGCATCACCAATGGTGCCGTCTCGCTGTCCAACGGCCGGCTGGTCGGCCTGTTCGGCATGCGCAAGGTGGTGTGGGTCTCGTACATCGCCTACGTGCCGGTCACCTTCGTCACCCTGGCCATCGCCCTGATGAACGACGGGCGATCGACGTTCTGGCTGTTCATACCGGCTCTCACCGTCACCCTCTCGTTCCACCTCGTGTTCATTCCCAACCTCAACGCCATGGCCATGGAGCCCCTCGGCGACATTGCCGGCCTCGCGGCCGCGGTGCTGGGAGCGGTGTCGATGGCCGCGGGCGCCATCCTCGGTTCGCTCATCGACGGGCGCATCGACTCAACGAGCACCGTCACACCCATGGCCTGGGGCTTCGTCGCGGCCGGGGTGATCGGTCTGGTTGCGGTGAGGTGGACGGCCAACCAGCACGTCGAGCTAGCCCAGTAGGTGGCGGCCCCGCCGACTGAGCTCGAGGTCCTCGACCCGTAGGCGCTGACGACGGCCGCTGACCCTCAGCCACATGCCCCGCTCGTCGTCAGGTAGCGCTTCGGGCCGACAGCGCGGGCAGTCGCACGGCGGGACCATGAGCTTGTTGCGCTCGTCCTCGGGGCTGAACCCGATGGCCGTGCATTCGATCTCTGGCTCACTCTCGCTCATGAGAAGGTGACGGCTCCATCGGGTCGGCGGGCCCGCGCGGTAACACCAGGTTGCCGTGCCGATCCCTCCAACTGAGCCATGCTGGTGGGGTGACAGTGATCTCAGTGACCCTCAACCCGGCGCTCGACATAGGTACCACGGTCGACCAGGTGCGGCCCACGGCCAAGCTGAGGTGTGCGCCGCCCCTGGTGGAGCCCGGCGGTGGTGGCGTGAACGTGGCCCGCGTGGTGCAGCGGCTGGGAGCCGACGTCCGGCTCGTCACCCCGCTCGGGGGCGGTACCGGGATCCGGATCGCCCAGGCGCTGGCGGCGGCGGACATCGATCTGGTGGCGGTACCGATTGCCGGCGAGACCCGTCAGAGCTTCACCGTGCGCGAGGTGGCATCGCAGGACGAGTTCCGGTTCGTGCTCCCGGGGCCCGAGCTCGATCGGGCCGAGTGGCAGGCGGTGATCGGCGCAGTGGTCGGCGGGATAGGGAAGGGCGACTGGATGGTGCTCAGCGGGAGCCTGCCGCCCGGCCCTCCGTCCGATACCTACGCGACGCTGGCCGAGCAAGTCACCCAACGGGGGGCGCGTGTCATCGTCGACTGTGCCGGTGAGACTCTCCACTCGGTCCTGGCCGGCACCTACGAGGTGGTGAAGCCCAACCTTCGCGAGCTGGCAGGTGTGCTCGGGCTGCCCATCGACCTCGAACGCGACCAGGAGTCTGCTGCCCGCCGAGCCCTCGAGCTGGGGCACGGGCGGGCCGTCGTTGTGTCGCTGGGGCCCCACGGGGCTCTACTGGTCGAGCGGGACGGTCCCGCCACCCGGGTACGCCCGCCGGCGATCCAGCCGGTCAGCACCGTGGGCGCGGGCGACAGCATGGTGGGCGGGTTGGCGCTGGGCCTCGGCCGGGGCCAGTCGCTGGTCGAGGCGGTTCGTCTCGGGGTGGCGGCCGGTACCGCGACCGCGCTGACTCCGGGGACCGAGCTGTGCGCCCCCGCGGCGGTCGAACGGATCCTCAGCGAGACCCGCCTGGAAGCGGTGAGCCCACCGGGATGAGGTAGAGCACCTCGTGGTCGGGCGGCAGGGCCAGGAGGTCTTCGACCAGGGGTGGGTCGAGCCCTCCGATCGGCACGGCCGCCAGGTCCAGAGCTACGGCCTGAAGTAGGACGTTCTGCGCGGCGTGGCCGGCCTCGCGGTCAACCAGCCGACTCCCGATGCCTCCGTATTTGGCCTGGGTTCGTGACTCGACGGCGGCCACGACGATCACCGCCGGTGCCTGGCCGACGGCCGGCTGGTCGAGGGCGGCGGCCCTCAGCTCGGTGGCCGGGCGACTGTCGGTTCGGATCTCGATCTGGTGGCCGTCGGGGAGGTAGTGCATCACTTCGTCGGCCGTGATGACGTAGAGCTCGAGGGGGTACAGGGCCCCGGCCGAGGGGGCGGCCCGGTAGTTCTGGGACTCGTCGGTGATGCCCTGGCCGGCCCAGAGGAGCTGGCTGATCTGCTCGGTGGTGAGGGGGGTGTCGGCGTAGTCGCGGGTCGACCGTCGTTGCATGATGACCTCCTCGAGGGGAACGTTGCCCGCCGTGTCCGGGGCGGGGAGGGCGACTGGCTCGCGGTAGCGGGACGGGTGGTCGAGGATGGTCGACGGAGGGGTGCTCGCGCAGCCCGCCGCCACCATCGCCACCAGTGCAAGTGGGGTGAGCCGGTTCATTGGTCGAGGCGGCGAGCGATCAGGCGCAGGGCGTACCCGGCCGCCCACAAACCCAAGGCGGGAACGAGCGCGATGAGGCCGATGAGGGCCACCACGCCGCGACCCACATAGATGAACAGGGTGGAGTCGGGGTCGGCCACCAACACGATGATGGCCGCCAGTCCCCCGATGGTCAGCACGCCGCCCCCGGTCATGATCACGGTGGCGAGACGGTCCAGATCTGATGCCTGGTTGGTGGCCCCGATCCGTTCCCGTCGAGCCATCACGCCGAGAACGGCCCCAGCCGCGACCGCCACACCGGCGCCGATGATGGGGCGGTTGACCGCGTCGGGACACCCGTTCGAGCGAGGGAGGGTTTCGCCGGCCGTAGGGTCCTCGAGGTCCAGGGCCCACCAGTCGGCCCACCCGGTGCGGCCGGTGACCGAGTCGAAGGCCGATCCACAGGACCGGGCCGGATCGCCGACTTCGACCTGCACTATCAGCAGGACCAGGGCCAGGATGCCCAGTGTGGCCGATCCGGCGACCATGGCCAGGCGACGCATGACGCCTACCGGCCTCCCCCGAGGAGGATGCCGTCCGACCGCAGCTGGCCGATCCGCGCCGAGTCATAGCCGAGGACGTCGCCCAGGACGGCGTCGCCGTGCTCACCCAGGCCGGGCACCGGCCGGCTGGGGTCGAGGACCTCGCCGTCGACATGGATGGGGAAGCCCGGCACCCGGACCGTGCCGAAGGTGGGGTCCTGGACTTCGGCAATCGCCCCCCGCTCCCAGAACCAGTCGACCTGGTGGGCATCGGCCGGATCGAGAACCCGACCGGCGGGGACCCGGTGGGCTTCGAGGTGATCCATGAGGGCCTGGTCGGAGGGGAAGGTCTGCATCCAGTTCTCGATCATCTCGACCAGGTCGTCGCGGTTGTCGGCCCGGCCCCGTTGGGTGGTGAACCGGTCGTCGGCCGCGAGGTCGATCGAGGCGGCGGCCTCACACAGCCGCTTCCACTGGGGAGCCAGCACCTGGAGGACCAACCAACCCTCGGGCCCTTTGTAGGTGCCGGCCGGAGGTACCGAACCGAAGTGGCGGCCCGATCGGCGGAGCCGTTTGGCTCCTTCGGTGACGCTGGGCCCCTGGATCTGGAAGGGGTGCATCATGAAGACCGACTCGACCATCGACACGTCGAGCCAGCAGCCCTGCCCGGTGCGGGTGCGGTCGAACAGGGCGTGGCCGATGGCGGCGAACGCCATGTAACCGGCGCCCACGTCGGCGATGGGCGCGGCGCTGGCGATGGGTGAACCGTCGGGTTCACCGGTGAGAGCGACCGCGCCACCGAAGGCCTGACCGATCAGGTCGTAGCCGGGCAGATGGGCCATGGATCCCGTTCGTCCGAAGGCCGAGATCGAGGCGTAGATGAGCTCGGGGTGGGTGGCCCGCAGGGCCGTGTGGTCAAGGCCCCGCTTCTCGAGCACACCATGGCCGAAGTTCTCGACGAGCACGTCGCACTCGCCGGCCAGTTCGGCGACGATGCGACAGCCCTCGTCGGTGCCGAGGTCGAGGCACACACTCTGCTTGCCGCGTCCCTGCTGAACGAAGTACGAGCTGGTGTCGCCCTCGACGATGGGCAGTTGCCGGGCTGCATCGCCTCCGGGTCCCGGCTCGATCTTGATGACCTCGGCCCCCATCCCGGCCAGCAGCAGGGTGGCGGTGGGCCCGGAGAGGTACTGGGTCAGGTCGAGAACGCGGACACCGTCGAGCATGGCCGCGAGCCTAGGCGGGTGGGCTAAACGGTGACGCCGGCCTCGGCCTGGGCCCAGATTCGCTCGAGGACCAGTCGGGTCTCGATGTCGTCCATCCAGCGACGCCGGTAGCCGATCTCCTGGAGGAGGTCGTGGAGGTCGTCGGTGGACGAGGCGGCCACCCGCAGGATGTAGTCGACCTTGCCGGTGATGTGGAAGGCCTCGATGATCCGGTCGTCCTGACGGAAGAACTCCAGCACCTCATCCATGTCGGGATACCCGCTCAGGTGGCACTCGATCAGTGCCTCCAGGGGGCGGCCGACCTGGGCGTGATCGAGGCGGGCGTGGATGCCGGTGATGACGCCACCGTCGATCAGTCGCTTGATCCGAACGCCGGTCGCGTTGGGGCTGAGCCCGACCTGTTCGGCGATCTCCCGGTTGGTCTGGCGACCGTCCTTCTGGAGCTCACGGATGATGCGGCGGTCAATTGAGTCGATCACAGTGAGAGCTACTGTATCAGGCCGTGAAGTGGTCGATCTTTGGGGCCAGATCCTGCATCATACGGCCGATAATGTTGGCATGACCCACTGCACCTGCACCAGCTGCCGCACTTACCAGAAGGTCACGGCTGACCGCATCGAGCGCATCGACGAAGGCGTGCTCGGCCCGGTCGCGTGGTTCCGCTGTGTGGGTTGCGAACAGACCGCCCCCACCCGGATCACCAAGGCCGAGGTCCACTCGTTCCGCTGGAGCCTCGCCGCCTGATCAATCGTCGAGCTCCAGGAGCTTCATGATGGCGGCCCGCAACTCGTCGAGCCCGGTGCCCTTCGCCGCGCTGACCCAGAGAATCTCACCCTTGGCCACTCCTAGCTTCTCGGCCAGTTCGGTGCGGCGGGCCTTGCTCTTGGAGGGCTTGACCTTGTCCATCTTGGTGGCGACGAACACGGCGGGGAGCTGGATGTGTTCGAGCCATTCCACCGTCTGCAGATCGAGCTTGGTCGGTCCCACCTCACCGTCGATCAGGACCAGGGCGTTGGTGACGGTCTCGCGGCTGGTGAGGTACTCCTCGATCATGCGCTGCCAGCGGGCCCGCTCGTGCTCGGGCACCTTGGCGTAGCCGTAGCCGGGAAGGTCGACCAGCCAGTGGCCGGGCCGCTTCTCGAACTCGAAGACATTGATGAGGCGGGTGGCCCCCGGGGTCTTCGAGGTGCGGGCCAGGTTCTTGCGGTTCGCTATCGCGTTCAGGAGCGACGACTTGCCGACGTTCGACCGCCCCACGACCGCGAGCTCGATCTCGGATTCGGGGAGGTCGGAGACCTTGGACGCCGACTGGAGGAACTCGAAGGGGAGGGGACCGCTGGCCACCCGTTCACCCTACAGTCGGGGCCGTGGCTGACCCGGGAGACGAACTGGTCGAGATCGTCGATGTCGGCGGCTCGGTGCTCGATGTCGTGACCCGCCGGGAGATGCGAGCTGGTGATCTCCGCCATCGGTGTACCTATGTGGCCGTCGTGACCTCGGCCGGCGAACTGGTTGTTCACCAGCGGGCTGACTGGAAGGACGTCCATCCGGCGTACTGGGACGTGGCCTTCGGCGGGGTGTGCGGGGTGGGCGAGGGCTGGCTCCTGTCGGCCCAGCGCGAGCTCGCTGAGGAGGCCGGTATCACCGGTGTGGAGCTGGAGGACCTGGGTGGCGTGACCTGGGGGAACATCATCGTGGGCCGGGTATTCCTGGCCTGCTCCGACGCCGAGCTCACCTGCCCCGACGGCGAGGTACAACGGGTCGACCGGGTGGCGCCAGGCAATCTCGATCGCTGGCTCGAGGGTCGTGAGGTGTGCCTCGACTCGCTCGACGTGGTGGTGCCGAAGCTACGAGCTCGTTTCGTCGAACGGGGAGTGGGCCGGTGATCGTCCACCTGGTCGACGGAACCTACGAGCTGTTCCGGCACCACTTCGGAGTGCCGTCCCACCTGAATCGTGAGGGCCGTGAGGTTGCGGCGACCCGTGGGGTGGTGGGGTCGGTGTTGGGCATGCTCGAGGATGGCGCCACCCATGTCGGGGTGGCCACCGACCATGTGATCGAGTCCTTCCGCAACGACCTCTACGAGGGCTACAAGACCGGTGAGGGCCTGGAACCGGTTCTGGCCGGTCAGTTCCAGTTGCTCGAGGATTGTCTCGAGGCCCTGGGCGTGAAGGTCTTCGCCATGATCGAGTACGAGGCCGACGACGCCTTGGGGGCCGCCGCCCACGTGGCGGCCGCTGATCCCCGGGTCGACGAGGTACTGATCTGCACCCCCGACAAGGACCTGGCTCAGTGTGTGGTCGACGGTCGGATCACACAGTACGACCGGCGCAAGCGGGTCCGTATCGACCGGGCCGCGGTCATCGAGAAGTTCGGCGTACCCCCCGAGTCCATTCCCGACTATCTGGGTCTGGTGGGCGACACGGCCGACGGTTTCCCTGGACTGCCCGGCTGGGGGGCCAAGTCGGCCGCCACCGTCCTGGCCCAATACGGACACATCGAGAACATCCCGGCTGCGCCCGGTCAATGGGAGGTCACGGTGAGAGGGTCGGCGAAGCTGGCCGCCACCCTCCAGGCCCAGCTCGAAGATGCCCTGCTGTTCCGCAGGATCGCCACCATCGCGTTGGACGCCCCCACCATCGGCAACGTCGACGAGCTCGAATGGAAGGGACCCGCCGATCGACTCGATGAATTCATGGCATGGATCGACGCCCCGGGCCTGGCCCGCCGGGCCCACGCACGGGCCGAGAGGCAATCATGAGCGAGCCGATCCTGCGGGACGTCGCCGCCTTCGATCTCGATCGTGTCCTCGAGTTGAACACCGCGGCCGTTCCCGCGGTCAGCCTGGTCGACCACGCCGAGCTCGAGTGGTTCCTGGAGACCGCCGAGTGGTTTCCGGTTGTCGAGCTCGATGGTGAGGTGGTGGCTTTCCTCATCGGCTTGGCGTACCCGCCCGACTGCGGCTACCAGTCCGAGAACTGGGCCTGGTTCATCAACCGGTTCGACTCGTTCGTCTACGTCGACCGGATCGTCGTCGACTCAGCGGCACACGGGCAGGGGATTGGTCAGTTCCTGTACCGGGAGTTCGTCGCCTACGCCCGAGGTCGTTTCCCGCGACTGTGCGCCGAGGTCAACACCCGACCCCGCAATGACCAATCCCTCCGCTTCCACAACAGGTTCGGGTTCGAAGAGGTCGGCGAGCAGGAGACCGGTGGCGGCGAGAAGACCGTCGTCATGCTGAGCTTGGATCTCTAGGGCATCTGGGCGAGGAGCCTGCCGTAGTCGTTGTCCATGACCACACCTCGGACCTGAAGATGTGCTTCGGAGATGACCTCACCCCACAGCGACGCCTCGGCCCCGGCCCGATCATGGTCACGTCGCCGCGGTCGTCGGTGATGCCGGCGGCGGGGTTGTCGAAGTCGTGGTGCCAAAGACGGTTCCGCGGAACCGTCTGACGAGGAGCAGGCGGCCATGGGCGCTCCGGCAACGAGCAGTGACACCCTTCGCATGGCGCCATTGTCTCAGGTCAACCAGGCAGCTGATGGCCGGCGAAGCGGCCCGAGGGCCTGAG
>JAAEMS010000026.1 GCA_024225275.1 Actinomycetes bacterium
CAGCTCGAGACAGCCGTCGAGATCAGCCTTGTCGTCGGGCCGAATGGCGATGGTCTGCGAGTAGATCTCGAAGCCGGTGTCGTGGAGCAGCTCGAAAGCCACGTCCTTGCCGAACTCCTCGAAGACATTCTTGTAGTTGTAGGGCTCGGCCGAGGCGAAGCCCTGCTGGGCGATGTCGCCGGCCGCGATGAACGTTGCCGGGCTACCGTCGTAGGACGCGTCGACCTGACCCGCAGACCAGATGCCCTCGGCGACAAAGACCTCGGAGAACGTACCGCCCGCGAAGACGTTGATGGTGATGCCGGCGTCGCCGAGGCCGGCGATGGTCTCGACGTCGGGATGGACCTCGGGATCCCACATGATCATCTGGGGGTTCTTCTCGAGGGGGGCGATGACTGACACCAGAGGCGCGTCGGCGTGCCGGAGCAGCTGACCGTCGGTGTCGCCGTAGCCCAGGTGGATCGAGTCATCGATGTACATATGGCTGGCCACCGGGGCGAAACCGATGGCGGGACCGCCGGTGCGAACCTCGAAGTCGATGCCGAGATCCTCGCCACCGAGAACCATCGATCCGGCCACGACCTTGTTGTTGACATCGACGGTGTAGTCGTCGCCGATGAGCTCGTACAGGGCACCGTGCTCGGACTCGGGGAACCAGTCGGTCTGGACCACCAGGGGAGACGGACAGACCGAGGCCAGATCAGCCCCGGCCTCATCGCCCGAACCGTCGTCATCCGAACCTTCGTCGGAGCTCTCGTCGCCCGAGTCACCGCTCGAGGTGTCATCGGAGTCGCTGCCGCATGCGGCGGCAATCAAACTCAGGGCGAACAGGCCCAGCAAGAGCCGGAACCAGGTTGTGTCTCTCATTTCCCCTCCTGGGAGATGGTTGGAACTGGTAGTGGGATCGCTTGGGGTCAGGGGTTGGCGCCGCTGGTGTCGTGCCATTTGCCGATGGCAACGTTCTGGATCCAGCCGAAGATCAGGAAGACTGTCACACCCAGCGCTGAAGACATGATCACCGCGGCCAATAGCTGCTCGCCGGCCAAGGTGCTGGCGTATTTCTTGAGCATCTGGCCGATGCCGACATCACCCAGGCCGAAGAAGAAGTCGCCGACGATGGCACCGATCACCGAGAGCCCAGCCGAGATGCGCAGGCCGGCGAAGATGGCCGGCATGGCCGCCGGGAACATCAGCTTGCGCAGGCGGACGCCCCGATTGGCATGGTGCAGAGTGAACAGGTCGTGCATCCCACGTTCTGCCGCGTGAAGCCCGAAGAGGGTGTTCACGATGATGGGAAACAGCGAGATGATGACGCACACCACGACCCGCGACCTTTGACCGTTACCCCACCAGAACGAGATGAGAGGCACGATGGCCAGGATCGGAATCGCCTGGAGCATCACCATGAACGGGAAGATCGCTCTCTCGACCACCTTGGCCTGGCTCATGATGGTGGCCAGGAAGAACCCGATCAGGATCGAGATGCTGAGCCCGAGCATGGCCACCCGGGTGCTCGACCACAGCCCGGTGAGGATCTCGGAGAAGTTGTCCCAGTCGAGGAACCCCTCTTGGAGCACTTCGTGGGGGGGTCGAAGCAGGAACCGCCGCCGTTCGTCGAGCATCACGTAGGACACGAAGTACCAGAAGCCGAGTACTCCCAACCCCATGACCAAGGGAGGCAGCACGTTCTCGGCCACCGACCGCCGGCGGGACTTGATCCGGGACGCAGGATTGGGCCCGGCACCCACCACGGCGACGGCCTCGCCTCCCCCGCCCGCGGCCACCCCGGCAACCGTTCTGAGATCGTCCTTCCGGGTGTCGGGCATGGTCATGAGTGGGCTCCTCGGAGCTCGGCAGAGACCTCACCGCTCAGCTGGGCGAAGGCAGGGTCGAATCGCAGCTCGGGCCGGCGTGGGTACTCGAACGGAACATCGAACTCTGCGACGATGTGGCCCGGGCGGGCTGACATCACCAGGACTCGGGTGCTCATGAACACCGCCTCACCAATCGAGTGGGTGATGAACAGGCCAGCGAACCCCTCCTTCTGGAAGAGGCGCTGGGTCTCCTCGTTGAGGTGCTCACGGGTGATCTCGTCGACCGCACCGAACGGCTCGTCGAACAGGAACACCGGCGGGCTCAGCGTCAGAGTGCGGGCCAGCGAGCAACGCATCTTCATGCCGCCCGACAGTGACTTCGGGTAGTGGTTCTCGAAGCCCGCCAAACCCACGGTCGCGATGGCGGCCTCGGCCAAACCGGCTCGCTCACTCTTGGGGATGTCGTGGAGCTCGGCCAGCAACTCGACATTGCCCTGCACCGTCCGCCACGGGAGCAGGGTGGCGTCCTGGAATACGTAGCCCAGATGGTCGCGGTCGACCGCCACCGAACCACTGGAGGGTTCGAGCAGGCCGGACGCGATCTTCAGCAGCGTCGACTTGCCGCAACCCGAGGGTCCGACAATGGTCACGAACTCGCCCTTGGTGATGCCGAAGCTCACATCGCGCACGGCCTCGGTGCCGTCGGGGAAGACCATCCCGATGCCCTCGAACGAGAGCGCCGCGGCCTGGGGCGCCGTCCTGCTCACTGGGGGCCCCTCACGCAGATAGCCACAGGCTGCGACCCTAGCTCGCGCTGCGCCGCTCTGAGCATAGGGCTCACCGGCCTGCCCCTACGCCAGTAGCCAACCACCATCGACGTCGACGGTGGTCCCGGTGACGAAGTCGTTCTCGATCGTGAAGAGGATGGCGTGGGCCACCTCGTCGGCGGTACCGGCCCGGGCGATCAGACGATCCTTGGTGGCTGCCGCATAGTGCCTGTCACGGGCTTCGCCCTCGAGGGGGTTCATCGGGGTGTCGATGATGCCGGGCGAGACCACATTGAGGCGCCGGGGCGCGATCTCGAGCGCCACCGACCGGGCGAACGCCTCCACCGCCGCACCGGTGGCCCCCACCGCGATCATGGCCCCGTCGCTACGCCGCGCCGGGCTACCGCTGACCAGGACAATGGCTCCGTCGTCTCTCAGGTGCTCGGTTCCGAAGCGGACCACGTTGGCGTAACCCCAGAGCTTGTCGAACGAATTCTGGAAGCCCACCATGTCCATGTTCAGGAAGGGGCCAATCGCCCGCGTGCCGCCGGTGGCGGCACTGACGAGGATGTCAAAGGGGGCGCACTCGGCGAACAGGGCGGCCATGGCGTCGCGGTCGAGCACGTCGCAGCCCCGGGTTGTCACCCCCGCGGGGAGCTCACCCGCCTTCGAGGGGTCGCGGCTGATGGCCACCACCTCGGTCCCCCGCTCGGCCAGCTGCCTGGTCGCAGCCAGCCCGATCCCGGAGGTACCGCCGAATACCAGAGCCTTCTTGCCCGAAACGTCCATGTCTTCCTCCCAGTCGAACCCGGTCCGCTGTTCCTAGCACCCCCGACCGGCCCGTTCCCGTTGTCCTACAGTCGGGCCATGAGCAACAACCTCCGCACCTACACCAAGGCCCTCTACGGGTTCGACGCCACGGTGGCCCGCACCACGGCCGACCAGTGGTCGAACGCCTCCCCCTGCGAGGGCTGGACGGCCACCGACGTGGTGGCCCACAACATCGCCATGAACGACATGATCGCCGGCTTCTGCTCGGGCTCCGGATCGAAGCAACCCGGCCACGAGGTGGCCGAGGACCCGGCCGCCGACTGGACTCGGTCATTCGATGACCTACTGGCCGCGCTCGACTCCCAAGGGGCGTTGCAGACCGTGGCCGTCACGCCCTGGGGTGAGATGCCGGTCGACAAGTTCCTGGGCTTCGCCTGGGTGGACCCCGTCATTCACACCTGGGACCTGGCCCGGGCCACGGGGCAGGAGACCGTGATGGACGCCGCCCTGGTTGGTCGCGGCGCCAAGCAGCTCGAACGGGCCGGTGATTCGCTGGTCGGTCCCGGCCGCTTCCAGGCCGCCGTCGACGCCGGGTCCGCCCCGGGCACCATCGACCAGCTTGTCGCCTTCGCCGGACGAGACCCGCGGGCCTGACATGCCCGCCGGCATCTCGGGAGCGGCGGCCATCGTCGGCGTCGGCGAAACCGACTACTACCGCGGTTGCGACCCCACCGTCCCCCAGCTGATCCTCGATGCCTCGATGGAGGCCATCGGCGACGCAGGACTCACCCCGGCCGACATCGACGGGGTGATCCCCCCGCCGGGCTTCGTGTCCACCGAGGAGATCGCCGCCAACCTGGGTATGCCCGAGGTGAGCTACTCGGTCACCGTTCACATGGGTGGAGCGAGCCCCACCGCGGCCCTCCAGAGCGCAGCCATGGCCATCAGTGGCGGGTTCGCCGAGGCAGTACTGGTGACCTTCGGCTGGAATGGCTACTCGGCCATGCGACCCCGTGCCGGTGTGAAGCCGTCCCGGCGCAAGCTCGACCTGGGGCCGGTCCTCGAGACCAGCCGCAACTTCTATGCCCCCTACGGCATGTACGCCGCGGCCCAGTGGTACTCGCTCTACCTCCAGCGCTACGTCGACCTCTACGACGTCGAGCCCGAAGACGCCGCCGAGATCGCCCTGGCCACCCGCGAGCACGCCCACCTCAACGACAAGGCCCTCATGGCCGGCCGAGAAATGACCTTCGACGACTACATGGACTCGCCCATGATCGCCGGCCCCCTGCGCAAGCTCGACTGCTGCCTCGAGACCGATTGTGCCGCTGCCGTGGTTCTCACCAGCACCGAGCGGGCCCGCGATCTCCCCCACCACCCGGTTGTCTACCTGGGCGGAGCCGAGGGTCATCCCTACCCGGCCGATGAGATCACCAACCGGCCCGAGCTCCTTCGCCTCGGCCTCGACAGCGCCGCCCCCCGAGCGTTCGCCATGGCCGGGGTCGAACCCACCGACATGGACTTCCTCCAGATCTATGACTGCTTCACCTACGTCGTCATGATGGAGCTCGAGGCCCTCGGGATGTGCGAGCCGGGTGGCGCCAAGGACTTCATCAAGGACGGCAGCATCCGCCTGGGCGGCCGCTATCCGATGAACACCCACGGCGGCCTGCTCTCCCAGGGCCACTGCTGGGGTCTCAACCATGTGGTCGAGGCCACCCGCCAGCTCCGCCACGAGGGTGGTGCCGCCCAGGTGGCCGATTGTGAGCTGGGGGTGGTCACCGGCTACGGAGACCTCGGTGACGGCAGTCTGGCCGTGCTCGGAAGGGACCGATGATGGCCAAACAACCCACCCCCGCCCGCAAGTACATCCCCGCCACCGGGGCCGGAACGGTCTCGTCGTGGGTAACCACCCATTTCACCCCCGACCGGGGCTGGGCCGACGATGTGCCCTACACCAATGTTGTGGTTCAGCTCGACGAAGGGCCCCGCTTGTTGGGCGGTCTACGGGGCATGGACGTCGACCACCTGGAGCTGGGTATGGACGTCAAGATCGTGGGTGAGAACAAGCGCGACGACTTCGTGTTCTTCTGGGTCGAGCCGCCTCGATGAGGGTGTTCAGCGCCTCGGCGCGCCTCGGCGCACCAACTCCCCCAGCGGCCCGCCCCTCCCCAACCGTTCCATCAGCTCATCGGGCTCGAAGAGCCCATACCGCGCCATTGGCGCGATATGCACGCCCCCCGCTCCCACGCAGTGCTCACTGGGATGGAGCGGCCGAGACCCACGCCGCCGCCCTCCTCGACAGCTGACTCAGACGGTGGGCCAGTAGCTGAGGATGCGCTGCTCGGGGGGCGGCACCCGGCGTCCGGCCAGCTGGCGGAGGTCCTCGACCAGCACCTTGCGGGTCTCGGCGGGATCGATGACCTCGTCGATGCGCAGGGTGCCAGCGGCCTCGTAGGGCGACGTGGCGGTGCTGATCTCGTCGACCAAGCTCTGACGCTCGGCCCCGGCGGCTTCGGCATCGAGGCCGGCCAACCGCCCGGCGTAGGCCACGTTGACCCCCACATCGGGATCCATGAAGCCGATCTCTGCTCCCGGCCACGAGTACAGGGCCGACGCCTCCATGCCGGCTCCGTTCATGGCCGGGAAAGCCAGGCCGAAGCCCTTGCGGAGGGTCACCGTGAGGGTGGGGGCCGACATGTTCGACAGGGCCTCGACGAAACGGATGGCCAGGGACAGTATCCGGTCGTGCTCGACCTTCTTGCCCACCATGAACCCGGGCACGTCCATCAAGAAGATGACCGGGATGTTGAAGGCGTCGCACAGGCACATCAGGCGAATGGCCTTGCGACAGGCCTCCGGGTCGAGGACACCGGCGTTGAACATCGGGTTGTTGCCGATCACGCCCACCGTGAAGCCGTCGAGCCGTCCGAGCCCCGCGGTCAGGTTGCGGGCGTACAGGGGCTGGAGCTCGAAGAAGGAGTCATCGTCGAGCAGGCCCCGACAGAACCGGCGCATGTCGTAGCTTCGGGTTCGCTTCCGGGGGACCAGGGCGGCCAGGGACTCGTCGGGTTCAGTACTGGCCCGAGAGTCGGTCCGAGGAGAGGGCGTCCAGGCGTTGGGCGGCAAGTACGACAGCCACCGCCGGATAGCCTCGTACCCCTCGTCGAAGGTCTCGACCCCCACGTCGATCTGCCCGGTGATCCGGGAGTGGACGTCGACCCCTCCCAGCTCCTCGAACCCGATCACCTCTCCGGTGGCGATCTCGAAGACCCGGGGTGAGGTGACGGCCAGCACCGAGCCTCGCACCTGGACGACGAAGTCGGAGAACGCCGACTGGAACGAGGACCCTCCGAAGCTCTGGCCCACGATCATGGTGGCCATCGGGATCCGCCGGTGGCGACGACCGACCAACGCCGAGGGCGCCACATCGGCGATCCCCTCCGAACCGATCAGGTCAGGGATGCGGCCACCCCCGGTCTCGCCGATGTACAGGTAGGGCATGCCCCGTTCGAGGGCCCTCTCGTAGAGTCGGTGGACCCTCCGGCCCCCCACGATGGCGCTCGAGCCCTTCTTGACCGTGATGTCGTCGCCCACAACGGCCACCGGCTGGCCGCC
>JAAEMS010000027.1 GCA_024225275.1 Actinomycetes bacterium
CGCCCCGCAGACACCGTGTCCGAGCCGATCGGGGACGGTACCTGGTCGGGATGTTGGGCAGGGGTTGCGGGATGGCGGGGTGGGTGTTGGTGGTCCGGTAGTTTGCGGTGGTCCTGTGTTCGATTGTCGGTGGTGATGGTGGCTCGTTGGCGGAGGTCTCTTGGTGTCGCCGTGGTCGCGGTGATCGCTCTGGCTGCCTGTTCGGGTGGGAGCAACGGCGAGGGACAAGGGTCCGAGGGTGAGGTGGCGGTGACCAGGACCGTTGAGACCGAAGGTCGTGATGCGGAGGTCGGGTCGCCGTCGGCTACAGCGAGCTCACAGGACGCCGGGGTACTAGCGCCGTCGGTGTTGGCGCCGAAAGGTGGGGATGGTCCAACCGAACCCGGGGTGGTCGTCCCGGAAGGTGAGCTGGCCGATGGGCTGATCGTGACTACCGATCTGCGGGTCGAGGGCCGTGTCCTGTTCGATTCGTCGTTGCAGATAGTTGCGCTCGATCCGTCTGCCTCACCGGAGTTGTATGTGGATTTCGGGTCGTGGCCCGACCGGGCATGGCAGCCCGGTTTCAATGTGGGTGACGGGGTGGCCGTGTTGGACACCACCAACAACAAGATGACCATGTTCGCCGACGTGGGGCTGGTCAATCGCTCTTCTCATCAGGCTGGGACTGGTGTGAACGGACCGCACCGTTTCGTTGGCGTCGCCGACGACGAGCAGACGTTCCTAATCGATCTCGAGCAGCTCGACATGAGCGCACCGGGCGGCCAGCTCCGCTATGGCGGCCCGGCCGTCTCCCCAGATCAGCGGTGGGTGATCAGCGACACCGATCACGACGACAACGGCCCCTCGGAGCTCACGGTGTCCAGCACCTTGAGCCCAACGGAATCGAGCTGGACCTACGAGGCGATTGAGGGCACGGTGTTCGTCGACACCGGACGCTTCGATCCAGACGGAGAGGTGACCGTCCAGCTGCGCACCGTGGGATCGGGGCCCCTGGAGCTGTTCACCTACCACGGCTTGCCCGGTAGAGACCTCCAGCTGATCGAAGAACCGGCCCGGGCTGACTGGGAGCGACGTCTGGGCGACCTGGAGTTCTCCATCGATGATGATGTGGCCTCAGTCCTCACCAACGACGGGGTGCGAACCGAGATCAACGAGGACCGGTACCTCGGATGCGACGGCACAGCCGTTGCCGTACTCTTGTTGGAGGATCGGGTCCGGTTCATCGAACGTGACGGCTCAGCGACTACCGATGTGTTGCTGTCGGTTCCGGGGTCGGTGGAGACGTCGACTCTCCCAGTGCAGCATCTCCGGGTCGGGTCTTTCGAACTGCACTATGTGCTGATCAGTCCCGGTGCTCCTGTCCTGGTGGTGGACTGCGAACGACGCGTGGTGCATGAGTTCACTGCTGCCCTCGAAGAGGTCGGCGGTGAACCAGGCCTCGCCGTGGACGGAGCAGCATCGCTCACTAACAGCGCGGCCGTGGTCACATTGCTCAGCGGTGACCAGACCGCGCTCCTCGTGGTCGACTCGCACGGACCCCGGTTCGACCCACTCGGCCAGCGTGACGTTCGCCGAGCCTTCCTGAGCCCATCAGGTACGAAGTTGGGGCTCGCTATTCGGGACCCAGGCGAATTCGTTCTCCAAATCAGAGATGTAACGGATCTTGTTGTCGAAACCGAATCGCGCTTCCCCGGCGAAGTGGACAGCACCATCTTCACGTGGGCCCCAACACGGTAGACATGCACCCCCAGACCCGGCGAAGGGTGACGGTCGGGGGCGGGATATCGGGCGGTGGTTTTTGGGATACCTCGCCGCGCTGGTGGGTGCCGATGGCGCACCGGGGTCGAGCGCGGTTGTTGGGCTACTGAACGGGTGCGCTCAAGATGCAGAACTCGTTGCCTTCGGGGTCAGCTAACACGACCCAGGAGACATCGCCCTGGCCGACGTCGACCCGCGAGGCACCGAGTCCCAGGAGCCTCTGGACCTCGGCTTCCTGGTCTGCTGGTCGGAAGTCGAGATGGAGTCGGTTCTTGTGCTGCTTGGTAGCGCCGACGGGTTCGAAGAGGATTCCCGGCAACCGGTTGGCCACCTGCCGGATCTCGAACTCGTCAGCGTCGTCGCACACGATGGTCCATCGGAGTGCTTCGGCCCACCAGCGGCCGAGCGCTACGGGGTCGTGTGCATCGACCACGACCTGCTCCCACTCGAGGCTCATGCGAGCATTCTACGACCAGCACCGAGACAGCTCACCGGGTGTGCCACCCGAGGGCCGACCGCTCTAGAACCCGGCTCGCTGGTCCGGTGGGCCGGGGGTTCGGCGCGGTCGGTGGATGACGGTTCGGGCCGTCCGGGCTGGTGTGCTGTGGGAGGCTCGGATGATCAGGTGGCGAACTCGGCCTCTGTGTCGGTCTCGCTCTTGTGTTGCCGGGCCTTGAGCATGGCCAGACCCCCGGATGCGGCGATCGCAGCGCCGAGTGCTGCGAAGAACGGCCACGTGATCTGGATGTCGGCATCTTGGACGGTCAGGCGGGTTTCGATGTCGCCTTCGGTGGTTGTGCGCAGGAGGGCCACCACACCGTCGTAGGCACCGCAGCATGGTTTGGTCATACCGATCTCGTCTGCTTGGCTGTAGGGCTCGAAGCCCGCCCCGGCGAGGACCTCCAGTAGCTCGGTTCAGGTGAGTCCCCGGTATCTGCGGGTAGCGAGTTCGAACTCAGTGTCGAATAGTGCGAGGGGGTTCTGGTCCTCGAACACAACTTCGGCGTTGGGGATCTCGGGCAGTTCGTTGAGAACGTCTTCACTGAGCCGCCACACACTGATGAATGGCCACAGCATCAGGGCACAGCCAATGATGATCAGGGCGACGGCCCACGAGCGGCGATTGAAGACCACCCCGACACGATACCGGCCACCATCACCCCACTCCCGGCGGTAGGTGGCAGTCGGCGGGCGGGATATTGGGCGA
>JAAEMS010000028.1 GCA_024225275.1 Actinomycetes bacterium
CGCCCATACCGGTGGACGCGACCCTCGGCTGGTAGTCGAACCGGCCGGTCAGATGGATGGCGTCGACCACCAGCGGCATGGCCCGAATGGGGTCGTCGATGTCGTACTGACCGGATCCGGGGTCGAGCTGGACGTCACGGGCGGCCGACAGGCTCGAGGTCGAGGATCGCGGCGAAACCGGCGATAGCCCCATTGGCCTCGAGCTTGCGGACTCGGTCGGAGGTGGCGGAGGCCGACAACGAGACCTTCTCGGCCTGGCCTCGGTGATTCCGATGGGCCCCGTCAGCCTGCTTCTGGTGAACCTGGGCATGGAGAGGGGACCCAGACCGTTGTCGAGGTGGTGGCCGGCGTGCTGGCGATTCTCGGCCTTCGGGCCCTGAGGGGATCTAGTTCCGGGCCGACAACCGGGTCTCGGCCCAGTAGTGATCGTGGCTGCCCTCGAGGGTCTTGAGCCGACCTTCGCCGTGCCATTTGCCGAAGCGGGTCAAGGCCCATTGATCCACGCCAGTCGCCACTACCGCCCTCTTCTTGACCAGGGCGGGTAGCAGGTCAGCCCGCTTGCCGGCCTGCACGGCCGAAATGGGCAGATCGATGGCCGCCATACGAGCCAAGACATCGAGCTCATCGGCGGTCAACGGCTTCATGGCCCCACAGTAGGACACCACATGTGGCCCCGACATAGGCCAGACGGCCCTATTCTGCCCCCCAGGTAGACAAGCAAGGACCCAGCCCTGACTGTTGGGGCGCTGCGGGGTGGTGCTCGAGTACCAGGGTGAGATCGAAGTTTGTCTATGTGCGGGTTCGTCGGCGGAGGGGATTGTGGGCCCGAACGAGGTCGCGGATCCACTCGATGAGCAGGTAGTAGTACGGGAACGAGAGCACCACCAGCAGGGTGCTCGACAGCAGGCCGAAGATGATCGTGAAGGCCAGGGCCTCCCAGAACGGGTCTGACAGGGCCAAGGGCAACAAGCCCGCCACCGTGGTCAGCGAGGTCGAGACCAGGGGACGGAAGCGACGCCGCACCGCCACCTCGATGGCGGTCACCCGATCGGCCCCGGCCCGCCTTTCCTGGTTGGCGAAGTCGGTGAGCAGGATGGTGTTGTTCACCGCGATACCGATGAGGCCGATCAACCCCAGCATCACGAAGAAGCTGATCGGATTGTCGGTGATCCACAGGCCCAGGAACACACCGAAGAAACTGAACGGGATAGCCAGGAAGACCAGGACCGGCTGGAGCAGGGACCGGAACTGGATGGCCAGCAGGATCCCCATCAGAACCAGCGCGGCGAAGAAGGCCACGATCGTCGACTGGAAGGACTCCTCATTCTCGCTTTCCTGGCCGAAGTCGAAGCGCAGCGAGTCGGCGGCCAGCCCCCGACTGGTCAGCTCGGGCTCATCGAAGCTGGTCTCCAGCTCAGTGCGAACAACATCGAGCAGGCTGCTCACCTCGTCGTCATCGAAGCGGGCCCTCACCTCGATGAGCCTCTCGCCGTCCTCGCGGGCCACCACATCGGTCAGAGCTACCCGGGTCTCGATGACGGTGAACGACTCGCCGTTGGGCTTTTCGAAGGTCTGGCCGTCGATGGAGGCCACGATGTCAGCGGCCAGGGCCTCGGACAGGGTGAGATCCTCGCTGAAGATCTGGGCCTGGAAGGGAAACTCTGATTCTGGGGGCCCCGACGAGGCCTGACTGAGGGCTACCCGAGCGCCCGGCACATCTGCCACCAACGGTTGGAGGCGCTCGACGAGCTCTGGAGACTTGGGCCCCCGGTCGCGAAACGAAACCAGGTTGAAGTTGGAGAAGGCTGAGTTCGCGCTCCCGAAGGACAGGTAGCCGGAGTCGAGCAGGTCACCCAGTTCGTCGGCTACCGCCTGGTCGACGCCGTTTGCGATGAGTCGCGCCTCGTTGAGGGTCACACCGGGATCGAAAGTGAACTCGGCGGTCAGAAGGTCGCTGTCCTTGCTGGCCGGGAAGATGTCGAATCCGACCTTGCCGGCGAACTGGAGGCCGACGACGAACAGAACCACGCTGAGACCCACACCCACGGACGCCACCACGAGACCGAGGCGGGGGTTGGTACGCACGATGGCGGGGAGCGAGGCTACGCCTCGGCCCAGCCGGGCTTCGAACGTGGCCAGCAGGCCCCCGCTGCTGTGCTCGCCCAGCACCACGAACCGAGCCGCCACCGGGATGAACACGAACGACAGGATCAGGGATGTGATCAGGGCGAGGATGACGGTCAGCGGGAGCTGACGGATGAAGTCGCCCAGCACGCCCGAGACGAACAGCATCGGCGCGAAGACCAGAACGGTCGTCATCGTGCCTGACGCGCTGGCGGCACCCACCCGACGGATGGCGACCTGGATGACGCCGAGGGGGGTCGATGCCTCATCCCGGAAGGCGTCGATCGACTCGACGATCACGACCGCGTCGTCGACGAACAGGCCAAGGGTGAGGATCAGACCGAACAGACTGATGGTATTGAGCGAGATGCCCGCCACCCAGAGCACCAGCATGGCCGTGGCCATCACGGTCAGGATGAACAAGGCGGTGATGGCCGATGCCCGCCAGCTGATCAGGATCAACGAGACGACGGCCACGGCCAGGACCCCAGTGGCCACGTTCTGCTGGAGTGAGCTGAGCTGGGAGCGGATCTGGGTGGCGTAGTCGGCCGCCACGAAGGCGCTGAATCCCTCAGGCAGGGCTTCGCGCCCCGGGCCGGCCAACACCGCGTCGGCCGCCACGGCGAGAGCCAGCGAGTCGGTGTCGGAGGCGGCGACCACACCAACGGCCACCGACGGCCGGAACTCGAGCCGCCCGTCCACCTCGACCGTTACCTCGTTGAACTGGGTCTGGCGACTGATCGCCTCGCCCGTCGTCGGATCGGTGCCTGTCTGCACCAGCTCGACGACCTCGGCCCCATCGATCGCTCCGACTGCCACGAGCTCGGGCACCAGCCCGGAGGCCGCGGCCTCGAGATCGGTGGCCGAGGCGTCAGGGCCGGCATGGACCGCGACCAGAAGGTCATACTCATTGAGGAACCGTGCCGCGTCGATCGCCTGGAAGCTGAGCTCGGCCTCATCGGGGATCCTGGCATTGGCCAGGGCCTCGCGGAGCAGTTCGACACCCTCGGCCGAGGTGACCGACGACTCGAACTCGGCGATCAGACTGAACGAGTCGGTGCGGGCGAAGGTCTGGACGGCGGTCACCTCGGGAACCGATTCGGCCGACCCCGAAAGCGGCTCCAGGACGTCGCCATCGACCCGGTCGATGTCGTCGACGAAGTAGTTGCCGCTCACGACCGCGAACGGGATGTCCACCGACGGGAACCCCTCGCGGGGAAGGAAGGAGAAGTACGACAGCAGCCCGCCCGCCACCAGAATCACCCAGAGGGCGGCGGTCAACCGAGCTCGGCGGACGAAGAAGGAGACGAAGTTGACCAGCACGAGCGGAGCTCCGGGGGGATCAGGCGGCGGAGTGGCGGGTGTTGCCAATCCAACTTGCAAACATGCTGGCGTATACACCGCCGAGGGCGAGTAGTGAGTCGTGAGATCCTTGCTCGATCAGGCGGCCCCGGTCGAACACCAGCACCAGATCGGCCACCTCGGCGGTGGACAGTCGGTGGGCGATGCTCACCATGGTTCGCCCTTCGGCGAGCCGGACGAGGGCGTCAGCCAGGGCCCGCTCGGTCTCGGGATCGACGGCGCTGGTGGCCTCGTCGAGGATGAGAAGGCCAGGGTCGGCGAGCTGGGCTCGGGCCAGGGCCACGAGCTGGCGTTCACCGACCGAGAGATTCTCACCCCTCTCCCCCACCTCGGTGTCGAGGCCACCGGGCAGCCGCGCCACCCACCAGTCGAGGCCCAGCATGGCAAAGGCGCGTTCGACATCGGCCCGGGTGGCGCCGTCGCGACCGAAGCGGACATTCTCGGCGACGGTCGTGGCGAACAGGAACCCGTCCTGAGGGACCATACGCACCGCCCGGTGCCGGGCTTCAGGGCTGAGCTCCCGCAGATCGACGCCCTGGAACCGGATTGAGCCGTCGAGAGGATCGGCGAGACGGGCCAAGAGCTTGGCCAGAGTCGTCTTGCCCGAACCGGTCTCGCCCACGATGGCGACATTGGCGCCCGCCGGGATCACGGTGTCGACGGCGGTCAACACCGGCGGACCGGTGCGGTAGGAGAACCCAACCCCGACAGCCTCGACCATGACCGGTCCGGGCGCGATCTCGGTCCCGTCGTCGGGCTCGATGATCTCGACCGGCGTGTCGATGAGATCCAGAACCTTGCGCCAACCGGCGATGGCCGTCTGGGTGGTGTCGAGGATCTCACCCAGCTCCGACACCGGCATCTGGAGCAGGTTGACCAGGAACAGGACGGCGATCAACTCACCCACCTCGAGACCCCACGCCGGCCCCTGCCAGACACCAACCCCGAGAACGGCAGCGAGAGCCAGACCGCCGAAGAGGTCACCCACCGAGAACACCAGGGAGAAGTACTTGACGGCCCCGAGATCAGCCTTGTACTGGGCGCCGACCGCGGCCCGGAGCCGCCGGCGGGCCCTCCCGGTGACGCCGTAGGCCCGCAGTACCGCGGCACCCATGATGGCCTCGGAGAATTCTGAGATCGTCTCACCCACCCGGGTTCGGAAGACCTCGTAGGCGGCCAGCTGCCGCTTCTGGAGAGCCCGCAGGATGGGGATCACCGGCAGGTAGGCGACGATGGCCACCAGGGTCAGTTGCCAGGAATAGACGGTCATCATCATCAGAACACCGATGATGAGGACCACATTGAGGGGCCACGCGACACCCCCATACTGGGCGAACCGGGCGATGGTCTCGATGTCACTGGTGACCCGGCTGACCAGAACGCCGCGCTTGGAGTCGTTGTGATCGGCCACTGACAGACGGTGCACATGGTCGAAGGCGGCCACCCTCAGGCCGAACAGGGTGTCTTCCGCCGAGCGCACCAGCCGCGAGTAGGTGGCCCGGCCCATCAGGTAGGTGGCGACAGTCACCAGTAGAGCCAGCGTCCCGGCTCCGAACACGAATCGGGGCCGCCACGAGCCATCGTTCTGGATCCCCTGGTCGAGGATCTGCTGGACGAGAACCGGCACGACCAGCTTGCCGACGGCCACCACCGCGGCCATCAGCACCGAGGCCAGCAACCCCCGGCGGAGCTCAGGCGATTGGGCCAGAGCACGCCTCAGGACCGACAGGGCGCCGCTGGCCGGCGTTTCCGGAGTGGTCACGCCATCTCTCCCTGCTCGTAGGCCCGGACCAGGGCTTCGTAGTCGGGGCGGGCGAGGAGGTCGCGGTGGGGGCCCGATGCCGCCACCCGGCCATCGGCGATGAAGATGACCCGGTCGGCGAGCTCGATGGTGGATACCCGCTGGGCCACGATGAGGGTGGTCGTGCCGAGTCGTTCGCGCAGGCCGGCCAGGATCTGCTGTTCCACGACCGGGTCGACCGCCGAGGTGGCGTCGTCGAGGATCAGCAGCCGGGGATCGCGCGACAGAGCCCGGCTGAGGGCCACCCGTTGCCGCTGGCCACCCGAGAGCGTCACCCCCCGCTCGCCGACCACAGTGTCCCAACCCTGGGGAAGCTCGCCGATGAAACCCTCGGCTCGGGCCACGCCCGCAGCCATGCCGGCCCGGGCCGCAGATCCATCGTCGCCGAGGCTGATGTTGGCCAGGATGTCGTCGGCGAACAGGAAGGACTCCTGGAACACCGCCGAAACCGCGCCCCGCATCTCCGAGGAGTCGATGTCGGTCAGGTCGATGCCCCCGAGCCGGATCGAACCCGAGCCCGGATCAGCCAGGCGGACAAGCAGATGGGTCAGGGTGCTCTTCCCCGCCCCCGTGGCGCCGACCACAGCCACCACCTCGCCCGGCTCGATCCCCAGCGTGATGCCGTTGAGGACCGGCCGTCCATTCGACTCGTAGCCGAAGACCACATCGTCGAATTCGACCGACAGCGGACCGTCGGGGAGCGCGAGCGAGGTGGTCGCGTGGTGTTCAGGGGCGTCGGCGACATCCAGCACCGGCTCGATTCGGTCATGGGCCACCACCGCCCGGGGCATCTCTTCGAGAAAGTAGCCCAGGACCCGAACCGGCAGAGCCAGGATCGAGAAGAGAGCTGCAGCCTGGACCAGGTTGCCGGTAGTCACCGCACCAGTCGACAACCTCCATGTCCCGATGAGCAGAAGGGCGATGATGCCAACGTTGGGGATGGAGTCGAGTCCGGGCTCGAAGGTGGCACGAAGCCGGCCCACCCGAAGTCGGGCCTGGCGCAACTGGTCTGACACGGCCCGCATCCGTTCGGACTCGGCCTGCTCACGGCCCAGTGTCTTGACCACGAGAGCACCATCGAAGCTCTCGTGGGCCAACGTCGACACTTCGCCCACCGCTTCCTGAGTGCGAGCGGCCGGAGCCTCGACGGCGGCAGTGTAGAGATGATTGGCCATCCAGAGTGCCGGAAAGATAACGATAGCCACCCCAGCCATCAGCAGATCGATGGCCAGGAGGGCCACCAGCGAGACGAGAGCGAGTACGACCGCCCCGATCGAGAACGGGAGGGGATTGATGAAGTCAGTCGTGACCAGGACATCATTGTCGGCGTGGGCCAGGAGGCGGCCGGTGGGCTGGGAGCGGATCCACGCCAGCGGTACCCGGGTGAAGCGATCGAGGATCGATTCGCGAAGGTCGACCTGGCAGCGACGCGAGGTCATGGCCGCGAAGAACCGGCGCACAATCACGCCACTGGCCCGGAGGAACGCGACCGCCATGATGGCGGCCATTGCCCACCAGACCGCTCCGGAATCAGCCTGCCCGGTCTCGAAGGTCGGCGTCACGACCTCGTCGGTCGCCCACCCCAGGACCAGGGTGGCCGCAACGCTCGCCAGTGAGAACACCGTCGCTCCGGCCACCGACACCGCAAAGATCGCCGGATGGTGGCGCAAGAGGATACCCAGGAGGCGCAAACCCCGGCGGAACATGGTGATGGGAGCCGGTTCCATCGTCACGCCTCCTTCCGGGCTGGGGGTGCGGTCGGCACGATGTGGCCCGGCCACGGTAGCTTCCAGGCGCCTGAGTTCTGCCCTGGGCTGCCACTGAACTTCCTGAACCCCTGGAGCGGCGTTCAGGCCACCTCCAGCTCGAGTTCCGGCACGACGACGTCCCAGCCGGGGGCGAGCTCGGGCGCAGTCCACGATGGATCGGGCGACCAGGTTTCCCAGCTCTCGACGAAGGGGCCTTCGCCCCGCAGGAACCGGCCGAGGGCTGCCTGGCCCTCGAGCCACACGGCCTCGACCTGGGCCGACGTGTACCAGCCGGCGGCGGTGACAGCGGAGAACTGATCCTCGTCCTTCCAATGGACGGCTCCGTCGGGATCGATCAGGAGGTCGAGCTGTTGGTCGTGGGTGTCCCAACCGACCGGGCTCGGCCGCACAGGCTCCTGGAGGTTGATGTACCAGCCCTGGAACCGGCGCTCAGGACCGGCCCACCGGGCCTGGACCGAATGAGCTCGACCGCGCTCGATGACGTGGAGCTGCTCACAGGGGCTCGGAACGAAGATACGTTCGGCCGCCTCCACCAGGTCGCGGGTGGGTCGGCCACGCCCATCTCCGAGCTTGGCGACCATGGCACCCTGGGGCATCCAGAGAACCAACCGCTCGGGATCGTCGATGACAACCCGCATGGGGAAGGCGGAGCGTACAACACCACGAAAGACGTGCCGAAAGGCGACTGGTTC
Source organism: Actinomycetes bacterium (assembly GCA_024225275.1). Taxonomy (GTDB): domain Bacteria; phylum Actinomycetota; class Acidimicrobiia; order Acidimicrobiales; family JAAEMS01; genus JAAEMS01. The sequence goes on from JAAEMS010000028.1 coordinate 7,749, forward strand.
GCCGGGCACACAGGAGCGGGGGGTACTCACCACACCGACGAATCTAGCCAGCTCTGCGTCCTGAGGCCAAGGCCGGAGGTCCCGACTCGCAGGTCAGTTCCCGGGTTGGTTGGGGAGGTCGAGCTGGGCGCACACCTCGCGGGTCGAGCGAGACCGGTTCAGGGTGTAGAAGTGCAGCCCGGGGACTCCCCCAGCGAGAAGCTCACGGCACAGATCGACAGCGAATTCGATTCCGATGCGCCTGACATCCGCGGGGGTGGGAGCGTCCTGGATGCGGGCCGCCAGATCGGCCGGGAACTGGGCACCCGCCATCTCAGCGAAGCGCTTCACCTGACCGGCGTTGGTGACCGGCATTATCCCGGGCAGCACCGGCTTGTCGACCCCCAATACAGCCAGATCCTCGACCATCGAGAAGTAGTCCTGGGCCCGGAAGAAGAACTGGGTGATGGCGAAGTCCGCAACATCGAGCTTGCGGGCCAGGTGCTCACGGTCGGTGGGCAGATCGGTGGAGCGGGGGTGTCCTTCGGGGTGGGCCGCCACACCAACACTGAAGTCACCGGCCTCGCGGACGAATTCGACGAGCTCGAGGGCGTAGGCGAACTCGCCGCCGGGATCGGATCCGTCGGCTGGGGGGTCACCGGCCAGAGCCAGGATGTTGCTGACCCCTTCACCCTGGTATTGCCCGAGAATCGTCCCCACTTCGGCCCGGGTGTGGCCCACACAGGTCAGGTGGGCCATGGCCTCGAATGACCTCTGGTGCTCGATCCCCACCACGACCTCGCGAGTGCGGTCGCGAGTGGCGCCACCGGCCCCGTAGGTGACCGACACAAAGCTCGGTCCCAACGGTTCGAGCTCCACCAGAGCACTCTCGAGCTGGGCCTGGGCGGCGGCGTCCTTCGGCGGGAAGAACTCGAAGGAGATGGTCTGGCCTTGGGTGAGGAGATCGGAAATCCGAGCCATACCTACACGGTATGGGCTCGAACGATCGACTCCGAATCTGTCTCAGGCGAGTTCGGTTTGGTTCTCGGCGGCCGCGACCGTGTTCTGGAGCAACAGGGCGACGGTGGTGGGACCGACCCCGCCCAAACGGGGAGTGATCCACGAGGCGACCTCGCCGACCGATTCATCGACGTCGGGCAGGAGCTTGCGACCCTCCCAACTGATCCCGCCGCTGACCACGACCGCGCCGGGCTTGACCATGTCGGGAGTGAGGAAGTTGGGTTGGCCGACGGCCACGATCACAATGTCGGCCCGCCGGGTGTAGTCGGCCAGGTCCGGCACCGCCGAATGGACGACCGTGACCGCGGCGTTGGCCCCCGCTCCCTTGAGAGTGAGCAGGAGGCTCAGGGGCCGACCAAGGGTCGGGCCCCGGCCGACGACCACAACCTCGCGGCCTGCGATGTCGACTCCGTAGTGCTGGAGCATGGCCCGAATGCCCGCCGGGGTGCAGGGCACCGGAGCCGGTTCCTGGAGGACGAGCTTGCCGAGGTTGACCGGGTGCAGACCGTCGGCGTCCTTGGCCGGGTCCATCCGGTCGAGCGCCTCGTTGAAGTCGAAATGGGCTGGCACCGGATGCTGGATGAGGAAGGCGTTGACCGCGGGATCGGCGTTGAACTGATCGACCGCGTCGAGCAGATCCTGCTGGACTCCGCTACCCGGAATCTCGATGTGGTGGGAGGTGATGCCGACCTCTTCGCAGGCGACGTGCTTGCGGCGGACATAGCCGGCGCTGGCCTCATCATCGCCGACCAGGATCGTGCCGAGACCCGGCGTCATACCCCGCTCGGCGAGGGCCTGAACCCGTTGGGCGACATCTTGGAGCACGGCCTCGGCCACGGGGGTACCGGCCAGGAGTTGAGCGGTCATGGTCCCATTCTGCCCGAATGGTGAACCGGTGGGGTGGTCCGTGCTGGTCAGGCTGGGGGTCGAGCAGCTCAGGCGGGGAGAATCGTCCAGCCGTCCATACCGTCGTCCCCCGATTCCTCGGCATCGGCCGGCTCTTCGCCTTCGAGACTGAGCGACCAGCCCCCGGCCTCGGCCTCGGCCTCGGCCTCGGCTCGCCAGTCGTTGGTGTCACCGAGAGCATCCTCGTCGGGCTCACTGGGCTCGAACCGCTCGGTGTCATCGGCGACCTGGGGAGCCGGGGCGGGCTCTGGGGAAGGGGCGGGCCCGGCCTCAACCGGAGCAACGGCCACGGGGGCAGGTTCGAGCCGAGCAGCCTCAACCGAAGCAGTGGGCGCCGGAGCAGCCGGGACCGGGGCGGGGACGGCAACGTCAACGGCCGCCGCCACAGCCGGCGGCGGGGCCGATACATCGACCGGGGCGGGGGCGACAGGGGCCAGAACCGGGGCCGGAGCAGCACCTATCCCGGGAGTCGGTTTCGCTACCGACTTGACACTGGTCCTGTTGCTCGACTGACGCCTCCGCCGCCGATCCATGAGACGGGAGAACCAGGTGTTGCTGGCCGGACGATCGGGGGTATGTACCCTCACCCGGCCCAGGATCACGTTGGCGGTGATGTCCAGCGGCGGGATTGAGGTCGGAGGGGTCCAGACATCAGGATCAGCGTCGGGCTCCGACTCGGTGACATCGGACGACGAGCCACCGAGATAGGTGGTGCCGTCAAGTCTCACCCGGGTCCCGTAGGGGACGAGCAGCTCGACGGTGCCGAGGACACAGCTGATCGTCATCTCGACGTCCTCCTCGGGATTGAGGGGTCGGGCATGACGCAGATCGAATCGGGTTCGACCCAGGATGGTCTGGACCTCGAGCAGCTCAGTCAGGCCCCAGCGCTGGTCACGGCGCGCGGTACCGAGCACGGTGCGCACATCACTGCTGGTGATCTCGTCGTCCGCGTCGGCCATGCCCGTGCTCCTCCTCTCGTGCTGGGGTCAGTTCCCGATCCCGGGTTCGAACCACAGCATCGACGCGTCAGAGAAGATCGTGAGGAAAGTCCCGAGCAACCGACATCGACCAACGGGGTGGGCGTTTCTCGACAAAGGAGAGCACACCCTCGGCCCCATCGGCCTGATCGCCCACCCACCCGAAGACCTCGTGTTCGCGGGCCATCATGGACTCGGGGGTATCGGCCAGTCCGGACCACAACAGCCGCTTGCTGATGGCCGCGGAGACCGGGGCGACGTTGGTGGCAATGTCACGGGCCCGATCGAGGGCCAGGGGTAGAAGCTCGTCGCGATCGACGGCGGCACTCACGAACCCCAGTTCAGCCGCCTCGGCCCCGGTGATGATCCGGCCCGTCAACAGGAGATCAGCAGCATTCGAGAATCCGACGATGCGGGGCAGAACGGAGTGGGCGGCCAGCTCGGGCATCATCCCGCGCCGGTTGAACACGAAGCCGATCTTGGCGTCGGTGGCGGCGAACCGAATGTCGCACAACATAGGCCATGTCGCCCCCACCCCGACGGCCGCTCCGTTGATGGCGGCGATGATGGGCTTGGCGATCTGGTACGGGTACCGGCGCATGGTGCGATCCTCGCTGCCGTCGCCGTCGGGCGCCCGATCGGAGCTGAAGGTCTCGCCGCCGCCGGTCAGGTCGGCACCGGCACAAAAGGCCCGGCCCTCACCGGTAACGACCACGGCTCGCACGTCATCGATCTCGTCGACCCAATCGAGAACAGCGTCGAGGTCTTGTCGCATCCGGGCGTTCCATGCGTTGAGCCGGTCCGGCCGGTCCAGGGTCACCAACGCCACACCCTCCTCTACTTCGAGTCGGACGGCCTCGAGATCCGGTTCGTTCATGGCACGCTCGTTTCGGGTTGGCGGTCGATCCCTAGGATGCTGGCATGACCCGGTCCTGCCCGCCGAGCCGGCACCACCCGAATGAGACCGGCTGAATGTCGGTCGACAAGACCCTCATCTCCGAGATCATCACCGGGCTGGGCCTGTTCGGCTTCCGCGACCTGCCTCGGGCTCTGGCCGCGCGACCCCGATTCATCACCAATGTCGACGACATGGTCTACGACCGGCTCGACGAGGCCTGGGCCGTCGGCAGCCACCACGATCTCTTCCTCACCGCCTGGGAGAACGGCCTCCGCTTCGCCCGGTCCGACGACGGTCTACGAGGGCGACCCCCGTGGACGGTCGAGTGGAAGGGAACCCACCGGCCGCCGGCCTACGAGCAGATTCCGGCCGACCTCCGGGTGGATCACGTCTACCTGCTGAGCTGCAAGTACGGGTCACGCATCCTGATGAACGCCTCACCGTGGCACCTGTTCGACCGGGGCCTGGCCGAGAGGCGCACCGAGCGCACCGACTGGTTCGGCGAGGTCGCCCCCGAGGCCCTCCAGGAGCTCTACGAGGCGGCCCGGGCCGCCGTTGATCCCACGGTGGCGACCCAGCTCCCCCATCGAGTCACCGATCTCCAGGCCCCCGACCGGAAGCTCATCAAGAGCCACCTACCCAAGGGGCGGTCCTGGCCCACCGGAGCCGACCGGGTGTACGCCGAGTTCGCCCACGCCGTCGCCCACCGGTCGGCCGAGCGATGGTTGGCCCAGCTCACCACCGCAGCCCGCCGCGAAGAGATGTTGTGGCGCCTGCTCCGGCTCCAGGCGTCGCCCTATTTCGTGCTGGGGGCAACGGTTGAGGGGGCCCCACTGCGGTTCCGGGTGGATACACCGTGGGACTTCCGCAATCGGTTCTCGATCCGGGCCTTCGACGTGTGGGGCGACGCGGTGGGCCAGCCGGTCGTGAGATGGCGGGCCGATATCGACGACAAGGTCGATGACCGGCGACGGATCATCGAGGGTCACGTCGAAGTGAGGTGGAGCCACGGCAAGTTCGGGGGTGCCCCCGAGGCCAAGGTGTACCTCGACACCCCCCACCTCGAGGTGGCGGGCTATCACCCTCTGGCTTGAGCCGGGCGGCTCAGGCCGGTGCCTTCTTGGGAGGCGCCACGTAGGCCCAGGCCACACCGAGCACCATGACCAGGGCGATGACGACGAGCGGGGTGAGGGTACCAAGGGCGATGACAGCCCGGCTGATCAGCACCATGGCCATCCCGATACCACCGACGAGGCCCCAAAAGGCCCCGCGGATGGGGTGCCTCTTGATGGGGCCGGGGATCGACGGGGTGATCTCGACCGGCTCGACCATGTCGTCGAGAGGACTGGTGTCACTCATGTCGCTCATGCCTTCCAGGTCCGGGCCGGGCGGGTATTGAACAGGGCTCCGAGGCCGGCAGCGAGCACCAGCACATAGCCGCCGAACTCCAGGGTGCGACTACCACCGATAGTCCTGAAGTAGCCGTCGCCGGAGCAAGCGAAGCCCCCGTCGGCGATCAGGTCGCCCTCGATCCGGAACAGGGCGTTGATCTTGGCCGCACCGGGCAGATCTTCCTCGAGGTTGACCGAGCCGACGTTCCGGTTCTCGGCGCCCGGGTTGTCATCGCCACCGGAATCGACGCTGATGCCCTGGGTGACGATCTCCCAGGTGTGGTTGATCGGGGCCGGATCGGCTCGACCGGCGTACACGACGATCCCGTTCACGTGGACGATGAAGGGGTTGCCGGCCGTGAAGGCCTGGGCGTAGGTGCCGTCGGCGCCAACGGCCTGGCGTAGATCGAGGGGTGGCCCTCCGTCGGAGAAGTCGGCTGCGAGATCGACTAGCTCGAAGCCGCCGCCATCGGCCGGCGCCAGGCTGGCGGCGATGCCCAGGCAAGGACCGGTCAGCGAGGAGCCGCTGCCTTCGGGGAAGCTGTCGGTGCCGGCGATGGCCTCTTCGCCGAGGAAGGTTGCCGCGCCGGGGGGAAGGTCGTCGTCGCCGGGTTCACCGATGATGTCGAAGGCCTCGCCGGGCTGAATACCGAGCTGGGCGGCCAGCTCCTCGAAGAACTCACTGACGACTGCTTCGTCGGCTGGCTCGAGCTGGCCCTGGGCCAACGCGGGTGACCCGAGCACCAGGCCACCCATGAGCATCAGCAGCAATGAGTGGAGCAATCGTCGTCGCATGAATGCCCCCTGAACGTCATTCGTACGGTGGTCCCCCATCGGCCAGGACCAGGGGAAGTCAAGAACCGCCGAGGCCGCGTGACTGACACATCCGGGGCCCTAGGGGCCCGCCAAAAAGGGCTAATGCAAGAAGTGGCGTTCTCCGGTGAAGATCATGGCGAGGCCGTGCTCGTCGGCGGCGGCGATGCACTCCTCGTCGCGGACCGAGCCACCGGGCTGGATGATGACCCCGGCGCCCGATGCTGCGGCCGCGTCGATTCCGTCGCGGAAGGGGTAGAAGGCGTCACTGGCGCAGGCCCCGCCGGCGGCCCGCCCAGCGGCCTTGGTGGCTGCGATCTCGCCGGACTCGACCCGGTTCTGCTGGCCGGCACCGATACCCCAGGAGGTGCCGTTGGCGGCCAGGACGATGGCGTTGCTCTTGACATGGCCACATACCCGCCAGGCAAAGGCGGCGTCCGCCCATTCCTGGTCGGTGGGCCGGCGCTTGGTGACGACCCGCCAGTCATCGCGGCCGGCCGCGAAGTGATGGGCGTCCTGGACGAGGAACCCGCCCCCGATCTGGCGGAAGTCGAGGGTGTCCGACGTGGGGGCTCCTGCGGTGAGGAGGCGGGTGTTCTTGCGCTTGTTGCGGAGGCGATCGATCACGCCGTCGGCGTAGCCGGGAGCAATCACCACATCGGCCTGGGCGGCGGCTTCCATGGCCTCGACGGTGGAATCGTCGATGACCCGGTTCACGGCGACGATTCCGCCGAACGCCGAGCGGGCGTCGCACTCGAAGGCCTGCTGGTAGGCGGTGGCGAGGTCGTCGGCCACCGAAGCTCCACACGGGTTGGCGTGCTTGATGATGGCCACCGCCGCCTGGTCACCCAGATCATGGACGAGCCGCCAGGCCGCGTCGGTGTCGTAGAGGTTGAGGTAGCTGAGGGCCACCCCGCTGTGTTGTTCGACGTCGTCCCACCATGAGGTGGCGCCGATGGTGCGATAGCGGGCGCCGATCTGGTGGGGGTTCTCACCGTAGCGGAGGTAGTGGACCCGCTCGATGGCGAAATGCACCGTGTCGGGCAGCGAGCCGGAGGACTCGTCGGCCGGCTCGGTCCTATCGAGCCAGGTGACGATGGCGGCGTCATAGGCCGCGGTGTGGGCGAAGGCGGCCCGGGCCAGGCGACGCCGGGTACCGGCCGAGAGGGCACCAGAGCGCTGGATCTCGTCGAGCACTCCGGCGTAGTCGGCCGGGTCGACGACCACCCCGACGTGGGCGTGGTTCTTGGCGGCGGCCCTCACCATGGTGGGGCCACCGATGTCGATCATCTCGATGCCCGGCTCGGAGCGGAACGGGTAGAGGTTCACGACGACCAGGTCGATGGGGTCGATGCCGTGCTCGGCCAGATCGGCCTGGTGCTCGGGATCGTCTCGGTCGGCCAGGATCCCGCCGTGGATACGGGGGTGGAGGGTGACGACCCGGTGGCCGAGCATGATGGGTGACCCCGTATGGTCGGCCACGTCGGTGACCGGGATGCCGGCATCGCCGATGGCCTTGGCGGTACCGCCGCTGCTGATCAGCTCCCAACCCAGTTCGTGCAGGCCCCGGGCCAGATCGACCACCCCGGTCTTGTCGAAGACTGACAACAAGGCTCTCATGACTGCTCCACAGGGTCGGGGGCTGGATCTTCGGGGCCGGGGGGTTCCAGGACGTAGCCGCGCTCGATGATGGCGCCGATGGTGTCGATGTAGAGGCGGCGCTCGACCACCTTGATGCGTTCGTGCAGGGTGGTTTCGTCGTCGGTGTCGAGGACGGGTACCGCTTCCTGGGCCAGGATCGGGCCGGCGTCGACGTCGAGGGTCATGACATGCACCGTGCACCCGGTCACTTTCACCCCGAAGTCGAGGGCTGCGGGCACCGCGTGCCAACCCGGGAACGCCGGCAGCAGGGAGGGATGGGTGTTGAGGATCCGGCCCCCGAACGCGTCCTGGAGGTCCTGGCCCAGAACGGTGCCGAATCCGGCAGACACGACTAGTTCGACGTCGTGGTCATCGAGGGACTCGACGACGAGCCTGGTGTAGGCGTCGCGGTCGAACTCGGTACCGAAGGTGTCGCGTTCGACCAGTACCGCTGGTGCCCGGCGGCCGGTGAGATCGAGGGCCCGACACGGCCGGTCGGCGATGACGACAACAACAGGCAACTCGGCCGCCAACATGGCTTCGAGCAGGGTCCCGCTTCCCGAGGCCAACACTCCGACACGCACCGCCCGACTGTACCTCGCGGCCAACCGAGCCCGAACCGGGTTCTCCCCTCCAGGGCCTTGGACAACACAGTGAGGGGCCGCCACAGCAGCCGGCGAGGCCCCCGGAAAGCTCAGCCCTGTCGGAGATATGTGATGGCCCAGTTCTCCGTCCAGGATTCGCCATCGGGTGAGGACTCCCATCGCCAGTCGAATCCATCCGACGCGATGTTCGAGAACACCATTCGTTTGAACAAGCGCTCGACATCGACCGGTTCCGGCGTGCCGAAACTGGGGTTGCCCCCGACTAGTGACCCCACGAAGTGCCAGTAGGCGCCGCTCTGATCGACCCAGGTCTGGCGCCAGAGATCGAGCTTCTCGTTGTAGACCGACACGCTCATGCCCGACCAGCGCTGAGGGGTCAGACCCTCGAACCGTTCGGTCACCACCTGGCCGTCGAAGTCGCGCGTGACCGAGTTGGTGGCGGTGCCCCCATCGAAGGTGCAGTTCCACTCGCCCAGCCAGAAGTCGAAGGCGGACCCGCCGAGATCACTCATGGCCCGAGGCTACCGCCACCAGATCGGGGAGGTTCCGCGGAACCGCATCGGGGCGCTAGCCGAGCTCGGGGTCGACACAGCCGGTGGTGCCACCCCCGCCACCTGAAGAGTCGATCTGGTAGCTGGGTTCGACGAAGCCGCTGCCGGGATCCTCGGTCTCGTACCAACGGACGATGCCGGCCACCACCGCTTCGGCTTCGGCCAGGCGATAGCCGGGGGTCTCGAGCAGAGCTGCCTCGGTGGGGTTGCCCAGGTAGCTCATCTCGGTGATGACGGCCGGAATCGTGGGGCGTCGCACCATGCCGTAGAAGTCGTCTCCGGTGCGGGCATCGAGCCGGTAGGTCACACCCTCGTCGGGGCCGCCGTCGGGGCCGGCCACCCAGTCGGCTTCGAAGTCAGCGAGTTGGGCCACCGCTTCCTCGCGGATCAGGCCGGCCAGACGCTTGCCCTCGACCGAATCGCGGGCGTGGTACACCTCGCTGCCCGGCGCCGGTGACGCACCGGCCGTACCGGCGTTGTGGTGAATGGACACGAGAAGGTCGGCCCCGAGGGTGTTGGCGATTTCGGCCCGGGTGATGATGGGGAGCCGGTAGTCGGAGTAGCGGGTGAGCAGGACCTCGTAGCCGGCGGCCTCGAGAAGCTGCTCGACATGGAGTGCCACCTGGAGGTTGAGCTCCGACTCGACGATGCCGTTCACCCCGACCGCTCCCGGCTCGGCGGAGCCGCCGTGACCCGCATCGATGACGACGTGCACCCGATCGATCGGGGTGCCGGCCAGCAGGACCGTCTCGTTCTGGCACGGCGTCCTCACCCTCCACCCACCGATGACGGTCTCGAGCACCGGAACGACGATGCCAGTGGACGTGATGAGGGCCCGTGCCTCCTCGTCATGGTCGAGCGCCGGAACAACCGGGATCGTGGTGGTGGTGGTCACGGCCGTCGTGGTCGAGGTGGTGGCCGGGGAAGAGGTTGCGGGCCCAGCGGTGGTGGCCGGCCCCGAGGTGAGCGGCGTCGACTCTGCCCGCGGCAACGCCCCACAGCCAGCCCCAAGGAGGCAAGCAACAACCAGAGAGAGAAGAGGGCGGACCACCGCCAGGCAGGGTACCGGCCGCGTCGAAAGTGAGCCACCCCCGGTCAGGGAGCCGTGGTAGGCGAGCTACTCAGCTACCGCCCGACCGCAAGCCACCAGCCGGGTAGTTGCCCTCTGGTGGCCCCGCGCCCGGAGGCGGGATCAAAGACTGCTCACGATTTCGGCCATCAGCTCGCCGGCTTCGGTGGGGTTGAAGCCCACCTTCACACCGGCGTCGCCCAGGGCGTCCATCTTGGCCTGGGCCGTGCCCTTGCCTCCCGAGACGATGGCTCCGGCGTGGCCCATCTTCTTCCCCGGGGGGGCGGTGACCCCGGCGATGTACGAGCTCACCGGCTTGCTCATGTTGTTCTTGATGAACTCGGCGGCCTCTTCCTCGGCGGAGCCACCGATCTCGCCGATCATCATGACGGCCTTGGTTTCGGGGTCGGCTTCGAACGCCTGAAGGCAGTCGATGAACGAGGTACCCGGCACCGGATCGCCACCGATGCCCACACAGGTGGTGACGCCGATGTCCTTCTGCTGGAGCTCGTACAGGGCCTGGTAGGTGAGCGTGCCGGAGCGGCTCACGATGCCGACCGGGCCACCGGGCTTGGCGATGTGGCCGGCGGTGATGCCGATGTTGCACTTGCCGGGGCTGATGATGCCCGGGCAGTTGGGGCCCAGTAGCTGGACGTTGGGGAAGTCACGGCGGAGCTTGTTGTAGAAGTGGGCCTCGTCGTGGGCGGGGACGCCTTCGGTGATGGCGGCGATGAACTCGACCCCACCCTCGGCGGCCTCCATGACGGCCGACCGCACACCCGGGGCGGGGATGAAGATGCAAGAGGCGTTGGCGCCGGTGGCCTCTACCGCCTCGGCCACCGAGGCGAAGATCGGGATGCCGTCGACGTCGGTGCCGGCCTTCTTGGGGTTGGTGCCGGCGACCACGTTGGTGCCGTAGTCGCGGTTGAGGAGGCCGTAGTAACGGCCCTGTGAACCGGTCAGTCCCTGGTAGACGACCTTGGTGTTCTCATCGACGAAGATGCTCACGAAACCCTCCTCACTTCGCCAGCGCGACGACGCGCTCGGCGGCCGAGACCATGGTGGGTTCCATGATCAGCTTGTCGTTCAGGTGGGGCTGCAGGATCTCACGGCCCTCCTCGGCGTTCGTGCCGTCGAGACGGATCACGATGGGCGCCCCGATGTCGACCCGTTGAAGGGCCTCGATGATGCCGTTGGCGACCTCCTCACCCTTGGTGATACCACCGAAGATGTTGATGAAGATGGCCTTGACGTCGGGGTCGTTGTTGATGACCTCGAGGGCACCGGCCATGACCTCGGCGTTCGAACCCCCACCGATGTCGAGGAAGTTGGCGGGCCGGCCGCCTACCTGGTTGACGATGTCGACGGTGGACATGGCGAGCCCGGCGCCGTTGGCAATCACGCCGACCGAACCTTCGAGGCCGACGTACTGGAGGCCCTTCTCGTGGGCCGCTTCCTCGCGCTCGTCGCGGGTCTGGGTCTCGTCGAACTGCTCATAGTCGGGGTGGCGGTACACCGAGTTGGAGTCGAGGGTGACCTTGGCGTCGAGGACGTGCACGACACCGCCAGGGGTGAGGATCAGGGGGTTGATCTCCACCAGGTCGGCGTCGCCTTCTACATACGCGGTGTAGAGCTTCTGGAGGATGGCCACCGTTCCCTCGACCGCGGCGTCGGGCAGGTTGGCGGCCGCCACCCATTGGCGACAGGCAGCTTCGGTGAGGCCGTCGACGGGGTCGACCCAGATCTTGGCAATAGCGTCGGGGTTGTCCTCGGCCACCTGCTCGATCTCGACACCACCTTCGGCCGAGAGCATGCCGAGGTGCTTCTTGGCCGAACGGTCGAGGGTGAAGCTGGCGTAGTACTCCTCGGCGATGTCGCTGGCCTTCTCGATCCAGACGCGGCCCACGATATGACCCTTGATGTCGAGACCGAGGATGTTGGTGGCGTGCTCACGCACATCGTCGACGGAGGCGGCGAACTTCACACCACCCGCCTTGCCGCGACCGCCGGTGTGCACCTGGGCCTTCACCATGACCGGTGTTCCCAGCCGCTCGGCGGCCGCAACCGCCTCGTCGACGGTGAACGCGATCTCGCCCGGCGAGATGGGCATCCCGTACTCGGCGAAGAACTGCTTGCCTTGATACTCGAACAGGTCCACGTGGGCCGTTCCCTCCAGGTGACGTCAACTACGGGGAGCTCGAGGGGGATGATAGGGGCACGACGGCACCGGCACCGACTCTCGGTGCGGATTTGAAGATGTGATACTGCACGGGATGAATCACCGGACCCGCCAGATGCTGATCGTGGGGCTCGCGGGGGTGGTCACCGCCTTTGGCCTGCTGTTCCTGTTCTCCCGTTTCGCGGGCGACAACGACGACGGCACGTTCGAGATCCGGCTGGGCGATGAGCAGTTCGACGCCGGCGGCGTGGAGGCCCGGGCCCGAACCATCGACCGGGACGGGCCTCTCTTCTTCGCCGACCTCGTGACCGGAGGCCGGCCCATCGTGCTCCACCACCTCGACTCCGACCCGAACCAGGGTTGGTACGCCTTCGCAGGGGTGGCTCCGGGCACCGACGACTGTGTCCTCACCTGGGACCCGGTGGCCAGAGTGTTCACCGACTGCGAGGGAACCGTGTGGCCGGCCGACGGCCGAGGCCTCGAACAGTTCCCGGTCACCATCGACGACGGGTCGCTGGTGGTCGACCTCAACGCCGGCGAGCGAGACGCGAGCGGGGGATGAAACAACAACGCTGGTGGCGGCAGGTGTGGTCTCGGACACTCATCGTGGTCGGGTTCGTCGCGGCCTGGTTGGTCGTGATGCTCGTGGGGGCCGGAGGGGGCGAGCCCGACCGGGACCTCGGCGTTCCCGACTTCAGTACCGTCATCACGACCGTCTTCGCCGTGATGCTCGGTCTGGGGGCGGTGATCGTCATCCTTGCGGCCAGGGGCGGAAACAAGCCAACGGCCAGTCGAAGGAAGGGCACTCTGACCGGTCTCCTCATCGTGATCCTCTTCGCCCTCGCGCTCAACCAGCTCACGGACCCGGCCGAGGAAGCCGAGCCCGAGCCCGAGGAGGTTGCGCCGGTGCCCACCACCGCCGGCCCCCCGCTGGCCGGCGACCGTCCTGACGATGCCAGCGACCGGCAGCTCGTCACCCTCGTTCTGGTCGGGGCGGCGATCCTGGTTGCGGCCCTCGTGGTCAGTCGCGGCCGGCACGCACATCAGCCCGGCATCGAGGAGACAGCCGACGATCCGGCCACGGTCGTGGCCGCGGGGCTGGCCATGACAGCCCAGCGGCTCCGAGACGAGCCCGACCCTCGCCGCGCCGTCCTCCTCGCGTTTGCCGGGCTCGAGGAGGCCCTGGGCCGCACCGGCCATGACCGGCTGGCCGCCGAGACGCCCCACGAGTACACCACCCGGATCCTTCGCTCGGTCGAGGCCGAACCCCGCCCGGTCCAGCTGCTCAGCGCGCTCTACCATGACGCCCGGTTCTCGGACCGGCCCATCAGTCGCGCTGACCAGGAACAGGCCGCGGACGCCTTCGACCAGGCCCACACCGAGCTGACGTCGCGAACCCTGAGGGCCCAGAGCCAATGACCGATCCGTCGGTTCCCGTCCTGGCCGTCCTCGGTGTGGTCACGAGCGCCATCGCCCTGCGCCTATTGGTCGTGGGACGCCAACGACTCGCCCCCAGAGGGCTGCGGGGGCGTCCCGTCATCGGCCGCCGGCCGGTGACCCGCCACACCAGTACCCTGCCCCGGGCCCTGAGCGCGTGGGAGGCGCTGGTCGTCTCGAGCCAAACCCATCCCCAGCACTTCCGCCGCCAACTGCTGCCCCGCTTGGCCACCCTGGCCGAGGCCAGCCCCCCGAACGAGCGCCTCGACCAGGCATGGGCCAGGCTCGAGATGGCGGCGCGCCGCGACCAACCGCTGGACCTCGACCAACTGCAAGACTGGCTCGACGCCCTCGACCCGAAGGACCGATGACCTCTCGAACCCCCTCTCCCCTGCCCATCAACGAGGCCGCCCAGCTCAGCCGAGCGGTGATCGACCGGGTATCCGAGGTCCTGATCGGCCGCACCGAGGTTCTCGAGCTCGTCCTGTGCGGCGTGCTCGCCAACGGCCACATCCTGCTCGAGGACATGCCGGGGCTGGGCAAGACACTCACGGTGCGAACCATGGCGGCGGCCTGCGGACTCGAGATGGGCCGGGTTCAGTTCACCCCCGATCTGATGCCGGCCGACGTGACGGGGTCGACGGTGTGGGACCCGGCCAACCGCAGGGTCGAGTTCCGGCCCGGGCCGCTGTTCACCAATCTCCTCCTGGGCGACGAGATCAACCGGGCCCCGCCGAAGACCCAAGCCGCCCTGCTCGAGGCCATGCAGGAGAGGCAGGTGACCATCGACGGCGAAACCCATCCCCTGCCTCAACCCTTCATGGTGATCGCCACCCAGAATCCGATCGAGTTCGAGGGCACCTACCCCCTGCCCGAAGCCCAGCTCGACCGGTTCCTGCTCCGAACCTCGGTGGGCACCCCCACCGCCGAAGACGAGGTGGAGATGGTTCGCCGTCGGATCGAGCGGAGGATCGACAACCCGACCGTCGAGCCCGTCATCGATCTCGACACGGTCCGCCGCCTCCAGCAGACCGTCGAGGACGTACTCCTGTCCGAGCCGCTCATTGAGTACGTCGTCGCACTGGTCCGATCCACCCGCACCAGCTCGAAGACCTACAGCGGCGCCAGCCCCCGCGGGGTCGAGGCCGTGGTGAAGCTGGCTCGAGCGCGGGCTCTGCTGGCCGGCCGGGACTACGTCACCCCCGATGACGTCAAGGCGGTGGCGGGGCCGGCCCTCGGGCATCGGATCATCGTCCGTCCAGAGCTATGGGTTCGCGGGACCTCGGGCGACGAGGTGGTGGCCGACAGCCTGGCCACCGTGCCTACCCCCACCACTCTGCCGTCCGAGACAACACCTCCCGGCTCATGACCGTCCGGGCCACCGGTCGCCTCACGATCGCGGCGGTGGCCATCGCCGGATGTGGGCTGAGCACCATCCTGTTGGCCCGGCCCGAGATCGCGGCCCTGGCCTTGCCCTTCGTTCTGGCCCTGGGAGTGGCCCATCTGGCGCCGGGGCCCGACCTCGTCGTCGACATCCAACTCGGTGACGAGCGAATCATCATGGGCGACACGACCGTGCTCACCGTCACCCTCACCAGCCACGTCCGGGGTTGGGCCACCGTCACCGTCCACCCGCCGGCGGAGATGGGGGCCCAGCAGCCCGCGGTGGCGGTGCCGGTGGCCGCCCATGACCCGGCCACCCTCGAGTTCGTCCTCGACGCCCGGGCCTGGGGAGCGGTCCAGCTCGGCGAGGTGTCGGTCGTGTTCACCGACCAGTTCGGACTCCGCGAGTGGGCCGGCCGGCACCCGGCCCGCAGCCCGCTTCGGATCCACCCGCCACCCGACGAGCTCCAGAGGCTCGTCCGCCTCCATCTCGTCAACCATCGCTTCGGGGCCCATCCGTCGACCCATCGGGCCGAAGGCATCGAGTTCGCCGAGCTCCGCCCCTTTCGACCCGGCGACCCCCTCCGCACCATCAGCTGGAGGGCCAGCGCCCGTTCTGACGAGCTGTGGGTGACCGACCGCCACCCCGAGCGGGGTTCGGACGTCGTCCTGTTGCTCGACAGCTACTCCCGTACGGGCACCGACGTGAACCAGGCCCTCCGCTGGGGCATCGAGGCGTCGATACTGCTGGCCCGGTCCCACCTGTCGGCCGGCGACCGGGTCGGGCTGGTCGAGCTGGGGGGCCTCATCCGCTGGGTGACGCCCGGCCTCGGTGCGGTCCAGCTGCAGCGCCTGGTCGACGCCCTGTTGACCACCCGCCTGGTAGCCACCGAGGTCCAGAAGGACCTGAACGTCATTCCCATCCGGTCCCTACCGCCGGGATCGGTCGTGTTCGCCCTCTCGCCCCTGACCGAGTCGACCTTCGTCGACCATCTGGTCGATCTTCGCTCCCGGGGCCACGACGTGTTGCTGCTCGACACCTGGGACGGCCGCCACCTCCCGGCTCCCCGGGCGGAGGGCCGCCGGCTGGGGAGACAGCTCTGGGAGAGGGACCGCGACCACACCCGGCTGAAGCTGGCCCGACTCGGTGTGGGCATCACCACCCTCCGGCCCGATGAACCGCTCGACGTCGCGGTGGCCGAGCTGGCCGCCCGGCGGCGGTCCCCCGCGGGGATGGCCCGATGAGACGGCCCCGACTGGCGGACTACGAACTGGCTCTGGGCAACCCTCGTTCGATCCTGCCCGGGGTGCTCAGCCTGTTCCTGGGGGGATTGGCGGTGGCTATCACCCTTGATGTCGATTCTGACTCGATCTCCTGGGGGCGGTCCCTGGGGATCGCAGCCATCAGTGCCCTCGCGGTCAGTGTGCTGCTGGGCCTCGAGGGCTCAGCGACCGCAGGGGCCGTCGTGGGTCTCACCTCCGCGGTGGTGACGGCCGGAGGGGCCGACGAGGTCGCGATCCTGCATCTCGCCCTGGTCGGGGTGCTCTGGTTCCTGGCCGCCGACGCCGCGATCGCGTCGGTCGAACTGCGTCTGGTGGGCGACATCCCCGGGCCGCTGGTGTGGCCCTTTGCCGGTGGCCGGATCATGGTGGCGGTGGGGGCCGTGGTCCTGGCCAGTACCGGTGGCCTGCTCGCCGATTGGGCTCCCCTCCGTTCTGTTGCCTCCACCATCATCGGAGCCGTCCTCGTGCTCCTGGTTCTGCACCGGGTGATGCGCCCCGGTGGCAGGCCCGGGCGGGTGATGGTGGAGTGAGTCCACCGACCGCGGCGCCAGGATCGAAGGTGGCCTGATCGACCTCGACCCGGTTCCCGTTGCCAGCCCATCGGCGGGGAGTGGGCCCCATCGACCGGAAGGGCGAGGCTTCCTACCGTCGGGCTCGTGCCGGCGGGTTGGTGTGATGTTCTCGATGTACAAGGGTCGCCGGTCCGGGGCGATCTGACCGAGTTCCGTTCGGCCCGCTCCCTGTTCGCCAACCTCGGCGCCGCCGCGGCACCGGTTGTGGGGTCGTTCGCCGGACTCCGGGAGGCGGGACTGGGAGGCTCGGCCAGCGCGGCCGAAGCGGCCGGTGAGTGGGTGCAGCCTTTCGCAGAACTGGTTGATCACGTCGATGCTGCGCTTGGTGATGTGCCCCGGGTCTGCGACGAACTGGCTGCCAGCTTCGACATCCATCTCGATCGGCTCGAGGCCCTGTGGCTCGACGCCGACGATGCCCTCGTCCGGGCTGGGGCGGCCCACCACCGCGTCGAAGCCCCCCGACGGGGGTTGGGCACTGGCGAGCGGCGACTCGACAACGAGACAGCCAGCCGGATCGGTGAGCATCAACTGTGGGACTTGTGGGACGCACGATATGGGGCGGGTGGTGGTGTGGGCGGGTTGGGTTAGGTGATGCGTTTGTAGACGGGTTCGGGTTGGGGGAGGGGTTGGTTGGGGTGGCCGAGTTGGTGGTGGAGCCTGGTGGCGAGGTCGGGCAGGACAGGGGTGAGTGCTGTGGCGATGTGTCGGGCTGAGGCGAGGTGGGTGCCGAGGAGTTCGCTGAGTTCAGTGTGGCGGGTGGGGTCTTTGGCGATGGTCCAGGGCTCGGTGGCGGAGATATGGGTGTTGAGGGTGGTGGCGGCGTGGGCGATGAGGTGGGCGGCGGCGCGTAGATCGAAGTGGGTGATGGCGTCGGTGACTTGTTGGGGTAGGTCGGTGAGTTCGGGCAGGGGTGGCTGGGCGGCGACGGTGGCGGCCAGGTAGCGGTGGGCGAGGGTGACGAGGCGGTTGGCGGCATTGCCGATGGAGTTGGCGAGCTCGTCGTTGGCTCGTGCGGTCATGCGGTCGGTGGTGAAGTCGGTGTCGACGGTGTTGTTGACGTCGCGGGCGAAGAACCAGCGCAGGGCATCGACCCCGTAGGTGTCGATGAGTTCGGTCGGGTTGATGGTGGTGCCTTGTGATTTGGAGATCTTGTGGCCGTCGATGGTGAGGTAGGGGTGGACCTGGATTCGGGTCGGGGGTGGCTGACCGGCGGAGGCGAGGAAGGCGGGCCAGTAGATGGCGTGGAACCGCAGGATGCCTTTGCCGATGACATGGATGCGGTGGTCGGCGTCGAGCCACCACTGCTGGTAGTCGCCGCTTTGGGGGTCACCGAAGTCGAGGGCGCTGATGTAGTTGGTGAGAGCGTCGAACCAGACGTAGATGACCTGGGCGGGGTCGTCGGGTACCGGGATGCCCCAACCGCGGGCCCGTTCGATGCTGCGGGAGACGCTGATGTCTTCGAGTCCGGCTCTGATGAAGGCCAGTGCTTCACGTCGGAACGGTTCAGGCCGTATCACCAGGCGGTCTGAGCTGATGAGCTCGTCGAGGTAGTCCTGGAAGCGGGAGAGCCGGAAGAACCAGTTCTCTTCGGTGACTCGTTCGGTGGCGGCCCGGTGTTCTGGGCAGTGCCCATCTTCCAGTTCCGATGGGTCGTAGAACTGTTCGCACCCGACGCAGTAGTCGCCTTCGTAGTGGCGTTGGTAGAGGTCGCCGGACCCGGCGGCGGCCTGCCAGATCCGGTGGACCGCCGGCCGGTGCCGGGGGTCGGTGCTGGTGCGAATGTAGTCATCGAACGACAGCCCCAGTGGCTCGGTCAGCGCTTGGAAGCGGGCTGCGGCCTGGTTGACGAACTGGCCGGTGGGTTGGCCGGCTGTTTCGGCAGCCAGCACGTTCTTGAGTGAGTAGTCGTCGGTTCCACCCAAGAACCGGACCTTGTCGCCGGCCGCCCGGCGGGACCGGGCATAGATGTCGGCCAGGACCAGCTCGTAGGCATAGCCCAGGTGGGGGTCGGCGTTCACATAGGGAATCGCCACAGTCACATACGTTGAAGACATCGGGGTCTCTCCACAAGGGCTCAGGGGCCCCGGAGAAGAACCCGGATCCGTGCAGCTGATTGCCGGTCCCGAAAACCCCCGGGACCGAACGGATCGCTACACGACGCGCGAAACCGGCCCCTGATGGGGCCCCATCATCAACTCGCAGCAGTGACGGTTTCGCACGACCCCGAAGCTACCGCGACACACCAGCTCCAAGCCCCCGAATATCGGGGCCGCCCAATCCCCGATCCGCTGTTATTCGGGTGATGGGTAGGTCCTTGGGCTGCTGGTATGGGATGGCGTGCCACACTGATGATCGTGACGTCGAATCACGTGCGCAATTATGAGCGCGATGCCGGCTCTCGCACGATGGTTGACGCTCCGCGGGGTTCGCCAGGTCGAGCGAGGAGATCGTCGATTCGAGGTGGTGGAGCTTGACTCGCCGGACGGTCTGTTCGAGCTGAAGGTGCCCGCCAAGAGCGTAGAACTCATCCGGTTCTGGCTCGAGCTGCAGGATTAGGCTCGCCGAGCCTCCCTGCCCGGCTCGGAGGGAGGTCACTGCCGGGACCGGATCAGCGAGTATCGCGGCAGCGCGTCACCAAGCGGTCGGGGGCAGGTGCGGTCGGGGATATTGGGCGGACAATATGGGGCTGTGAGTATCCATCTGATGGGTATCCGATGCATGGACGAGGACCGCTTCGCGATAGAGGTCTCGGTCGATGAGCTCAATATGTTGCCGGGTGGCCTCCGAGAGGCCCTCGAAGCCCTGGATGATTGGGAGTTCTCGACCCGAATGGGGGTCGAACCCGTTCAGGTCGAGGAACTGGCCGGCGCTCTCCGAGCGGCGAGGGACAATAGCTGATCAACTCCCTGCGAGGTCGGCTCGAATCGAGTGTCACACCCCGTGAATAGTCTGGTGGGTATGGCAGCTGGCGGGTTGTTGGCGGAACTGGAAGAGGCGAAGGGCTCGGTTGATCTGGGCTCCGTTTCGGTTGCGGATCTCACTGATCTGTCCCGGCGGATCACCAAGGGGCAGCGGCTTCTCACCGGGTTCGCCACCGACGTCACCCGCGAGATGCAAGCCCGTTCCGATTCCGGGTCGGGCCCCGAACCCGAGGATGTTCTCGGCGGTGAGCGACCTGGGAACGGAGGCCGGCCCGACCGGCCCGATCGCCCGTCCCGGGCCGAGGCGCGCCGCCTGACCCGTCGGGCCAGGGCCCTCAACGAGCTACCCGCTCTGGCGGCGGCCGTGTCCGCCGGTGAGGTCATGACCGAGATCATCGACCTCGTCGTACACACCCTCGGTGAGCTCAGCGGAGACCGTCGCCGGGCCTTCGTGGCCACCGACGAGACGGTCACGTCCATGGCGAAGCGCCGCGGTCTCGACGGGTTCCGCCGCTGGCTCCGGAGCCACCTCGACCGGCTCGACAAGCAGGCCGGGCTCGAGATCGCCGCACGGCAGCGGGCCGCCTCCTCCCTCACCATGGGCAGCCGGGTCGACGGTATGGGCTGGTTCAACGCCCAGGCCGACCCTCAGCGGGCCGAGGAGATGCGCCGGCGGATCCGGGCGCTGGCCCATCAGCTGGCCGATACCCGCGACCAACCAATGTCCGACCAGCTCCAGTTCGAAGCCCTGTACCTCCTCATCACCCAAGCCAACGGCGGAGCCCACCCGCCCCGCCCCATCGTCGCCGTCCTCACCGATGCCGCCAACACCGCCGGCGAGACCTGGGGCGGGCACCCAGTCACCCCCGAGGCGGTCGAGCGAGCCTGCTGCGACGCTGACCTCTGGCATGTCCTCATCGGCGATACGGGCCTCCCCCTGGCGGTGGCCCGGCGGGCCCGACACGCCACCCCCGCCCAGCGCCTCGCCCTACGAGTCCTGTACCCCCTGTGCCCCTTGTCCGGCGAGCCCTTCGACCGGTGTCAGATCCACCACGTCACCTGGTGGGAGGACGGTGGCTTCACCGACCTCGACAACCTGTTGCCGGTCTCGACGGAATGGCATCACCGCCTCCACGAGGGCGGCTGGACCATCAAGATGGCGGTCGACAGAAGTCTGAAGGTCTACCGACCCGACGGCACCCTGGCCCGGATAGTCGTCCCGCCGACGCCAATCACCCGTCGGCCCCGCGACGGACCGTAGGAGCCGAGGCCCGATACCGGGCCCAAATCGACCCGTCGACGAGACCGTCGACCCGAGGCTCGATGAGGTTCGCACGCAGCGGCCCACTGCCACCCTTGCGCAGCCGCGCCTGCACCGCAGCCCGCTGGAAGATCAGACCCATCCGCAGCAATGCAAAGGCAAACCACCAGTCGACCCCCAGCGCGGCGCGCCCCACCACGGCTTCGTAGCGGGCAATGGTCTCGTCGGGCCCGGGCAAGCCCTCGAGCCGAGGCCCACCCAATCCGGTGGACAGGAACCAGTCCACCGCCATCCAGTGGGCCAGGTCCTCCTCGCCAACGCTCAGCCCACACAGCTCCCAATCGAGGATGGCCGCCACCTGATTGCCGGCGAACACCATGTTCCCCAACTTGGCGTCGCCCCAGTGGACCCGAAGGTCGCCCGGATCCGGCCGGTTGGCGCCGAGCTCATCGAGGGCGTCGAGTACCGCCACCGAGCGGTCATCGCCGAGCTCCAGGCCGAACGTCCGCCACCGGTCCAGCCGTTGGGCACCAGCATCGGTCTGGTCGCCCTCAGCCAAGAAGACGAAGTCATCGACCGGCACCCGATGAAGGGCCGCCATCGCCTCGATCCCCGAGAACCAAATCTCCTGCCTGACCTCGACTGGCTCGTCAAACAACCAGCCGCCCCCGTGGTACGGCGGCCGATCGGGTGACACCCGGCCGATGACATGGTCCATGACGTAGAACGGAGCCCCAATCCACGACTCGTCGAGACAGAGCCAGCGCATCGGGGCCACCGGTACGTCGTAGGAGCCCAGCACCCGTTGGGTCCGGAACGTCCGGCTGAGGTCATAGTGGGCGAACAGCGCGGGCCCCTGGGGCGCGGCCTGCACCACCAACCGTTCGGGCAACGACGCCGCACCCACCGACACGATCATCGTCTCGGCCGAGAAGCCGGTGGCCTCCGGCCGGCCCACCCCGGTCACCACCACCGGTACGCCGATCTGGGACGACAGATACGACTGGAGACCGGCGATGAGCTTCTCATCGCCCTCCATCGGGTCAGATCTTCTCGAGCGGCGCCCAAGCCAGAAGCAGAACCTTCTGACCCTCGCCGACGAAGTTCACCGTGGCCTCGGCGTCACCACCGTTGCCCCGGATGTCGAGGATCACGCCCTCGCCGAACTTGTTGTGCATCACGTCGTCACCCACCTTCAGGCCGATGTCATCGGCCCCCGACGGGGAAGGCCCCTCGGGTGTCAGAGCGGCGTCGACCTTGCGCTCGCGGTTCTCGGCGATACGACCAC
>JAAEMS010000029.1 GCA_024225275.1 Actinomycetes bacterium
CCGCCGTTGAGGTTCTTGCCTGGTAGTGAGTTTTCGTTGTCGGGGTCTGAGTATCGGTTGGAGATCCGGCCTGGTGAGACCCGCACGGTGGGTTTGACGTTCACGAGTTATGCGCCTTCCGAGGTGACCTACCCGTTGGATTGGGTTGATGAAGATCTCCCGTCCGGTGTTTCGGTCGTGTCGGTGTTGCCTGGGTCGGTGGTGGTGCCGGCCGGTGAGACGGTAACTGTGGAGGTTGATCTAGCTGCTGGGGCGACCGCGGACCCTGCTGGGCTTGGTGGCCAGGTCTATGTTGAGGCGCTGCACCCGACGGCTGGCAACACCCCAGGATGGGGGGCGATTCTGATTCAGGTGGTTGAGCCGACCGCGGTGGTGGGCCCGGTGTTGGGTACTGATGTGGCGGTTGTGCCTGGTGATGCGGTCACTGTGTGGGATGTGTTGGCCAATGATGTTGGCGGTGACGCGGGGTTGGATCCTGGTTCGGTGCGCATTGTCACCCAACCGGAGCTGGGTCTTCTGGTGGCGAATCCCGATGGCACGATCAGTGTCGATGTCACTGGAATCGCGGGTGGGCCGTTCGGAATCTTCGGCGGCGAGTATGAGGTGTGTGACACAGCCGGCCACTGCGCCACCACAAC
>JAAEMS010000030.1 GCA_024225275.1 Actinomycetes bacterium
ACGAAGATCTCGCCCGGGCGACCGTCGACATACTCGCCCACGGTGACGAAGCCCTTGCAGTCGGCCACCCGGAACTCGAAGGTACGCGAGACCCGGCTGCGGGGCAGCTTCTCGCGGACCGGGGTTCCGTGGTGTTGGGCCAGCTGTTCCCGGACGAGGGCGGCGACCCGGTCGTCGACCTCGGAGTCGTCCACAGCCTCTGAGGAGTCCTCGGCCTTGTCGGACAGAGGCTGGCCCACCTTGGATCCGTCGCGGTAGATCGCCACCGCCTTCACACCGAGTTCCCAGGCCTCGACGATGAGCTCCTCGATGTCTTCGATCGTGGCCGTCTCGGGCATATTGATCGTCTTCGAGATGGAGCCCGACACGAAGGGCTGGATGGCCGCCATCATGCGGACGTGGCCGGTGTGGTGGATGGGCTGGTCACCCATGGCACAGGCGAAGACCCCCCGGTGGTCGGGAGCCAGGTGGGGAGCCTCGAGCACCGAGTTGTGCTCCTCGATGTGCCCGACGATGTCCTCGATTTGTTCGGGTGAGTAGCCGAGGCGCCGCAGAGCCCGAGGGATGGTGCGGTTGACGATGGTCATCGTGCCGCCGCCCACCAGCTTCTTGTACTTGATGAGGCCGAGGTCGGGCTCGACGCCGGTGGTATCGCAGTCCATCAGCAGACCGATGGTGCCAGTGGGGGCGATGACCGAGGTCTGGCTGTTGCGGACCCCGTTCTGGTGGGCGGAATCACAGGCGCTGTCCCATGCCCGCTGGGCGGCACCGAGTACGTCGGTGGGCACAAGCTCCTCGTCGATGTCGAGCACGGCATCGCGGTGCTGCTCGAGCACCCGGAGCATGGCGACACTGTCGCGGTCGTAGCCGGGGAAGGCACCGATCCGGGCGGCCACCCGCGATGAGGTGGCGTAGGCGTGGCCGGTCATGAGGGAGGTGAGGGTGCCGGCCCAGGCCCGGCCGGCATCGGAGTCGTAAGGCAGGCCCAGCGCCATGAGCAGGGCGCCCAGATTGGCGAACCCGATTCCCAGCTGGCGCAGCTCGCGGCTGTTCTCGCCAATCTTCTCGGTGGGATAGTCAGCCCTACCGACCAGGATCTCCTGGGCGGTGATGGTGACCCCGACCGCGTGGAGGAACCCAGCTACGTCGAAGCGGTCGCCCGACGGTGTTTCCTGGAGGAACTTCAACAGGTTGAGGCTGGCCAGGTTGCAGGCCGAGTCATCGACATGCAGGAATTCCGCGCATGGGTTGCTGGCGTTGATTCGACCGTGGTTGGGGGCGGTGTGCCAGTGATTGATCGTGGTGTCGAACTGGACGCCGGGGTCGGCGCACTCCCAGGCCGCTTCGGCGATCTGGCGAAGCAGGTTTCGGGCCGGAAGGATGCACTGAACCTCGCCTGACGTGCGGGCGGTAAGACCCCACTGGCTGTCGTTGCGCACCGCCATCATGAAGTCGTCGGTGAGCCGAACCGAGTTGTTCGCGTTCTGGTATTGGAGGGAGTGGCTGTCCTTGCCGTCGAGGCCGACATCGAACCCGGCGGCCTCGAGGGCCCGGGCCTTGCGCTCCTCGCGGGCCTTGCACCACACGAACTCCTCGATGTCGGGGTGGTCAGCATCGAGGACAACCATCTTGGCCGCCCGACGGGTCTTGCCCCCCGACTTGATGGTGCCGGCCGAGGCGTCGGCCCCCCGCATGAAACTGACGGGCCCAGATGCGGTCCCCCCACCGTTGAGCGACTCGGTGGATGCCCGGATGCGGCTGAGATTCACACCCGCCCCGGATCCACCCTTGAAGATACGCCCCTCTTCTGCGTACCACTCGAGGATGCTTTCCATCTCGTCGTCGACCGACAGAATGAAACAGGCCGACGCCTGTTGGGGCACACCGTCCACGCCGATGTTGAACCACACCGGCGAGTTGAAGGCCATCTTCTGGTGGACGAGCAGGTGCTTGAGCTCGTCACGGAAGGCATCGACCTCGGCCCCATCGGCGAAGTAGCCGTCGGCGGCCCCCCAGTCGGCGATGGTGTCGATGATGCGGTCGGCGACCTGCTTGAGCGATCCCTCGCGCTCGGCCGTGCCCAGCACTCCCCGGAAGTACTTCTGGGCGAGGATGTTGGTGGCGTTCACCGACCAGCCGGCCGGCACCTGGACCCCGAGCTGCTCGAAGGCGACGGAACCGTCGCGGTAGTCCAGCAAGCGGGCATCCCGTTCCTCCCAGGACACCTCGTCGTAGGGGTGCATCCCCTCGGAGGTGAAATGTCGGCCGATGCCGATGCGAGCCTGCTCAGATGCCAACGCCATGCAATACCCAGTCTACGTAAGGGTGTGACAGAGCCCGTCCGAGCCGACTGCCGCGGATGATACCCGTACGTGCGAACAAGGGATGCCACTGGCGTGGTTCACCTGGGCTGGTCGCGATTCGCCGAACGGGTTTGTTGTTGTGTTGATCATGCCGCCTGATGGGCGGTGTTGCGTGGATGGTGGCTTCGCCCTCATCGTCGGGGCTGAGATAGCCCGCTGAGGAGTGGAGCATACGGGTGTTGAGCGGCTGTCGCGACCGCTAACGAGTGCCCGTGCACCCTCGAGACGTTCGCGGTGTTCACCAACAACCCGAGGATCCACAGTCGAGACCTGGGGACGGTCAGGCCGATCACCACTTCGCGGGTCCAGTCCAGCTCGGGAAGTACTCCTGGGGGCGATCCACCTCAAAGACGGCTCCACCATCGACACCGTCATCGCGTTCGACCAGAACGGAGACGAACCAGCCCGCACCCCCAAACCCAGAGTTCGCACGCGAGCAGGCCGCACCACCAACACGAGCCCTCACACGAACTGCTCAAGCGGCCCAATGAGGGCGAGAACCGACCGGACGGGGATCCAGTATCGGACCGAGTTCTACCTCCACCTGAGACTCGCCAACCCATCCCCTACCACTCGCCCGACAATCCGCCCGAACCCTGCCCCCGATCACCCGTACAACAGCGGGACCGGGGCAAGTCTCCGACTGTGAGTCAACAATCGATCCGCACGGACCGAGCCGACACTGACGGCGGGTACGCGGCAGTGAATACGTCCCCGAGAATGATCTGCTCGAAGGTGAGGCTCGTCCCCGCGGCGAGATCCTCGAACTCAAGAGGCCGACCCGACTGGCAAGACAACTCGGCGGAGTCGAAGCGGACGACGACAACGCTCGGATCGAGCACTCCCTCTGGACGGCCTTCCACGACCTCGACCCGAAGGCGCCCGGCATGTAGGGAATCGTGTCGTCGTCAGGCCACGGCAATGGCTCGCCAAACAAGACGGCCTGGTGGGTCCCAGCGACCCGCGACCCGAACCCATCGTCAGAGCAGGCAGCGAGCCCGACGACGACCCCACGGGCGGCCAGGAAGATTCGCCACGAAGCGGCCACGGCCCACTTGGGGGTGGCCCGTGGCGGAGTCAATCCCATGCCGGCGTCTCCACCTTCAGGTATCCAGCGCAGTTCTCCCAGATCCATAGTGGGCCCCCGGCAACGGCAGTCTCACGACCAGTGTCTCCGAGAGCGTCGTCGTGATGTGGCCAGGCGCCCCGCCGGGCCGACACCATCCTGTGCGCCGGCTTCGTGTGCACCACCGCAACCGCCCACCACCTCATGGCCTCACCCGGCCCCGAGGTGACCTTCGCGATCTCCGGGCAGGCGTAGCCAAGGGCTACACAGGCGTGACCCACCACGACGTTCCCATGTGTCTCGACGCAGACCGATTCGACTTCACCATGGCCGCCCACCCGGACGGCGAACGCCTCCACCTCCGTCCCACCAGGCAGTAGGCGCCCCCTGTCCGCGGCTCAATATGTCGCCGAACGTCGTCCCCGTCCGCCGGCTCGATCATGCTGGCCAGGGCCCGTGACGGTCGAGTTCATCCCATCCAGAATCCCTTTCGGTGTGAGACCCCCAGGACCTTGCGACATCTCGTGCAGAACCACAGGTAGGCCCTGCCAAGACTCTCATCCACTTGCTACTGGTAGAGACCGTCGATCTCGTCACCACAGTGTGGACAGATTGGGGCCACGCCAACGGCGGGCGTGTAGGTCGGGATCCGGCTGCGATCGAGCTTCGGCCTGTTGGTCATCTTCGGAAGGTAGCTCGCCAAGAACCCGACCGATCGCTGTCGTCGGCCAGAGCGGTGCTCGACGTGATCATTGGGGCGGGATCGAATACAGACCGGATGGAACCACGGGCTGTCGACGCCCAGGTCAGAGGTAGTCCGCTCGCGCAGACCGCCCGCTGCCCTCGGCTGGTGCAGGCCTCCCTGCTCCACCGAGGGCGGCCCTCAAGGGGTCGTCCGTACCGTGACGCCCACCACCATCCGGTCGTCGACGCCGTGGTTCCATCCGGCGCATCCGACGTTAGAGAGTCGAGCCTGTGGATCACTAGAGGAAGACGTTGTGGATTACCCCAAATCTTGTTCACACCCCCTGGGCACACCACCGCTCGCGGTGACTTGAGAGTCCACGGTGGCTCTCCGTAGTCGACTCGACCAGGCTCGGGCGCGCTCGAAGGGGGGACTGGTATCGACCTTGGGTAGCGTCGAGGTCATGCAGCCGACTTATCCCGCTGAAGCCGAGTCCTACCGCGCCAAGCTCTCCGATTTCCTGGACGGGAACCTCCCCGCTGACTGGAAAGGCATCGGGGCTCTCCCCGAGGACGAGCGCAGTGCCTTCCAGAGCGAGTGGCGTAAAACCCTCCGGGCCAACAGCCTTCTGGCCCCCAACTGGCCGGCCGAGTACGGCGGCGGTGGCCTTACCCACGTCGAGCAGGTGATCCTGAACGAGGAGTTCGCCAAGCGAGGCGTGCCCACCTCGGGCGCCAACGACGGCTTCTCCATCGGCATGGTCGGCAACACCATCCTTCATTGGGGCACCGACGAGCAGAAAGCCCACTACATCCCCCGCATCCTCGACGGCGACGACATCTGGTGTCAGGGCTACTCCGAACCCGATGCCGGCTCCGACCTCGCCAACCTGGGATGCAAGGCCGAGCTCGACGGCGATGAGTGGATCATCAACGGCCAGAAGATCTGGACCTCGCAGGGCCACACCGCCAACATGATCTTCGTTCTGGCCCGCACCGACGTCGACCAGCCCAAGCACAAGGGCATCTCGTTTCTCCTGGTCGAGATGGACCAGCCGGGCGTGGACTGCCGACCCATCACCAACATGGTGCGCCACGACCACTTCAACGAGGTCTTCTTCAGCGACGCCCGCTGCCCCAAGGACAATGTCCTGGGCGGGCTCAACAATGGCTGGGCCGTGGGCAACACCCTCCTCGGGTTCGAGCGGGGCGTCGGCGCCACCACCACCTCATTGGGCTACCGGGCCGAGCTCAACCAGTTCATCGACATGGCCCGCGACAAGGGCAAAACCGACGACGCCGAGGTCCGCCAGCAGATCGCCCAGTTCCACACCAACGTCGAGATCATGCGCTACCGGGGCATGCAGGCTCTCACTCGCTACCTGAACGGTCAGACCCCGGGGCCCGAGGCCTCGATAGGCAAGCTGTTCTGGAGCAAGCACCACCACGCCATCACCGAGGCGGCCATGAATCTGCTGGGACCCGACGGCATGGTTGGCTTCGGCACCGAGACCCGCGGTGGCCTGGGTGCCCCCGCCATCGGCACCGAGAACACGCCCGGCAACTGGATTGCGTCGTTCATGATCGCCCGCCCGGGCACTGTCTACGCGGGCTCCAGCGAGGTCCAGAAGAACATCGTGGGCGAGCGGGTGCTGGGTCTCCCCAAGGAGCCCCGGGCCGACACCGGTTCCTGGAAGGAGAGCCAGGCCGCCTACAAGTAGGCCTGCGCTCCCCCACTCATGCGCCGCTTGTTCCCCGAGCCGGCGGACAGTGTCGACCCGGTCGACATCTACGCCGCAGACGTCCGGACACCGCCTGCCCACCGCCCCTGGGTCCTGGTCAACATGATCCAGTCGCTCGACGGCGGCACCGCGGTCAACGGTCTGTCGGGGTCGCTCGGCGGCCCCGCCGATCTCGCCGTCTTCCGGGCCATCCGCGCCATCCCCGATGTGATCGTGGTGGGCGCCGCGACCGCCCGCCAGGAGTCCTACAAACCCCCGAACCTGGCCGGCCCCCTGGCCGAGATGCGGGCCCACCGGGGACAGGCACCCGCCCCCCGGCTGGCCGTCATGAGTAGGTCAGCCACCTTCTCACCAGACCAAGCCTGGCTCGAGCCGACCGACGACGGGGGCAAGCCCTTCCTCATCGTCCCGGTCGACGCTCCGGCCCACCGACTCGAAGCCCTCGCTGACCGGGTCGAGATCATCGAGGCGGGAAGCGGCAGCGTCGACCTGGCAGCCGCTCTCGGGGAGCTGGGACGGCATGGCGCCGAGATCGTCCTCAGCGAGGGGGGTCCGTCGGTGAACGGTCAGTTGGTGGCGCACGACCTCGTCGACGAGGTCTGCCTGAGCCTCTCCCCCGCCCTGGTGGCGGGCCGGTCAAGACGCATCGCCCACGGCGACGAACCCGACCTCATCCGACGGTTCCAACTGACCCGAGTCCTCACCGCCGACGATCTACTGTTCTTCCGCTACGTGCGCTAGAGATGGGGATGATGCGTACCCCCAAGGACTTCTTCAAACCCCTCGCTGTCGGCGCCCCCGAGCCCCAGCGGGAAACCCCGTTCCGGCCCTCGCGGATGATCCACTTCTTCCCGCCGTCGAACGCCAAGATGGTCAGCAAGGTCCCCGACATCGCTCCCACCGTCGACGTCCTGTTGGGCAATCTCGAGGATGGGGTGCCCGCCACCGACAAGGACGCCGCCCGCGACGGCCTCATCCAGGTGGCCAAGACCGTCGACATGGGCCAGACCCAGCTGTGGACCCGGATCAACAGCCTCGACTCACCGTGGGCCATCGACGACATCTACGGCCTGATGACCGAGATCGGCGACAAGCTCGACGTGGTCATGGTCCCCAAAGTCGAGGGCCCCGAGGACATCCACTACATAGACCGTCTCCTCGCCCAGCTCGAGGCCCGAGCCGGTCTGGAACGGCCCCTCCAGGTACACGCCATCCTCGAGACCGCCCAGGGGGTGGCCCGCGTCGAGGAGATCTGCGGCGCCAGCCCTCGCATGCAGGGCATCTCACTGGGCCCGGCCGATCTGGCCGCCAACCGGCGCATGAAGACCACCCGAGTCGGTGGCGGCCACCCCGGGTACCTGGTGCGGGAAGACCCCACCGGCGACGACATCCACTCCGGCCGCACCATCTTCCAGCAGGATCTGTGGCACTACACCCTGGCCCGCATGGTCGACGCCTGCGTGATGCACGGCGTGCTCCCCTACTACGGACCCTTCGGCGACATCGCCGACACCGTGGCCTGCGAGGATCAGTTCCGAAACGCCTACCTGCTGGGTTGTGTGGGGGCCTGGAGTCTCCACCCGGTCCAGATCGACATCGCCAAGCGGGTGTTCTCGCCCGACCCTGCCGATGTGGCCCACGCCCAGCGGGTCATCGAAGCCATGGGCGACGGCACCGGCGCCATCATGCTCGACGGCAAGATGGAGGATGATGCGTCGTGCAAGCAGTGCCACGTAGTCGTCGAACTGGCCAGGCAACTGTCGGCCCGCGACCCCGAGCTGGCCGCCACCTACGGCTTCTGAGTCATGGCTCAGGTGTTTGCCTCCGAGGTCGAGATCGACCGGCCGGCCGCTGAGGTCTGGGCGGCACTCACCGATTGGCCCAACGCCCACACCTGGATGGGCGGGGTCGATTCCATCGAAGCCGACGGTCCCACCGAAACCGGAACCACCCTGCGCTTCCACACCCGGGGCAAGGACCGGCCCGCCGAACTGTCAGCCGTCGACGCCGGCAAGGTGATCGTCGTCCGCTCCACCCAGGGTGGGGTGTCGGCCGACTACACCTACTCCTTGCGACCCCTGACCGGGTCGCGGACCCGTGTCAGCCTGGTGGCCGACTGCTCCGCCCGGGGTTTCCCCTGGGCGATGCTCACCCCCGTTCTGCGTATGGTCATCAAGCGGACCGACGGCGGGCAGCTCGAAACGTTGAGGCGCCGGATCGAACAGGGATGACCTCGGGACCACCGGCTCGGGGCCGGGTTCGGCCCATCCTCGTGGCTGGTACCCCGAGCCTCGAAGAGGCCTGCGCCGCTGTTGGAGCCGACGATCGGGAGCTGGCCGCCGACATCACCGACCTGGCCGCGACCCTGGCCGATTTCCGCGCTCGGTCCGGGTTCGGCCGGGCCATCTCGGCCCCCCAGATCGGTATCCCGAAACGCCTCATCGTGATGGACCTCGGTCCGGGTCCAACCGCCCTCGTCAATCCCGAGATCATCTGGCGAAGCGCCGCCACCCACGAAGTCTGGGACGACTGCCTCTCGGTACCCGACGTCCTGGTTCGGGTCGAGCGCCACGTCAGCGTCTCGGTGCGGCACCTGACCGATCGATTCGCGCCCACCGACCTGGTCGAGCTACCGCCCGACACCTCCGAGCTACTCCAGCACGAGATCGATCACCTCGACGGCGTCCTCATGACGTCCCGGGCCACCGGCCCGGACCCGGTCGTGCCCCTGGCCCGAAGGTCCGAGCTGATCACCGATCCCTGACCCCGGCGCCACCACCGGTCAGAGGTCGAGGTCACCGTTCGCCATGCGCTGGAAGATGGTGCGAGCCAGGATCTCGTTGGTCCCGTCGGCCACATTGATGAGCCGGATGGTGTGGTATGCCTCGGCCAGGCCCAGCTCGTTGGTGAAGCCCATGGCGCCATGGGTCTGGATCGCCCGATCGATGGCCCTCAGCCCGGCCTGCACCGAGTAGGCCTTGGCCATCGAGAGTTCCTTGATGGCCCGGTGACCCTGGTCGAGCAGCGATGCCGCGTTCAGGCCCAACAGGTGGGCGGCGTGGATCTCGGTGGCCGCATCAGCCAGCGGCAACGACACCCCCTGGTATTCGCTGATGGTCTTCCCGAACGCCTCACGCTGCTGGGCGTACGCCACCGACTGCTCGATGGCCCAGCGCGACAATCCGACCGAGCGGGCCGAGTTGTAGACCCGCCCCAGGGACACCCCCTTGAGCCCGATCTGGAAACCCTCGTGGAGCTCGCCCACCAGCTGCCACGGCTCGACCCGCACCTCGTCGAAGACCGACTCGGCCTCGGGTCCGCCCGGCTCGCCCCACATGCGCACGATCTGCTCTATCGCAAAGCCGTCGGCGTCGGTGGGCACCAAGAAGGCGCTGATGCCACCCCGCCGGGCCGCCGCCCGATCGGCATCGGTGATGGCCAGAACGATCATCCATTCGGCGATGGGCACATGGGTGGTCCAGATCTTGCGGCCGGAGATCAGCCAGCCGTCGCTGTCGGGCACCGCGCGGGTCCGGAGCCGGGTGGCGTCGGATCCGGCGTCGGGTTCCGACATGCCGAAGCACATCATCTTCTCGCCGCTCATGAACCCGGGCAGCACCTCAGAGGCGGCCCGCTCGGTGACGTCCTCGAGGATCACGCTGGGCCCGAACGCCCAATGGCTGATGGCGAACTGGGCCAGCCAGCGGGTGCCACCACACAGGTGGTAGATCCGCTCCCAGGCCGCGTAGTAGGCGAGGTGGCCAAGACCACCCCCGCCCATCGATTCCGGCACGGCCAGGTTGAAGTAGCCCGCGTCGGCGGAGGCCCGCCGGATCTGTTTGATGAGGTCGACGACCTCGGCCGAGTAGCACCCATTGGCGTCGTAGCGGAGGCGGACATCGTCGAGCAGGTCGTGGTGCTCGTCATGGCGAGGGATGACCTCGGCCTTCACGAAACTCTCGATGCCCCCGACGACGGCCTCGATCTCGTCAGGAAGCGGAAAGGCAACGGCACCACTCGTACCGCTCATGACTCGATGGCCGATCGGATCCGGTCGAGGCTGGCCGCCATGCGCTCGGCGTCGGGACCGCCGGCGCCGAACACGATCCGGTGTACTCCCCAGCCCTCCACCTGAGCGATGGAGTCGGGATCCGCTGGCACCCCGAACACGCTGATCTCGAAGGTGTCGACGTCGCGGCCCGCCGCCGCCAGCGCGTCGCGGACTTCGGGGAGCTTGCCTTCAATGTCGTCGCGTCCGAACATCGGCGCCCATCCGTCGGCCCATTCGACCAGGTCGGTGAGGGTGCGGGGACCGACACCGGCCCCGATGACCACCGGAGGCCCGCCTGACTGGCGGGGTTTGGGCCACGCCTGGGAAGGACTGAGCTGGACATGGTCGCCGTGGTAGCTGGCCACCTCATCGGTCCACAGAGCCCGCATCGTCTCGACGCACTCGCGGGTGCGGGCCCGCCGGGTGGCGAACTCGATGCCGTGGTCGGCGAGCTCGGCCTGGTTCCACACATAGCCGATCCCCATGGTGAGACGCCCGACGCTCAGGTGGTCGACTGATGCCGCCATCTTCGCCAGCCACACCGGGTCGTGCTGGGGCACGAGACACATGCCGGTACCGAGACGGATCGTGTCGGTCACCGCAGCGGCCATGCCGAGGGCCACCCACTGGTCGACGGTTCGGGCGTAGGCATCGGGGATCTTGTCGCCCCCTGGCCATCCCCCACTGGCCAGCGGCAGGTGGCTGTGCTCGGGGAACCAGATCGACTCGAAGCCGTGTACTTCGGCCAGGTGAGCCGACTCGGCGGGCGTGGTCGACTGGTCGGTGGCAAACGCGAGAACTCCATGGTGCATGCCCCGACTGTATGACTTCGCGCCGACGCAGTCCTTGCTCTGGGCTCAGTCCACCATCTTGACCAGACGGGGCGTGGTCTCGGCGAGCTCGGCGAGGGGGCGACGGGATCTGAGGGTTCGGGCTCGGAGTAGAGCTCCCTCCCACGCCGACAGGAAGATCCCGGCCAGCTCCCCGGCTGCCCGGTCCCCCAGCTGAGGAGTGCACAGCTCGGTCAGGGTCTGGGCCCAGAGTTCATAGGCCTCGATGCACGCGGCCCCCACCTCGTCGTCGCGGTGGGCCATCTCGAGGGCGATGGTGGCCAGGGGTGACCCAAGCTCCCAGTCACCCTCCTCGAGCTGGTCGGCCGACGACACGACAAACGCCACGAGCGACCGGGTGACATCAGTGGGATCGAAGAAGACCTGCCGGAGCCGGGCGTCGACCTCGCGACCCGATCGGGCCACCGCTTCAGCCCCCAGTTGGGTCTTGCCCCCCGGGAACAGGAAGGCAATGGACCCCCAGGGTGCACCCCCGTGATCGACCACCTGCCGCCACGAGGTGGCGTGGTAGCCGCGACGTCGGAAGAGCTCTGAGGCCGAGGCGAGGATGCGCTCGCGAGAATCGCTACGGGCCACCGGAGTCGATCAGACTCGTTCGACTCGGGCGGTGCCCCAGAGTCCGGCTGGTTTGACCCACAACACGACCAGGATGACCAGGAAGGCGACGGGTAGCTGGAGGTTGCGGATCCACTCGAGGGGTCCGATGTCACCGATGTAGCCC
>JAAEMS010000031.1 GCA_024225275.1 Actinomycetes bacterium
CCCGGTGGGGATCTCGGTCAGGTCTCCACACCAGCGTTGGTCAACCGGCCCTGTCGAATAGTCGCGTTTGACGAGGTCCGGGATCGGCGCTGCCGCCTTGTCCGGGCGGGTCAACGACCGGCGCCGGCGTTTCGGGGACCGGCCGGCCAGGCCCTGACGGACCATCGAACCGCGCCCTCACGGAACTCCGGGTCGCATTTCCTTCGCACTTCTGACATGACCTCTCCTCATAGTGGATGTGTCCACACATCGAGGGGATGCCCAGGGTTCATTATGTGGGGCCCGTGACAATGCCGAGTGCCATGGTCGCGATGCCGTGCGCGACCACCCATGGCCACGTCGAGGCCCAAGGTGCATTGTCGGCGGTTGTCCCTCGATGACTTGACCGGCGAAGAACAGGACGGATCCGCCGAGCAATGCCCCGGTCAGTTGCAGAACAGCCGCCAGCCCACTCTGTCGCGGCGCAGCCGCCCGAACGAGCCGAAGGGTCTGCGCGTACGTCCGAAGCCTGGCTACGCCTTCGATCTCAGCCGCGTCGTTCAACTGAACGACGCGACAGCGCCGTATTTCAGAGTGCCGTCGCCGCCGGTGACGAAGAGAGGCCCACTCCGCACCCAGGCATGAGCCACCATCGTTGTGAGCGACGCGGCCGACGCGGAATTGTCCCCTTCGGCGCGTTCGCTTACGAAGCCTGCCCCGAGGTAGATGGTGCAAGGAACCTTGCGTCTCCGCAGCAAGACCCTTGCAGCGATCGCTTGCGGAAAGCAGTTGCTGACCCATGGTGTCCGGCCGCTCACACGACCGATCGCCCACCGGACGGTGCGGGCAGCCTGGATCTGCGCCGGGCTGAGTTCCTCCGGCGACTCGACCATCCGCTCGCCGAGGAACCTCTCCAATCGACGAAACGTGAGCGCTCTGATCGCGAGGCGCGAAGCACCGAGCAAGACGAACGTCTGAGCGATGAGGATCTGCTCACGAAGGGGGCGGGCCAACAAGTTGCGCGCCTGTTTGCGCCACGGAGGCAGGGAGCTCATGGGAACCCACGAGATCTAGGGCGCACGGTCCTCGACCCCGAGATGCTCGAGCAAGTCGGCAGCGGAGAGCTCTTCGAGAAACTCCAGCGTCGATGCCTGGATCACCTCGAAAGTCGTGTCGTATCGAGCATGCACGAAGCGACAGATGTCCTCCACCGAAGTCGGCTCGGCCATGAGTTCCCAGATCGCCTTTGCGACATCCTCCAGACCGAAGTACATACCTTGGTCCATGTCCATCATCACCTGCTCGTTCGAGCTCAGCTCGGTCGAGAGGACTCCCGAGTTGGCCTTGACGATGGAGTTGAGGTGAATTTCCTGTCGTGCATTCACGGTGTCATCCGCCCTTCCGGTTGCGTAGAGTATCCGAAGCGCTCCATGGCCTCTGCGTGGTCTCCCTCGAGCTTGGCAACGTGCTCGGGCGACAAGACGCTCCGCCACGTACCTGAGGAGCCTTGGCGAAAGAACATCGGTGCTTTCGGCTGGCGCTCCTGAAACCCCTCGGCGCTTTCCTGGGCCCTGAGCTCCTCGAATCGTGAGAATTCAACGGCCTTGGCGATTCGATCCGCGTCGACATCGAGCCCTGAAAAACGCACGACTGCGGCCAAGGCCGCGCCGGTGTCGGCGAGCAAGTCCTCGTATCGGACCGTGAGCACCCGTAGGCCTGGTTCTGTTGTCCAGCTTGCAACGTGCCCACTCCAGGTTGAGAGGCGCTGCCGGAGCTGCTCATTGATCGTCGAGGCGCGGTCGAAGAACGCATGGTTCGGATTCCCCAGCGCGTCCACGGCTTCGCCCACCCCGATGCCCGCATGGTGGGCGTAGCTGACGGCGACATCGCGCGGATCTCTGAGGAGGTAGACGACGCCGGCAGTGGCCCGTTTGGGGATGAGTGGCACTCCCTCCGATGTTCTCGTGTATGCGTCGTGGACCTTGAGAAACACTGGCCTGGGGCTGCCTTCTTCGACGATTCGATCCGAGATCCGCTCGTAGACGTACGGCCGCAGCCGTTCGATCTCATCCTGGGTGAGATCGCTGCCTTCGATTCCCACGTTGTCGTCCAAGAGCTGGCGGGCGCTGGCAATCGGCCCACCACTGAGCTCGTTGACGCTGACCGGGGTTTCGCCGTCCTGCACATAGTTGGTGAGTAGCACCCGCATCCAGGTGTTCCCTGACTTGGGGTACGAGGCAAGCCAGATCACCGCGCCGTTCATGATCGCTCGATGTCTGCTTCGATCATGTCGGCCAAACCGGTGATGTCGAACCCCGCCGCCGGGCGGACGACTCTCTTGATCGTGGTCGAGGTTGCGACCGTCGATGCCAGGGTGAAGTGGTCCACGCCCATTTCCAGGCCCTCGACGAACTGTCTACGGTAGGTGTTGAAGAGCACGGTGCTGAACGCGTCGACCCTTGGCAGGAGATCGATCTTGATCTCGGCCTCATTGCTGCTGGTGAGCACGTAGAGACAGTGCAAAGGCGCCTCGGTATCCCAGAATTGTGCCGGGACCTGACGCTCGAACTTCTCCAAGCTCGGACGAGTACGTGGCAGCTCGTCAGTCGCGATGTCGAGCCGAGCGGCGGAGTCCGCCCACAGCCGAGTACGCGGGTATCCCGGCAGGACCTGGGGCCGTCCATCGGCCATGACGACACCGCAAACGTCGTCCACCATCATTGGGTGGCCGCGTTCCAGCATCGCACTGAGGAGCGTGCTCTTTCCTGCGCCCGACTGGCCGGCAAAGAGCACGGCTCCCCGGTCGACGCGTATCGCCGCGGCGTGGAGCACGAGCATCTTGCGCTGATGCAGCAGCGCACCGAAGCACGAACCCACGAGGAAGACTCGGATGTCGTCCTGGGTGGAGCCCTCAGCGGGCTCGATGACGATGTCGCGACCTGACGACACGAGGTACCGGGCGACGCCGGCCATCCGCAACAGGAACGCTTCGGCATTTGCCTCGTAGAGCACGCCACGGCCGGTCGGCTGCTCGAGTCTTTCCGGCACTGCCCCGATGCGGACGGTCACGTCGATGGCGCCACCCGGGCGTGTTGGTGTGAGCTCCGGCAGCGCAAGGTCACTCTGGACCGTCAGGCCGTAGGAGCGATAGGTGAAGGCGCTCATCCTGTCCCATCGGGTGAACCAAGGGCGATGTGAGTGGCGACGACCTTCGGGACAAGGATGAGCCTCCTCATAGTGGATGTGGAACACTCAAGATAGTGGATGTGGAACACTCAAGCCCATGAGCGGCATCTTCGGAGTGGTCGATCGACGCGGAACCGGCGGTGGCTGGCCGACGCTCCAGGCCATGGCGCACGCGATGGAGTATTGGGGCCCCGACGGCATCCACACCTGGAGCGACGAAGCTGCCGGGCTGGGGCAATGCATGCTTTCCTCGACCACAGGGCCATCGTTCGAACGGCCGCATGTGATGGGTGACCGACAACGTGTCATCGTCGCCGCAGCCCGGATCGACAATCGCGTCGAACTCTGCGGTGATCTCGACCTGATCGAACGGGGGACCAGCAACACCGAAATCATCCTCGCCGCCTACGAGAAGTGGGGTGACGCGTGCCCGGACCGTCTGTTGGGCGATTGGAGTTTTGCGATCTGGGACCCACGCGAACAATCACTCTTTCTCGCCCGCGATCACTTGGGAAACACGGGCCTGTACTACCACCAGGAGGGAGAACGCCTGCTCTTTGCATCGTCGCTTCATGGGCTGCTGGCCGTCAAGTCTCTCGATCCGAAACCGAACATGGAGCGAATCGCTCAGCTCCTCGTTGCATGGGGGGGAGACGATGGTGGGGCAACGATGTATCAGAACATTCGACGGTTGCCGCCCGCGCACTCGCTGAGACTTCCGCCTTCCGGTCCGGCTCGACTCAAGAGATTCTGGGTTCTGGAAGACACAGAGGAGGTGCGGCTTCACTCAGACGATGAGTATCTCGAAGGCTTCCTCGACGTCTATGGAACCGCCGTTGCCTGCCGCACAGGAGAAGGTGAAAGAGTCGCGTCAACCTTGAGCGGCGGTCTGGACTCGGGGTCGGTGTCGGTCCTTGCGGCGCGCGAGCTGCGCGACCGAGGCGACCGCCTGGCCGCCTACAGCTCGGTCCCCATGTATCCCGTCGAGGGGTTGAGTTCCGGGGGTCGATTCGGTGACGAGCGTCCCTTCATCGAGGCCACGGCCCGTTATTCCGGCAACGTGGACGTGCACTTCGTGACTTCGGACCGGTGGACACCCATGGACGGCGTCTTCCATCAACAGGCGATTCACCTCGAGCCCGGCCACGCCGCCGGAAATCAGTTCTGGATCATGGCGCTTCTGGAGCAAGCGCGAAACGACGGGGTCGCAACGTTGCTGACCGGCCAAGGAGGAAATCCGACGGTCTCGTGGCACGGCGCCGGCTACTTCGATCAGCTGGCGCGCCGCGGACGGTGGATCCGGTTGGCCAAGGAACTCAAGCCTTGGATTCGCCTGCGCAACACACCATGGAGATCCGCCATCAAGGCCCATGTTCTTCGTCCGATCCTTGGCGACCTCCCCGTCTTCCGTCGGACGCCGCCACCCCATTGGTCCAGCTACAGCGCACTTCATCCCGCCTTTGCGAAGCAGATGAGCATCGATGAACAGATGCGATCCGCCAACTTCGACGCAACTGCGGACTCGGCGCACACGACTCGTGAAAATCGTCACGCCCTACTCCGTCCGACCTTCGGCACGGCGGGGGCCATTTGGCACCGGCTCGGCGCCGGCTTCGGTATGGACATACGCGACCCCACGCTCGACCGACGAGTGATCGAGTTCTGTCTGGGGATCCCAGACGACCAGTACGTCCGCAATGGCGAGGCACGGTCCCTCATCCGGCGCTCCATGCATGGTCTGCTTCCCGATGAGGTCCGACTCAATCGGGGCAAGGGCGTGCAATCGGCGGACATCGGCTACCGAGTACGTGCTTCGAGGGATCAGATCGCTGGCGTCCTGGACGACTTCAGCCGGTCGGATCTGGTGTCCAGTGTCCTCGATCTCCCGAAGATGCAAAGAGTCCTGGCGAGCGTGGACTCAGGTATCGATCGCAAGACAGCGCGGGCTTCAGCTGCGATCCTGCTACGAGGCTCCTCAGTCGGGCACTTCTTGCGCCTTTCCGAAGGACTGCCCGACCCAATCCTGAAGACCTCGCTCGGCCGAGGCGATCCGTCCCCGCCTCGACAAGTGGATCACACCCCTGGGGGCTCTCCGTGAATACTCAACCATTTTTCGGGTTGTCAACGCCATGCCCTTGCGTTCTGTGTTCATCTGGTCCACCATGGTCACAGAAAGCACCGGCCAAGGCGGTGGCGCTGATGCGCGAGATGGCGATGAATCCGAGTGACAGCGAAACTGACACAGGTAGACTCCCGTTCACGAAGCCCGCTCTGCGGACTCTCAGTGCCGAATCGGCAGCGCTCAGCGGTTACGTCGACGACGACGGCCCAACTAGGGGAACATGTAATTACACCACGTGCAGCTAATAGGGCTTCACTGTCGTTGATCTGGGCGGTGATGGCCGGGGGGGGAGTTGAGCCATTCAACGCTGTCGGGAACGGCAGCGCGCCCAGGTTTCGAAGAGACCGGGATTCTCCTTCGGAGTTTCCCGACCGCTTGTTCGTAGGCGACGCTCAGGTGTCGTCGGGATAGAAGCCGTTGACCCAGCGGCGTACGCTGTGTCCGGAGTTCTTGGTCAACAACAGGTCCAGATCCGCTTGAACACACTGACAGATCAGGGTGAACAGCCAGGGACTTCGCTGCGGTCCGGACCCGGCAGTGCTGGTATGCGGCAGCACCACGAAGCACCCCGCGGTCGAAGAGACCCGATCGACCGGAACGATTTGTTCACGGTCGCCCTTGCCGATCACACGAACCCGGCGCATCCCCGTATCGACATCGACCAACCGCAGCAACCGGACCTCGGCCGATCAGAGACCCTGTGCCGCCCGGAAAGCCCGTCGCCGCAGGTCAGGCGGCGTTTCGGTACTCGTTGATGAGGCCGTCGCATCGGCTGGTTCGGAGCACGGTCACCGACGGGGGCGGTGTGCCGGGTGGGTTGCTTCCTTGTGCAGGTGGCCGTTACCCGAGTGATTGGTGGGGTCGGTGGGTGTTGTGGTGGTCGGTGTAGTCGACGACGAGGCGTTGGAGCTGCCGTTGGTTCCAGATGATTGTGCGGGGCAACCCTCCGGGTTGCTTGAGGAGTTCTCGTTGGATCGATCCGATCCAGCGCTCGGCGAACGTGTTCGCTACTGGCGTTCGCACCGGTGTGCGGAGGATCTTGAAGCCCTCGGTTCTGAAGATCTCGTCGAAGGTATCGATGGACTGGCTGCCGCGATTGCGTACCAGGGCCCGGGCGCCTTCGAGGAGTTCGGCGCGGCCGATGAACAGGTTCCGGGCGGCTTGTGTGGCCCACGCGCCGGTGGGGTTGGCGGTGACACCGGCGAAGAGGACCTCGCGGGTGTTGACCTTGATGGAGAACAGGACGTAGTAGCGGCGCAAGAATGCGGTGTCGACGGTGAAGAAGTCGCAGGCTACGGCGGTTTGGGAGTGAAAGAACTCGGTCCAAGAGGCACCGTTGCGTTGACGGATCGGGTGCCCAGAGGCGAGGGTGATCGGGTGAATCGTCGTGCCGTTGAGTCGGATTCGTTTGCCGGCTACCGGTTTCCACCCGAGGTGATCTTGCTGGCCGTGCGCTGGTATCTCCGCTACGGCCTGTCGTACCGCGGTGTGGAGGAGCTATTCGCCGAACGAGGCATCGACGTCGATCACGTCAGCATCTTTCGGTGGGTGCAACGGTTCACCCCGCTCCTCATCGACGCCGCGCGACCGTGTCGTCACGCGGTGGGTGACCGCTGGTTCGTGGACGAGACCTACGTCAGAGTCGCCGGGGTCTGGCGCTACGTGTACCGGGCTGTCGACCAGTACGGCCAGGTCATCGACGTCTATGTCTCCAAGCGGCGCAACATCGCCGCCGCCACTCACTTCTTCGAAACCGCGTTGGCCGGCCACGGGCGACCGACCGAGGTCAGCTCCGACCTGGCCGCACCGCTGCTGAGCGTTGTCGATGAACTGATCCCCGAAGCGTTTCACGACACTGAGCAGTACGCGAACAACAGGATCGAGTGGGACCACGGCCGCCTCAAGGCCAGGCTGCAACCGATGCGCGGTCTGAGCACCGATCGGACCGCGTCGGTGATCATCCGCGGTCACGCGTTCGTCCAGAATCTTCGACGCGGTCACTACGAACTCGGCGCCGAAGCCGACCGCAAGCATCTACGCCTGGCGGCCGCTTTCGATGAGCTCGCCGACGTGATCTGACCGAACCCCGACACCAAACCGGCAGAACCGCGCCCGCCGATCGATCAACGCAACAGTGCTGTTGAGCCTCCATCGCTCCAAGCCGGCGGCCGATTCGCGGTGGGTGATTGCAAGCA
>JAAEMS010000032.1 GCA_024225275.1 Actinomycetes bacterium
GGCCACTACACCCGGCTGGACTCGTCGCGGCCGGACAGCTCGTCCTCCATCTGCACGAGGAAGAGCACCGGCCCGGGGTTCGACTGGATGCCAGAACACACCAAAAACTGGGGGTTGACCCGCGCCGTGCTCAAAGAGCCCGAGATGGGATTCGAACCCATGACCTGCTGTTTACAAGACAGCTGCTCTGACCATCTGAGCTACTCGGGCGAGGCTTCCAGCCTAGGTTGACTGGCCGCCGGTCAGGCCCCCCGATCAGCCGTCCACCAGGGGTGCTTGCATTACGTGGCTCAGTAGTGAAGCCTGACTCGGATGGAAATGACCGACCGCGACCGGCGGATACTCGACTTCGAGCGCACCTGGTGGACGCGTTCGGGGCCGAAAGAAGTGGCGATTCTCGACGAATTCGAGCTGTCGGCTTCTCGCTACTACGAGATCCTCAACGAGCTGCTGGAGGCCCCCGAGGCCCTGGCCTACGACCCCCTCGTGGTGCGCCGTCTCCGGCGCTTGCGTGACCGCCGGCGCCGTGAACGCCAAGACCGCATCGCCCAGGAGGGGCGCGCCCGGTGACGGCGCCCAGGGGCACCCACGCCACTGCCGACGGTTCGTTCGGTCGGAGCGCGGGCAACGCTGCAGCGCGCGGCGGCCTCCTGGTCATCATTGCCGTCCTGATCGGGCTGTTCCTTCTGCGCCAGGGCCTGGACGCCGACGGAGGGGTCACCAGCGGCGATACCGAGAACACCACCTCCGGCGACACCTCGGGCTCGGAGGATTCCGTCCCCGTCGACGACGGATCAGAGGACGGTTCCAGCGAAGAAGCCGCGGCGGACGCCCCCTCGTCCACCCCCTCGTCCACCCTCCCGGCGACCCTCTCGCCGGCCCGGCCCAACGCCGAGATCAAGATCCGGGTGGCCAACGCCGCCGAAGCCTCCCCCGGAATTGCCGGCGACGCGGTGAGCTTCCTCATCACCGAAGGCTTCAACGCGCTCCCGCCGAAGAACACGCTCGATGAGGTCGGGGCCATTGAGGCCTCGGCGATCTACTACCTGCCCGGCTGGGAATCCGAGGCGGTAGCGGTGGCGGAAGCCTTCGACGTTGATCCTGCCTCCACGGTGTCCCCTGCCACCGAGGAAACCAATAGTCTGGTCGAGAGTATGGAAGACGCCACCATCCTCGTGATTCTGGGCGGCGACGGAGTGATCCGCGGTCGCTGAGAGGTACCCGAATGACAGCTTCGGTGCTCACGGTCGACGATCTCCGGGAACGGGCCGGATCGGCCGCCCTCTTCCTGGACTACGACGGGGTTCTCGCTCCCATCGTCGATGATCCGTCAGCGGCCCGCCCGGGACCCGGCGCGTTGGCCGCTCTCTCCGAGCTGACTTCCCGGTTCGGGTTGGTGGCCATCGTCTCGGGGCGCCCCCTGTCGTTCCTGTCCCAGCACCTGCCCGACAACCTCGTCGTGTCCGGGCTCTACGGACTCGAACGGCTGACCGCCGATGAACACTGGCAGCACCCCCAGGCCGGGGTCTGGCGGGAGACCATCCACGACATCGCCGGTCGGGCCGAGACCCGCGGCCCCGCCGGTATGACCGTCGAGCACAAGGGGGCCAGCCTGACCCTGCACTACCGCGCCGCGCCGGCCATCGGCGCTGAGGTCGCCAGGTGTGCCGCCGAGCTGGCGGCGAGCTCCGGGCTGGTCATGCGCGACGCCAAGATGTCAGTGGAGCTCCATCCCCCGATCGAGGTCGACAAGGGGTCAACCCTGCTGGAAATGGTCGAAGACCACAACCCGGTGGCCATGGTGGGCGATGACCTGGGCGATGTGGCCGCCTTTCGGGCCCTCGACGAGCTGGCGGCGGCCGGCCGCGACGTCCTGCGCATTGTGGTCCGCAACGACGAGACACCCGCCGAGCTCGTGGACCGTGCCGATCTCCTGCTCAACGATCCGGCTGAGGTCGTCGAGCTGCTCGTCTCTCTGGCTGAGTAGCCGGGCGTCAGCCGGCCTGGGTCACCAGATCGGCCAGCCAGTCAGCCGGACTGCGCTGCTCGGACCGTTTCCTGATGGCGGCCGCTCGGCTGGCCCGCTCGTCGGCGGGCATGGTCAGGGCCTGGTGGAGGGCATCGGCCGTCTGACTGATGTCGTAGGGGTGGATGGCCAGGGTGAGGTCGCCGAAGGTTTCGTAGGCGCCCGCTTGGGTGCTCAGGCAGACCACGCCGTTTCGCCCGTTGACCAGCGGGCCCTCACTGGCCACCAGGTTGAGGCCGTCACGGATGGGGTTGATGAGCAGGACGTCGTAGCGACACAGGGCCGCGACCGAGCCCGGGTAGTCGTTGGTGACCTCCCAGACGATGGGCTGCCACCCATCGGTACCCCACCGTCGGTTCACGTGCTCGACTACCGTCTCGGCCTCGCGGCCATAGGACAGGTAGTCGGCCACCCCCTCACGGCTGGGGTAGCAGCGGGCCAGGAATGTCACCTTGCCCCGATGCTCTGGGTGCC
Organism: Actinomycetes bacterium; assembly: GCA_024225275.1. Classification (GTDB taxonomy): domain Bacteria; phylum Actinomycetota; class Acidimicrobiia; order Acidimicrobiales; family JAAEMS01; genus JAAEMS01. Next base: position 2,501 of record JAAEMS010000032.1, read on the forward strand.
GTTCGAGGAGCTCGCCGTAGGCCCAGAACCCCCTCAACAGGTTCTTCGACAGTTCGATGCGTTCGGTGCGGACAATGAGCTGGCGGTCACCGGCGAGCTCGTCGATCTCGGCCTGGGCCCGGAGGGAATCCGCCGAGGCACTGACGTCGCGAATGTCGCGGGCGTCGGTGCCAAGGGTGGCCGCGAACGCGGTGACCCGACGACCCAGGAGGGACTGACAGGAGGCCTCGAAGTCGTCGGCCCAGCGCCGGGTGTGGAACCCGACCGCGTGGAACTGGGCCATCCCGTCGAGCAACTCGGTGGCGACCTCGGTGGGGAGAACTTCCATCCACGCGGGTGGGGCGAAGGGGGTGTGGGTGAACAGCACCAGGCGGAGGTCGGGGCGGGCCTCGCGCGTCCGGGTCGCCACCAGGGCGAGGTGGTAGTCCTGCACCAGTACGGCCGCCCCCGGGGGGGCCTCAGCCACGATGGCATCGGCGAACTGGTCGTTGTACCGGCGGTAGTGCTCCCACGCTTCAGCGAAGCGGTGGTCGAACCGGGGCTGGCGTACCAGGTCCCAGAGGCCGTGGTGGACGAACCACAGGACGGCGTTGGCCACCACGTCGTAGGCGAGTCGGAATGTGGAGGCTTCGATGTCGAGAAGGTGGATCCGAAAGCCCTCGCCGTCGCTCACCCCGGAGCGTGACGCCCTCCGGTCGTCGTCGCTCATGGCCGCCGCGATCCAGAGGGTGTCGGTGCCGTGGACCAGCGGGGCCAAACCGCTGACGAGACCGCCGGCGCCCCGCTGGGGTCGAAGCTCTCCGTCGCGGTCCGCTTTGAACGACACCGGCCCTCGATTCGAGGCCAGCACGATTGGTCGAGGGGTCTGCACGTCGGCCACCAGGACAGCCTAGGGCTGGCATCGAACCCGAGGGCACTTCTGGTGTGAACTCGTGTCACGATGGGGCCCAATGCACGTCGTGGCCGCCTTCGACAAGCTCAGGGGAACCGCCACCGCCACCGAGGCGGTGGCCGCGGTGGCGCGCGCCGCTGAAGCGGCGGGAGCGTCGTGTGAAGCGGTGCCCCTGGCCGATGGTGGCGAGGGGACACTCGAGGCCCTGGGCGGCCCCAACCGGTGCACCACCGTGACGGGACCGTTGGGCGACCCGGTTGAGGCCGAGTGGCGACTGAGCGGCCGCTTCGCGGTCATCGAGATGGCGTCGGCCAGCGGGCTCGAGCTGGTGGGCGGCGCCGAGCACAACGACCCCATGGGGGCCTCAACTCACGGAACCGGCGAGCTCATCTCCGCGGCGGTGGAGGCCGGCGCACGGCGGGTGATAGTCGGCGTTGGTGGTTCGGCCACCACCGACGGGGGGCTGGGCTGTCTGCGGGCCATGTACCCCCTCCACCGGTTTCGGGGTATCGAGCTCATGGTGGCCCACGATGTCACCACCCTCTTCGTTGATGCGGCGACCGTCTTCGGGCCGCAGAAGGGTGCGTCACCAGCCCAGATCAAACTCCTCACCCGCCGCCTCGAGCGGCTGGCCCAGATGTACGAGGAGGAGTACGGCACCGACGTCCGCGAAATCCCCGGTTCGGGAGCAGCCGGCGGCTTGGCCGGAGGACTTGGCGCCATCGGGGCCTCCCTGGAGAGTGGCTTCGACCTGATCGCCGACGAGCTCACCCTCGATGAGAAGATCGAGAAGGCCGACCTGGTAGTGACCGGTGAGGGCTTCCTCGACGAACAGAGCTTCCACGGCAAGGTCGTGGGCGGCGTGGCAGAGCTCGCGGGGGCGGCGGGAGTTCCGGTGGTCGCCATCGCCGGTCAGGTGTTCGACGGGGTCGACGACCGGCTGCCGACGGTGTCGCTGACCGAACGCTTCGGGCCCGAGGTGGCCCTGACCGACACGGTGGAGGCGATCGAGCGGGCCGCCGCCGAGGTCCTGGCCGGGTACTGAGCCCGTGAGTAGGACCCGTCCCGCCCGCCCGGGCGGAAGACGGGCAGGACGGATCCAACACCGGGTGGGAACCCGATCAGTTGGGTTGGCTGCCTTCCCAACGGCGGAGTGAACAGGGGGGGACATGGCAGGGCGGCTCGAGCCGACGGGCTTGGTCGGCGGCGGTACCTCGGCGCAGCTTGACCAGGGCGCGGGCCACGAGGTCGAGAGGGTCGGGTCCGGAGACCCGATCTCCCAGATCACTGTGAGCTTCGAACACCGCGTCAATCGCATGCGATTGATCGGTGCTGGTGAGCTCGGCCACCAGATCACAGATCCGGTCGATTCGGACGGGGGTACTCGACGAGGTGTGGGCTGACAGTTCCTCGTGGGGGTCGATCCTTCGGCCCGAGAGACTCGTTGGGTTGAGCAGGGCCAACGCCATGGCTGGTGTCCTCCTGAGGAGACCGTCATCAGAAGCATCGGAGGAGTCTCGACCCGGGTTGAGTGTTTTCTGGGCCGATCGGCCCACCCGGCTGGTCTGTTTGCCCCAGACGCCGGACACGGGTACGGGTACGGGGCGATCCCCGCCCGAACGGGGTGTGCTGGTGTGAAATGGGGTCCCAGGTGGGGTTTTTGCCATGACTCGGTTGTCCCTTCTCCTCGATTGCAGGGCTCAGTTGCCAGCTGTTGTCGGCACGAGCCAATTCTGCAATCTGTTCGTGCCTCAACTATTGGCAGTCACTCATGAGACGAGCATGAGACGAGCATGAGAGTGTTCTCACGATTCCCGCTCACCCACCCACACCAGGTGTCCTGTCCGGCTGCTTCTCGAATTGGCGGATTGCTCACATCCGGATCGGATCGGTCGACCCGAGACGTGATGTCGGATCTCCTTGTTGTCACCGATCGAGTACCCCTCCCCGTGTGGGTCCTCAGCCTCCGGGCCCATGGTCACCAGGTCAGGGTCGTGTCGTGTCGCGACGGGTTGATCGCGGAGCTGACCGCCGGTCAGCTCGACGGTGTGTTGATCGAACACCAGGGCTGGACGGAGCTTCTCGACGGCGCCCCGACCCGGGAGGTCGCCTCCGATGTCCGACTCCTGGTGATCGCCGAACCGTCAGACCTGATTGTCCGTACCGACCTCGACGCTCTCGGTGTCGATGATCTGGTCTGTGGCCCGGTCGACCCTGTCGCCCTCAGAAGGCGGGTCCGTCGCCGGTTCCCAGCCGAGTCGTTGGTGGCTTCCGAGCTCTGATCCCGGCAAGCTCTGGGGGTGCCCAGGAGTCGCCGTAGCCGCATGTTCGTCCGTCGCTTCGTCGACGATGGTGTCTCTGGCCGAGAGCCCGACCTCTTGGTGGTCGAGGAACCATTGACCATCGAGGTCGATGGCACTGTCGTGACCACCACGATGCGGACCCCCGGCCACGACTTCGAACTGGCGGTCGGGTTCTGTGTGAGCGAAGGTTTGCTCGAGGGGGCGCGGGTGACCTCGTGCCGGTACTGCTCCGGCCAGCCGGGGCCGGCGGTGGGCACCGCGTCGGCCGCCCAGTTCAACGTGGTGACTGTCACCACCGACGGTCGGGGGCCGGAACCCCGGGCCCGTCTGGGGTTGGTGTCGAGCTCGTGCGGACTGTGCGGAGCCGACCATATCGACGAGATCGCCCACCGGGTGGCGCCCCACCGTGACCCCCACCCGTTGCCGCCGGCTGTCTTGGCCGGCGCGCCAAAGCAGGTGCGGGCCCACCAACCCCTGTTCGACGATACCGGTGCCGTACACGCCGCCGCGGCCATCCGCCCCGACGGGGAGCTGGTTGTTGTGCGCGAAGACATCGGTCGCCACAACGCGGTCGACAAGGTCGTGGGTCGTCTCCATCTCGACGGTGGGCTGCCGGCCACCCACCTCGGACTGTTCGTCAGCGGTCGAGCCAGCCTCGAAATGGTGCTCAAGGCGTGGGCCGCGGGGTTCTCGTCGATGGTGGCGGTCTCGGCCCCGTCGGCTCTGGCGGTCGAGGCCGCGGCTCGGGCCCGGATCACGCTGGCCGGCTTCGCCCGTGACGGCGGCCTGACCCTGTACACCGACCCCGACGGTACGATCGGCCCATGACCGCACACCACAAGGCGGCCTGCCCGGCGCCGGTCAACGCGGAGTTCGGCCCCTTCTACTGCGGGATCTGCTCCGACCTCGATGACGTCCTCACCCAGCTTGGCCTGGGGTGACCGTGAGGTGCGGACTCCCCAATTCTGGAGGTCTGCCGTGAGGCGGCGAGACACCGCTTCATCGTTTCATGCCCGCTGGGAGCTGCCGTGGGATGGAGGGGGACTGGTGCAGACCACCAGGACCACCCGGAACCACTTCGATCGTCAGCCGGCGGGCTCGGGGTAGGCGAAGGTCTCCAGGGTCTGGCGGGTGCCAGTTCCGGTCCAGCCGACAGTCTCGAACCATCCCCCGGTGGGGACCCCGTCGTGAAGGTCGAGCGGGCCGGACGCACCGTCGAAGTCGATGTCCTCGTTGGCGGCAATGAGGTCACGGCAGTCGACCCAGGTCGAGCAGGGGTGGCCGAGGCGGCTGACGGCGGCCATGAACCTGGCGAACTCGGAGGGGTCGGTGGTGCCGGCCTGTTGGGCCGCGAGGGCGATGGTCAGAACACAGTCGTGGGCGTGGGCGGCGAACAGTTCGAGGGTGTCGGGCGGCGCTGCCTGGGCGAACCGGGCACTGAAGTCTGGGTCGCTGCTGGCTGTGGCCGCCCACACCATGCGAACGTCACCCAGATCGGCCTCGTCGGTGTCGACCTGGGAGGCCAGGTCGGGGCTGCCCAGCTGATCGGTGATCCAGATGGTCTGATCGAACCCGGCCGAGCGCAGGGTCCGGATGATGTCGATCCCCTCGTCACGGGCCAGGAGCACCAGGGCCTCGGCCTCGCTCGCGATCAGAACCCCGGCTTCATCGTCGAAGCCGATATCGGTGGGGTCGTAGGGCTGGTCGTGGACAATCTCGACATCGGTCCCCAGGCCGGCCACCACGCCCGGGGTCAGGACCTCGCCGCGGGTGTCGTCGGGCGCGAGAATCGCCACCTTCGTATGACCAGCGACGGCCACCCGGTTGCCCAGGGCGCGAGCGGTGAGCTCATCGGTGGGCATGGTGCGAATCAGGCCGGGGGGTGGGTCCGACCCGCCGAGATCGACCGCGGCGATCGACGGCGAACAAATCGCCACGTCCGTGTCGCCGAGCACCCCCAGGACCGCTTCGCCGGCGACACCCGAGGCCGGCCCGACCACTCCGTTCACGTCGTCGCCGATCAGTTCGGCCACCGCGGAGGCGGCGATATTGGCATCGGAGCCGGAGTCGAGCCGGATGACCTCGACCGGTTGGCCGAGCACGCCACCCCCCGCTTCGATCTCTTCGAGGGCCAGATCGACCCCTACTGTCGTGGCTTCGCCGAGAAGGGCAAAGACTCCGGAGCGGGGCAGGAGCACACCGAGGCGCAGGGGCCGGGGTCCGTCGGGATCGGGTGTGGTCGTGGGGGGTGTTCGCAGGACCACATCGGGCGGTGCGTCCTCGCCCCTATTGGTACAGGCGGCCACCATCGTGACCAAGGTCAACAGGGCGGCCACCAGCCGGAGGCCGGCGCCGCGGGGTGGGGAGGCTGTGGGACTCGAACATCTGGTAGTGGGGATGGCGCGGAGACTACCGGTGCTCGGGCAGAATCCCTGGTTATGGTCCCCGAATCTGATCCCCTCTCGATCCCCCCAACCGAGCGCCTCTACCTCACCGATGCCTACACCCGGACGCTTTCGACCACGGTCGTGGGGGTGGACGATGGGCGGGTGGCGTTGGCGGCCACCGTGTTCTACCCGACGGGCGGTGGGCAGCCCCACGACACCGGCACCCTCACCTGGGCCGGCGGCCAGGTGGCCGTCACCGAGGTTCGTTCAGTCGGGCCCGTGGTGTGGCACTCGGTTGACGGCAACCCGCCCGGGGTCGGAGAAGCCGTCGAGGTCTCCATCGACTGGGACCGACGCCACGGGCTCATGCGCACCCACACGGCCCTTCACGTCCTGTGCGGGATCATCTGGAACGAGTGGGGCAAGGCGGTGACCGGCGGGAACATGAATCCGCCCGATGAGAACGGTGTGGGCTCGGCCCGCATGGATTTCGAATTCGATCCTCTGCCCGATGACTTCGCCGGTCGGGTCGAGGCCCTGGTGGCCGCCGAGGTGGCAGGCGACCGAGCCATCGAGGTCTCGACCCTGCCCCGCGACACCGCCCTGGAAGACGCTGACCTCATACGGACCAAGGTCAACCTCATCCCTGAAGCAGTGACGGAGATCCGGGTGGTCGACATCACCGGACTCGACAAGCAGGCTGACGGCGGCACCCATGTTTCCACCACCGGCGAGGTGGGCAGGGTCGAAGTGGTGAAGACAGAATCGAAGGGCAAGGGCAACAAACGGGTCCGTATCGCTGTTCATCCACCTGCGTGACCCCTATCGACTGGCGCCTTCGATAGGGTCACAGCGATGGTCGAGCGACTCCTGGTACTCGGCGGCGACCCTGCCGGGGTGGCGGCCGCCACCACCGTGCGCCGCCTCCGCGGCGACGTCGAGATCGTGGTGGCCGAGTCCGGCAACCACACTGACTGGGCTGGCGAGGGGGTGCCCCAGCTGGTCGGCGGGTTGGTCGACGGCCTCGAACGGCTGTCTGGCCTGCGGCCCTCCGACCTCCGCGACCGGCTCCGGATAGATATTCGCTGCGGCCATTCGGCCTCGGGCATCGATCTGCTGAACCGCGAGGTCGAGATCGACGACGACGAGCACGAGCGAACCTACCGCCTCAGGTTCGATCGACTCCTGCTGGCGGGTTGGGGCCGGACGCCGGTGCCCGCCACCCTGGCCGACGCCCCGGTCATCGACCCGTCCCGGCCCGAGGATGCTCTGGCCCTCACCATGGGTCTCGCCGGCGGAGCCCGCCATGCGGTAGTGGTCGGTGCCGGCCTCCCGGGCCTCGAGCTGGCCGAGGCTCTGGCCCAGCGCGGCGTGCGGGTCACGATCGTCGATCCGGCTGCGCACCTTCTCGACGACTTCGACGCCGATCTGGTCAAGCCGGTGAGTCGTGCTCTCGAACAACAGGGCATCGGGGTGCAGGTCTCAGCCGAGATCCGAGGCTGGGAAGAGGGAAGGGTGGCCACCGATCGCGGCCTCCTGCCCGAGGGTCTGGTGGTAGCCGGGGCCTACCCCATGCCGGCCAACCAGGTGGCGGGCGACGCCGGCGTCGTTCTCGGTCCGACGGGTGGCGCCGTGGTCGATGCCCGCTTCCGAACCTCGGCCGAGGGGGTCTGGGCCGTGGGGCGAGCGGCTGAGGTGCGCCACCGCCTCTCGTCCGCCCCCCTGGTCGCGGGAGCCGGCCTGGTGGCCGGTCATGGGCAGGCGGCCGGCACCGAAATCGCCGGCGGTTATCAGCGGGTTCCCTGGCCCCTGGACCTGCAGGCCGGTCGGGTGGGCGGCTACGACGTGGCCCGAGTCGGGCTCACCGCCGGCCAGGCGGAAGGGGCCGGATACGAGGTTCGCACCTCCACCGTGGCCGGCTCGGCCCGGGCCGCCTGGTACCCGGGGGCCCGCCCTCTCCAGGTCCGACTGGTGGCCGAACGGGGGAGCGGCCTGATCCTCGGGGTGCAGGCTGTTGGGGTCGAAGGGGCGGTTCGTGCCGCCGAGACGGTGACCCTGGCCATCGATCAGCAGGTTGACGTGGGGTCGCTGGCCCGCCTCGAAACACCTGGCGATCCGGCCCTCGGGGCCCGACCCGACCCCCTTCGGGCTGCAGCCATCGAGCTCGCCACCACCTGATGGGCAGGCAGTCCTCGGTGACCCGGTGGCCCGTCATCGGGGCGGTGCTGCTGTTGGCTGTCGGTTGCGCGTCGTCGGCTCCCGAGGCCGTGGTCATCACCCGTCGGGCCGACGATGTCCAGGTCGTCTCACCGGCTGTGGCCCGAGACCTTCTCGCTGATGGTGTGAGCCGCACCGGAGCTGCCACCCGAGTCGAGGCCGAGAAGACGGGTACCACCCTGCCCGTCACCCAGGCCGAGGAGGGCTTCCAGAGCAGGCTGTCGACGGCCCTCGGGGTGTTCAACCGCTGCCTCCAGGAGGAAGGGGTCGAGTTCGTCGGCCTCCCGGGTCAAACCGATGATCCTGCCGCCCAGGATCCGGGCTACCTGCCGGCCCTGCAACTCTGCAACGGCCGCGCCGGTCTTCTGGCCTTGTTGCAGGAGCAGCAGGAGAGGCAGGCCGGGCTGACCACCGAACAGGTCGAGTCGCTGAACGAGCAGTTACGCTCCGCGTGGGACTGTGTACGCGATCGGGGCTGGGCCTTCGGTGAGCTGGCGCCCAACCAGAACGGGGTGCTGCAGCCGGTCGACAATCCCGACAGCCTCCTGTCCCGGATCGACGAGCTCGGCGTCGATCTCGAGGCCTGTGGGTTCAACGACATCGAGTTCGGGTAGATGCTGGGCCAGCAATTACGAGGGGGAGGTGGCTGGTGCGTCGATGGGTGATGAGGCTGGTGGTGGCGGGGCTCGTGATCCTCGCCCTGGTGGCAGCCGCTTGGGGTGTTGTCGTGCTGACCCGAGACGACGAGGAAGTCGAGGTGACGACGATCGTCTACGAGGGGGTTGGCCGAGCCGACCTGCGCGACACCATCGTCCTGCGAGGTTCCATGACCCGCGACGACCGGTTCACCCTGTTCTCGGCCGGTTCGGCCCGAGTGACGTCCATCGAGATCGATATCGACGACACGTTGGCCCAGGGCGATGTGCTTCTCCACCTCGACGGCCGCCCGGCGTTGGCGGTGGCCGAAGCCCCACCCTATTGGAGGGTCCTCGACCGGCGGTCCCCGGACGGCCCCGACATCGAGCAGCTCGAGACCTTCCTGTCCGAGGCGGGCTTCGACCCGGGTGTGATCGACGAGGATTTCACCACCAGCACCGAGAACGCCCTCGAGGACTGGCAGGAGGAGAACGGCTACACCCCCGACGGAATCCTGCGACCCACCGATCTGGTTCCGGCCCCGTGGCCGGCCCGGACAGGAGAGGTTCTGGTCGAGGTCGGTGGGTTCGTGAGCCCGGCCCAGCCCCTGTTCCGGTTCGTCAACGACGACCTGGCCGCCTTGGTCACCATTGCCCCCGCCGACCGCACCAGACTCACCGAGGGCCTGCCGGCCACCGTCGAGATCCCGGCGACCGGGGCCGAGGGCGAGGGTGTGCTCAGCGAGCTCGGAGAAGCCACCGAGGTCGACCAGAGCGGGGCCGAGCGCTACCGGGGCGAGGTCGACATCGGTGAAGAACTGGTGGCCGCCGATGGCACCGCGGTCCGGGTTGAGGTGATCCTGGCCGAGGTACTTGATGCCCTGGTCGTGCCGGTGGCCTCGGTCTCGCTCGACGGCTCCGGGGGCGAGGAGGTGCGCATTCTGACCGAAGACGGCACCATCACCCGGGTACCGGTCACCACCGGTCTGACCGAGGGAGCCCTGGTCGAGGTCATCGATGGTCTCGACGGCAGCGAGCAGGTGATCGTCGATGTGCGAGTTGGGTGAGTGAAACTCCCGAGCGGGCCCGTCCGGCCGAGAGGACACTGGTGAGCTCCGCCTTGTCGGGTAGGCCCCTGATCGAGCTCCGCGGGGTGGGGCGGACCTATGGCCAGGGGGTTCCGGTACACGCCCTGGTGGGGGTCGATCTGACGATCCACGAGGGGGAGTTCGCGGCCATCGTCGGCCCGAGCGGATCCGGCAAGTCAACCCTCCTCGGGTTGATCGGCCTCCTCGACCAACCAACCACGGGCACGGTTCTGGTGGACGGTGTCGACATGTCGCGGGCCGGCGATCGGGCCCGGACCCACCAACGGGCCCGGGCCCTCGGGTTCGTCTTCCAACAGTTCCATCTGGTTCCCCACCTCGACGCAGCAGCCAACGTCGAGACGGCACTGCTGTACCGGCGTTTGGGTCGGCGTCGGCGCCGGGCCTCGGCTTTCGAGGCTCTTGACCGGGTGGGCCTGGCCGACCGGGCCCACCATCGGCCCGTGCAGTTGTCGGGTGGCGAGCAGCAGAGGGTGGCCATCGCCCGGGCCCTCGTGACCGATCCACCCATCATCCTCGCCGACGAGCCCACCGGCGCCCTCGACACCGCCAACGCTGCGCTGGTGCTGGGGCTGCTCGAGAGTCTGCCGGGCGAAGGACGGGCCGTGGTCATGGTGACCCACGACCTCGACCTGGCCGCCCGGGCCGGCCGGATCATCAGTACGCGCGACGGCGAGGTGGTCGACGACGCGGTGGCGCCGGCGGCGGTGGCGCCATGAGGAGCCTGGGTGAGTTGGTCGTGGTGGCCATGCGAGGCCTGTGGGCCCGACCGGCCCGCACCCTGCTGATCCTGCTCGGGCCGATCCTCGGGGTGGCCGCCATCGTTGCTGCGGTCGGGTTGACCGAGAGCGCCAAGGGCGACGTCCAGGCCACCCTCGACGAGCTCGGCACCAACCTCGTCACCGTGCAACCCACCAGCCGCTTTCAGACGGGGAGCCTGCCCCGTATGCCCGAGGAGACGCGCTCCCGACTCGAGAAGGTGGACGTGATCGAGGGGGTTACCGTCCTCACCGAGCTGCCCGGTCTGGTGGTCCTGCCCCACGAGGCGGCGGCCCTCGCGTTCGAGGTCCTCCCGATCTCGGTTCGGGCGGCCGATTCCGACCTGCTCGAGGTGGCAGACATCCCGTTGGCGTGGGGCCGATGGCTCGACCCCTGGGACGAGCGTCCCGGTCACCGCACCGTGGTGCTGGGCTACGACACGGCCGAGCAGCTGGCGGTGCTACCCGGTGAGACCCGCTCCATCCTGATCGGAGATCGGTCCTACGGCGTCGCCGGAGTGCTCGATGAGGCTGTCCTGTTGCCCGATCTCGACCTGTCGGTGTTCGTCAGCTTCCAGGCTGCGGCCGATGACTGGGCCGACGAGGGTGGGCCCAGTCAGGCCATCTTCCGCTTCCAGGAGGGCCTCCGGCTCCGCGACGACGATGTCAACTTCTTGAACTCGGTCATCACCTGGGGTGGTTCGGGCGGCATCGATCCGCCGTCGGTACCTACCGATGCCCTCGAGGCCTCGGCCCGGGTCGACGAGACCCTGCGCACCGTCGTCGCTCTCATGGGGGCCCTGGCCCTGCTGGTAGGGGGCCTGGGTATCGCCAACGTGATGTCGATCTCGGTCCTCCAACGCTCGCCCGAGATCGGTATCCGTCGCGCCGTGGGTCACACCCGCGCCCGGCTGGCCACCCAGTTCCTTCTCGAGGCGATCGTGGTCGGGGTCCTGGGCGGGATCATCGGCGCGGCCGCCGGTGCGGGCATCGTGATCGTTGGCGCCGACTGGAAGGACTGGACGATCGTCCTCGCCCCCGAGCTGCTCGCCGGTGCCGCTGCCCTGGCCGTGGTGGTCGCGGTCGTGGCCGGGCTCGTTCCCGCTATCAAGGCTGCCCGCCTCGAACCCCTGGAAACCCTCCGCCTCGGTTAGCCCGGTATCGGTCTGCGATGGCGGTGGTCGCACCATCGTGGGACGCTGACCGGGTGACCACCGAGACCCGTTCTGAGCTGACCGACGCCGAGTTCGTGGCCGCCATGCCCAAGGTCGAGCTTCACGTCCACATCGAGGGCACGATCGAACCCGAGACACTCTTCGCCATCGCTGACCGCAATGGTGTCGAGCTTCCCTATGACAGCCCCGAAGGTGTTCTCGAGTATCAGACGAGTCAGAAGGTTGAGGGCCGCGAGAACCTGATCAACTTCCTGGACTGTCTCGATATCAGCCGGGGTGCGCTGCGAACCGCAGCGGACTACTACACGATCACCGCCGACTTCCTGCGTCGCTGCCGCGACGAGGGGGTCCGCCACGTCGAGATGATGTTCGATCCCCAGCAGGCCATCCGGCAAGGGGTGCCCTTCGGCGACTGTATGGACGCCCTGGTCCAGGGCCGCGACGAGGGGCGGCGCCAGTACGGGGTGAGCTCACTCTGGATCATGTGTTTCCAGCGCGACCACGATCCGGCCGAGGTCCTGCCCTTGTTGGGGGCAGCCGATCCCTATCGCGACGAAATCATCGGGATCGGTCTCGACAATTATGAGACCCCGGGCTTTCCGGCCCTGTTCGCGCCGGCCTACGAGCACGCCAGGGAGCAGGGCTATCGGTTGACCTCCCACTGCGACGTCAACCAGCCGGACTCGGTGGCCCATATCCGAGCCTGCATCGAGGATCTCGGCGTCGAACGGATCGACCATGGTCTCAACACCGTCGACGACCCCGGGCTCCTCGAGCTCGTACTCGAGCGGGGAGTGGCCCTCACCGGCTGTCCCACCTTCTACGCCGGCCAGGAGGCGAGCCCCGACTGGCGGCTCGAGATGCACCGAACCCTGCTCGAAGCCGGGGTCACGGTTTCGCTCAACACCGACGACCCGGCCCAGTTCGGGAGTGGCTGGCTGGGCGACACCGTCCTGAGCGCCATGGCGGCCGCCCCGTTCGGCCGCGACGAGATCGTGCGGTTCACCGCCAACGCCATCGACTCCGCTTGGGTGGACCGAC
>JAAEMS010000033.1 GCA_024225275.1 Actinomycetes bacterium
ACCGCCTCCCCCTCCAACCGTGCCGACCCCGGCCACGTCGCTCAAGCCCTTGCTGTGATGTCACACACCGCCTGCCCGATACCCCCACCGCTCACCGTCCCCATGCGTCGGCTCAAGGACATGGATTCTCTCGACCGGGATCTGCTCAGCGTCCTCAGAGGTCACCGACGCCCGCTCCGCCAAGCCACAACATCCTCGACGGCGGCTTCGCACCTCATCAATACCGTGGAGAAGCACTCTCAACGCGAAGACCTGGGCTCAATCAGGTCCGCGGCGACCCATGATCCTTGCTCGGCCGGCTCTGTGGCGGCGTCGCACTGCCCTTCAGCCGAGCCGACGCCATATCCCCCGTCCAGCCCTTATTGCTCGGACCGACCGAGTCCCTTTCGGCCTTGGCCAAACCGTTCTCGGGCAGCCGAACACCATGACCTCGGGTGGCGAACGTATCGGTCACCCAGAACTTCAGCGACTTCAAGAAGCTGCGCACACCGCCAACTGTACCCAAGCAGAGAACTCCCCGGAACTTGGAACCTTCGGTGTCGCCCGCCGCTGAGCGTGTCTCGCAGGCGTTCCTCGCCCCGCCTGCAGAGTTGGCACGTCCATGACGCGCAGGGGGTCGGGGGTTCGATTCCCTCACGGCCCACCCCCCGTGACCAGAGCCTCCATTCGATCGGACGGAGGTTCTAGTCGTTGTCGGGCCGGCCGGCAGCCTCGCCTCGCTTCACCGGGCGGCCGGGCCACTCCTGAGGCCCGACCGGAGGGCAAATCGCTGGATCTTGCCCGTGGCCGTCTTCGGGAGCTCCGGGACCTCGATGATCCGGCGGGGGCGCTTGAACGCGGCCATCCGTTCCCGGCAGTGATCGACGAGCCGGGATTGGTCGATGGTGTGACCCGATCCAGCCACCACGAACGCGACCGTTGTCTCCAGCCCGTGATTGTCGCGGGCTCCGACAACGGCCGCCTCGAGCACATCGGGGTGCTCGACGAGAACGCTTTCGACCTCGGCCGGTGACACCCATATGCCGCCCGCCTTGATCATGTCGCTGCTTCGGCCGAGGAAGGTCCAGTAGTCGTTCGAGGATCGCTGGTACACGTCACCGGTCCTGAGCCAGCCTCCGATGAAGGCGGCGGCCGTGGCTTCGTCTCGTTCCCAGTAGCCGGTGGCGATCGACGGTCCCCGAACATGGAGATAACCGGCGGTGTCGACCGTATCGACGACCTGGTTCTGCTCGTCCCGGAGCTCGATGTCGTAGCCGGGAACGGGGACCCCGCTCGATCCGGGTTCCTGGTGGGTCAGGGTGTTGGAGATGAAGGTGTGGAGTGCCTCGGTCGAGCCGATGCCGTCGAGGATCGGGTGATCGAATCGACCGGTGAAGCGTTGCAGCAGCTCAGCGGGCAGCGATTCACCGGCGCTGACCGACGCTCGAACCGATTCGAACGCCGACGGGTCGGGTTGTACATCGAGCAGGCCGGCGATGAACCCGGGGCTGGCGAAGAACAAGGTGGGACGCTCGGCGCCTATCGTCTCGAGCGCTCCTGACGGTGTAGCCGGTCGGGGGTCGAGGATTGTTGTCCCGCCGACGGCGAGAGGAAAGGTCAACGAGTTCCCCAGGCCGAAGGCGAAAAAGAGCTTGGCGATGGAGAAGAAGCGGTCGTCCTCGGTTGTTTCGAGCACCCTCGCGGCGTACGTCTCGGCGGTGACCTGCATGTTGTTGTGGGTGTGCATCACACCCTTGGCCAGACCCGTCGTCCCCGAGCTGTACAGCCAGAACGCCTGGGACCGAACGGTGGTATCGGCGACAGGAGGTTGTGCGTACCCGAAGTCGTCGGCATCGAAGACACTGAGACGGTTGCCCCTCAGCGGCTCCGGCCGTCCGAACACAATGATGTGGTCGAGGTCTGGCGCGGTCTCGGCTACCAGCGCCAGCCGGTGCTGGTGTTCGACCGATACCGCCACCACCGCGGCCCGGGAATCAGCGATGACCAAGGCGAGCTCTCGAGCGGTGAGCATCGTCGAGAGCGGTACCGGAACGAATCCACCCCGTTGGGCCCCGAGGAACCAGGCGATGAACTCGGGCTCATCATTGGCGACGATCGCGATCCGATCACCCGGGACCAGACCCATGTCGGCCAGGGCTCGCTGGGCGCGTTGGACCTCCGACCACAGCTGCGAGTAGGTGACCGACCGACCCTGGAATCGGATCGCCACACGGCCACCCCGCCCTCCATCGACGTGCCGATCGACCAACCACTCGGCCACGTTGTAGTGCTCTTCGGGGTCTCTCGCGATCGGGGCCCCACCGGAGGTCACGGCAGTTGGATCAGCACTTCGCGCAGTGCCGCCGCCGTCTCGACCTCCACCATCTGGCGGCGCCAGGCCGGCCGGAAATCGGTGTTGTCGAAAGGGGCGGCTGCGGCGCGGGCCAGGCGCGCCGCTTCGACGATGCTCTCCTCGTCGAGGACGCGGCCAACCAGCGACGCCGAGGCCTCGGTGGCGGGCAGAGGCCGCGGCGCCACTGCACCCAAATGGATCCTCGCCTGTCGCACCAGCCCGTCGTCACCAACACTGACGGCGGCAGCCACAGACAGCACCGCGAAATCGATCGAGCCCCGTCGCCGCAGTTTGCGGAACGCGGCACGACGCCCCTCGGCCTGGGAACCTGAGTCGATGATGATCTCGGCCAGGATCTCGCCGGGCCCCAGGGTGAGGCTGGCCGCCCCGTCCTCGGTGTAGAGGGATTCCATGGGGACGACCCGCTCGCCGTCGACCGAGACGAGCCGGACGGTCGCTTCGAGGGCACACAGGATGGGGGCGGTGTCGCCAGCCGAGATCGCCTGACAGACCGGCCTGCCAGGGGCCACCCAGCAGATATCGCCTGTCGTCTTGAGGCAGTGGCCGATCGCGGTGCGCCACATCTCGCCCTGGTCGTAGTAGGTGCAGCGGGTATCGATGCAGAGATTCCCGCCGATGGTGGCCATGTTGCGGACCGCCGGCGAGGCAATCTCGGTGATTGCAGCAGCCAGTGCCGGCTGCGCCGAGCGCACCATCGGGTCCGCCGCCACGTCGCGGAGCAGGGTCGCCGCCCCGATCCGCAGCGTCCCAGCCCCGTTCTCGATGCCTGTGAGCTCCGGGATCGACATCAGGCTCACGACGGTGGATGACCGGTGGTGGCCGCGTTTCATACCCGGCCAGAGGTCGGTCCCACCGGACACGACCCGTGCCCCAGGACCCTCCCCGTCGAGGATGCGCGCCGCCTCGGCCAGCGACGCGGGTCTATGGAGCTCAAAGGGAGGAAGTCGAAGCACTCTCCGCCCCTTTCGAAGCCTCCTCGCGTGTCGGCATGGTGGCCGGCTTGCGGGCTGGTGAATGGCCATCGTCGGCGCTCAGACCGTCGCCGCCCTCCTCGGGAGTGAGAACGCGCAGGCTCTCGCCGAGCGGCAGATCGGGAAACGAGGTCGGCCCGAAACGAGCCTCGGAGCCCGCCTGGTGCGCGGTGAGGGCCTTGAGGACCATCTCAGGGCTGATCGGCACCTGGTCGATGCGCACACCCACCGCGTCGGCCACCGCGTTGGCCACCGCCGGCGGCATGGGTAGAAGGGGGCCCTGACCCACCTCTTTGGCCCCGAACGGGCCCGCCGGGTCGGGCCCCTCGATCAGATAGGTGGTTACCTCGGGCATCTCGTGAAAGGTCGGGCTCTTGTACTCGAGCATCGAGGGATGCCGGTGCACGAGGGCGTCCGAGCGCCGGCGTGGTAGCCGTCTGAACGCCTGCTCCTCCATCAGCACCTCACCGAGACCCATGTAGACACTTCCCTCGACCTGGCCCCGCGCCAGAACCGGGTTGATGGCCGTGCCGAGGTCGTGGGCGATCCACACATGGTCCACAGTGAGCATGCCCGTCATCTCATCGACCTCGAGCTCGACCACAGCCGCCGAGTAGGAGTAGGTGGGCGACGGGCCCACACCGGAGCCCTGATAGCGGGCCGGTGTCCTCGGTGGCGTGTAGGAACCGGTGGTGCCGAGGGTGCCGTTGCGTTCCTCGGCCGCCGCGACCGCCGCCGCGAAGTCGAGACCGCGTGCCGGCTCCGAGCTGTCGAAGACGCGCCCTTCGGCGAACACGAGCCCTTCGACCCCAACGCCGAGCTCATCGGCCGCGGAGGCAGCGATGATCTCCCGTGCCCTCTCGGCCGCCTGGAGCGCAGCGTTGCCGGCCATCAAGGTCACCCGCGAGGAGTAGCTACCGAGGTCGACGGGGGTGAGGGCCGTGTCGCCTCGTGCTACTCGTACGTCTCCTGCCTCCAGACCGAGAGTCTCGGCGACGATTGCGGCCAACACACTGTCAGAACCCTGACCGATCTCGGTGTGCCCGGAGAACACTGTCACACCACCCGACCTGTCCAGGTGGAGCTGCACACCACTGTGAGGGAGCTGGTTCCAGACGATCGGGAGACCGGCACCGCTCATGTACGCAGAGCAGGCCAGGCCCAGGCCCCGCCCCCGAGGGAGCCGGCCCCGACGTTCACGCCATCGACTCCCCTCGACGACTGCTTCGATGCAGGGGCGCAACCCGACCGTACCGAGCTGGAGCCAGTTGGCCGTCACCGAGTGGGCCTCGGCCAGGTTGTCGAGGCGCAGGTCGGCCGGGTCGATGCCGAGGCGCTCAGCCGCCTTGTCGAGCTGCACCTCGAAGGCGAATCGGGGCTGGGGAGTGCCGTGACCCCGTTTGGGGCCACAGGGCGGCTTGTTCGTGAAGACCCGTGAACCGTCGAAGCGGTAGCGCGGCAGACGGTAGGTCGTCGTCTGGAGGGCCCCGTGGTACAGAAGGCTCGCCACCCCGTACGAGCCATACGCCCCACCGTCGATGGCGGCCTCCAGGTGCTGACCGGTGATCGCCCCGTCGCGCCGGAAGCCGGTACGCAGCCGCATCTTCGCAGGGTGACGTCCGCGGTGGCAGTAGAAGACTTCCTCGCGGCTCAGCGTGCAACGCACCGGACGCCCGAGGTGCAAGGCCATCGCGGCGACGACGATCTCGTGGTTGAGCGGGTCTGTCTTCCCACCGAAACCACCGCCGGTCGGGCTCGCGACCACCCTGACCTTCGCCGCTTCGAGGCCCAGCACCTGGGTGAGGGCCCGATGGAGATAGTGCGGCACCTGGGTGGAGGCATACACCGTTACCCGATCCTCGCCCTCCGGCACGGCCACCGCCGAATGCTGCTCCAGGGCCAGGTGGGTGTTGCCCTCGTAGAAGAAGAGGTCCTCGAGGATCTCGTCGGCCTCGGAGAACCCGGCTTCGACATCACCGAACGTGAACGAGGACAGTCGGTGCACATTGTTCTCGCGTCCGGTGTCGTGGATGGTGTCGAACGGTTCGAGAGCTTCCTCGATGGTCGAGATCGTGGCGAGCGGCTCATAGGTGACCTCCACGGCAAGAGCGGCGTGCTGCGCCTCCTCCTCGGTGAGGGCCGCCACCGCGGCGACGGGATCACCGACGAAGCGGACCTTCTCGCCGCACAGAGCGTGCTCGTCCTGGGAGATGGGGAAGATCCCGTAGGGCGTGGGTAGGTCGGCTCCGGTGAGGACCCCCAGCACGCCGGGCATCTCCAGCGCCTTGGAAGTGTCCACCCCAATGATGCGCCCATGGGGAATCGTCGCCCGGGTCAGGGCCAGGTGGACCATCCTCGGGAATGTGAGGTCATCGGCATAGACGGTCTCTCCCGTGACGCGTTCGCGCCCGCCCAGCCGCTCGAAAGCGGTGCCGACGACAGCCGGACCCTCAGACCGCGGTGGATCGACCATCACCCGTCTCACTCTCGCTCGTTTCCGCCCCGACCTCTCGCCGGGTCATGTCTTGTGGAGCTGCCCGGCGAACAGCGTCGACGATGCTCACGTAGCCGGTGCAGCGGCAGAGGTTGCCACCGAGAGCAGTGTCGATCTGTGCGTCGTCGGGAGCTTCGACCTCATCGAGCAGCGCCTTGGCCGACATCAGCATGCCAGGGGTGCAGTAGCCACACTGGGTGGCACCGAGCTCGACGAATGCGGCCTGGAGAGGATGCAGCGAGGGGCCGGCGCGGAGGCCCTCGACGGTGTCGATCTCTCGGCCCGTGGCCTCGGCGGCGAGCATCAAGCACGAGAGTACGGCCCGACCATCGACGAGCACCGTGCAAGCCCCACATTCGCCGAGCTCACAACCATGTTTCGTCCCCGTCAAACCGAGCTCCTCGCGGAGTACTTCGAGCAGGGTGTGGTGTGTCGCGAACGCAACCGTGCGATCCTCGCCGTTGACTCGCAACGTGGCGGTGGTGATGTGAGGAGTAGTTGTCATCGCGATCAGCTCACCCGTTTCCGGTCAGGTCATTCACTGCCAACGGACCCCCCGCGGGGGAGGCTCGACCCACCCGGTGATGGATCGCAGATCACGATGTCGGGCCCCCGTCCGCGGTAGAGACGTTCGATGAGCTCGGCCCGGCGTTCGAGGACGGAGCCCTGGTTGAGGTAACCCTTGTCGGTGATCTCGTTGGCGTCGATGTCAGGCGGCTCCGTCATGAGCAATGCTCGACCGATACGGGTGCTCCCCGCTGAGTTCCTCTCGTTGTGGCTGTTCAGTCCCATGGCGATGGCCCGCTGGACCACGGGGTCAGCGACCAGTTCGTGGGTCGGTGTGTCGCTGGTCGCGCCCACTTCGCTCCGGCATGCCGCGAAGTTGGGGAACACGAGGATCCCGACCTCCTCGCGGTCGTGTCCGGTGAGGACCACGTCCTGAACCACCGGGGCGCACGCGGCCACGACCGAGATACGTAGCTCTCCTGTGTGGACCCATGTACCCGATGTCAGCTTGAAGTTCTCAGCTAGCCGACCGTCGAAGACGATCCCCTTCGACGGCTCGTCGGCATCGGCGAGCCGCCCAGCATCTCCCATCTTGAAGAAACCATCATCGTCGAACGCTTCGGTGGTGAGGTCGGGCTGACGCCAATACCCGGGCGTCACGTTCGGCCCCTTGACTCGCAACTCTGCTTTGGTCCCCACCGGTGCCAGCTTGATCTCGGTGCCCGGAGCCGGGAGCCCGATGACACCCGCCTGTTCGATTGAGAAGTGAACAGAGGTCGCCATGGGTGAGGTCTCGGTGGACCCCCAGGCCGACAGCATCCTCACCCGGGCTCCCCGGGCCTGAATCGACAGCTCCTCGAGTTGTTCCCAGAGGTGTTGGGGAAGCGCTGCTGCGGCATAGAAGAGCACATCGAGGTCCCTGAAGAAGACCTCCCGGAGCTCCTCGTCGTCCTGGAGACGGGGCACGAGCTGGGCGAAGCCGGCCGGGACATTGAAATGCATGGTGGCCGGAACTTCACGCAGATTGGCGACCGTTGTCTCGAACAGTCCGGGCGCCGGTTTGCCGCCGTCGATGTAGAGGGTGCCCCCGTTGAAGAGGACCATGTTGAAGTTGTGATTGCCCCCGAACGTGTGGCTCCAGGGCAGCCAGTCGACGATCACCGGCGGACGGTCGCGGAGGAAGGGCCAGAGCTGGGCGATCGCCTGCTGGTTGGAACACAGCATCTGCTGGGTGTTCTTCACCCCTTTGGGCATCCCGGTGGACCCCGACGTGAACAGAACCTTGGCCACCGTGTCGGGGCCAACCGCCGCTGCCGCGTCCTCGAGAGCGGGTCCGGGGGGTGTGGTGAGCAGGTCACTCAGGACTTCATCGCCCTCGCGGGGGTTGGCACCCACCATGACCATCTTCGGATCGAGCGCTTCCAGCGCCCTTTCGAAGGCTGCGCCGTCGGCGGCGAAGACGAGGCCCGGGGTGAGCAGGTCGTTGATGTAACGGACCTTTGCCAGGTCCTGTGACACCAGGGAGTATGCCGGTGAGATCGGTGCCGCGGGTACACCGATCTCGAGCGCGGCGAGGTGCAGAAGGGCATGGTCGACGGAGTTTCCCGAGAGCAGCATGACCGGGTGTTCTGCGTCGATACCCCTGTCGAGCAGAACCTGACCGAGCGAGCGCACCCCAGCGAGGACCTGTCCGTAGGTCATCGTCCGCCACGACCCGTCCGGGGCCCGCTCGGCCAGAAACGGCCGGTCGGGAGCTGTTGTCGCCCAGAGACGCAACATGGCCCCGACACTGCTGGGTGGCTTCTCCAGCTCCAGAGCCGAGGAAAGAACCAGGCCACCGTCGGTGGAGGGCCGGCTCTGCACGCGGGCCGGAGCAAAGGAAAGATCGATGAACGGAGGCTTGGTCATCGAAGGGACTCAGCCGATGAAGTCAGACAGATCGTCGAACATCGGAGTGTCGAACAACATCTCCCGATACCTCAGCAATTCGCCATGGTAGGGACGGCTGTCGTCGAACGGAGAGAAGTCCTCGTTCAGCGTGTCGTAGATCGAGCGCGTCCCCGCACCGAGCCCTTCGGCGTTGCGGAACGACAGGGCCTGGAGGTTGGTGAGCACCTCTACGGTCAACACGTGCCGGGCCTTGTCGGTCGCCTGCACCGCCTTGCGAGCTGCAACCGTGCCCATCGACACGACATCTTGATTCGCAGCGTTGCACGGAATGTTGTTGATGCTCACTGGTGAAGCCAGCTGTCTCACCTCCGCCGTGGTCGACGTGGCGACGAACTGGGTACCCATCAGACCCATGGTCAGGCCGACGGTTCCTGCGCACAGCTGGTTCGGCAAACCCTTGTTGAGGTTGGGGTCGAGGTACTTGTTGGTGCGCCTCTCGGAGAGATTGCACATCGTCGATACGGCCATGCACAACATGTCCATGACGAAACCGATGCTCTGACCGTGGAAGTTGCCTCCGTGGAGCAGCTTGTCGTTCTCAGGGAAGATGAGGGGGTTGTCGTTCGACGAGTTGGCTTCGATCTCGACGGTGCGGGCCGCTTGCTCGATGGCCTCCATCACCGGCGCAAGGACCTGGGGTGTGCAGCGGATGCTGTAGACGTCCTGGACGTCGTGATCGGACTCGAACACGGTGGAATCCGTGTCCCCGAGACGGATGAGCTCGTGCAAATCCTCTCGCTTGGTGATATTGGTCGAACCCTCGACCAAGGCTCGTACGGTGCCGGCCACGCCGACCTGGCCCGGATGGGGCTTCACCCGGTGAAGGTCGATGTCGAAAGCGTCCTCGATACCGTTGAAGATCTCCACGGCGAAGGCTGCCGTCGCGCAACTCACATTGAGCAGGCGCCTGGCGTCGGCCACTGCGAACGCGGCCAAGGCGGTCATGGCGCTGGTGCCGTTCAGTAGCGCCAGTCCCTCCTTGAAGCTGAGCCGCAGTGGAGTCATACCCACTTCGCTGAAGACTTCGGCCGCCGGCCTCAACTCACCCTTGTAGAACAGGTCGCCTTCACCAATGAGGCCAAGGGCCATGTGCCCGAGATGGACCAGGTCGCCGGACGCGCCGACCGAACCGCATTCGGGTACGTATGGAGCGATCCCGAGGTTGATCATGTCGACCAACTGGTTGAGGACCTCGTCTCGCACCGCGCTGTAGCCCTTGATGAGACTGTTGAGCCTGACCACCAGCATGGCTCGGGCGATCTCGACCGGAAGCGGGTCACCGAGGCCGGCAGAGAGGTTGTGCACCAGGTTGTGCTGAAGCGTCTCGATGTCGTCGGCGTGGATGATCTGGTTGCACAGAGGACCAAAGGACGTGTTCACGCCGTAGATCACTCGCTTCGTGTCCACTGCCGCCTCCAACAGCTTCCTGCTGGCGCGACAGCGCTCGAGGGCGTCTGGGTCGAGCGCCACCTCGGCAGAGCCCGTTGCGACCGTAATGATGTCTTCGATGGAGAGTCCCTCTCCCTCGAGAACCACGGTTGGTCGTCCGTTCATACCCATCTACCTCCAGGTCGTCGAAATGAGCGGGTCGGCGACCGAAGCGCGCTCGGCCATCCCCCCTCTCCTATCCCGCATCGTCGTGCCTACCCCATCCGCCGGTACAGGGTCTTCGGACCCTGTCTCCCGAGACCCTGTCTCGGGCCGAACCGCCCATCAGCTCGGTCGAGAGGTGCCCGGAACAACTGGTCGGGACCTCGAGGCAACCACGAACTCTGATGCGATCGCCCCGGTCCGATGGGAGCAGTGCCCCTACTCGTCCTCGGAGTCGAGGGCGCCCAGGATCTCGCCGTCGTGTTCGCCGAGCTTCGGGGCCCGGCGGTAGACCCCGGCCGGGGTCTTGGTGAACCGCATGGGCGTGTTGACCTGTACGACCGGTCGGCCGCTGGTCTGCTCGACGGCCACCAGCATGTCGCGCGACGCCACGTGGGGGTCCTTGAACAGGTCTCCCGGCAGGTTCACGGGACCACAGGGCACCTGGCCGCCGATGGCCTCGAGCACTTCGGCGATTGTGTGCGCGGCCACCCAGTCGGCCAGGGGTTCGTCGACGAGCTCGCGGTTCTTGGTGCGGTCGCGGAGACGCGCGGTGCGCTCATCGGTCGCGAGGTCGGATCGCCCGATGGCCTGGGCCAGTAGCCGCCAGTGATTGTCGGTGGGAGCGGCGATGGCCACCCCACCGTCCTTGGCCTGGAACACGTCGAAGGGGGCAGCGAAGGGGTTGCTGTTGCCAGTGGGCGGACTGTCGTACCAGCCCGCGTAGCTGTACCGCATCACACCCTGCTCGGAGAGCGCCATCATCGCGTCGGTCATGGCGACATCGACGAACTGGCCCTCACCGGTGCGCTGGGCGTGGTGCACCGCGGCGAGCACAGCGAGGGCGCCAACGGTGCCGGGGTACACGTCGCCAATGAAGGGCCCGACCTGCATGCGCTCGTCCTCGAGGCCGTTCTGGGCCACCAGGCCGCCCATGGCCTGGGCCACGACGTCGTAGGCCGGCCAGTCGGCGTAGGGGCTCTCGCCGGTGCGGGGATCGCCGAACCCGCGAATGGCACCGTAGACGAGCTTCGAGTTGCGGGCCGACAAGACCTCGTAGCCGAGCCCCAGCTTGTCCATGACGCCGCCCCTCATATTCTCGACGATTGCGTCCGCGGTCTCGACGAGCTGTAGGAGTTTCTCCTTGTCAGCCTCATCGCTGAGGTCGAGCACCACACCCCGCTTGTTGCGGTTGTAGGTGGCGAACGAACCACCGTAGGCCCGCTCCTCGTCTTCGCGGGTGTACGGGGGATAGAAGCGCTGGGTGTCGCCCGACGGTGCCTCGATCTTGATGACGTCGGCGCCCAGATCGGCCAGCATCATCGTGCACCAGGGCCCGGCGATCGCCCGGGTCAGGTCGAGGACCCGAATGTCCTGGAGTGGCCCCCGAGGCTCGTGACCCATGGGAGCAACCCGCTCGTGCGCGTCCAGATGTTCGTCAGCCATTCGCCCCTCCTGTGCGCCACCCAGCCTGCCACGCCCCGCGGGGTGCCAGCGACATAGAGGCCCTACATCCCCGACAACACTGGCCGACACTCCACCCCATGTGGACCCAACCCGCGGGCGATGTGAAGTTGCTGGTCGAGTTGGCCACCGACCCCGAGAGTCTGCCGTCCCCCGACGGCGTGGCCCTGGAAGTGGTTCGAATCCTCGAAGACCCGTACGCATCGATCAATGAGCTCGAAGAGACCATCGCCACCGATCCGGGGCTGACCGCCAAGCTCCTCGGCGCCGCCAACTCGGGCCTCTTCTCCCCCGGTCAGCAGGTCTCCTCGATCCAGCGGGCGGCCATGCTCCTGGGCCTTCGCTCGCTCCGAGTCCTGGCCCTCTCCTTCACCCTGAGCTCGGCCATCCCCCGCACCGGCGACTTCGGATCGTTCCCCCTGAAGGAATTCTGGCAGCGAAGCGTCACCAACGCGGTCATTGCCCGCAAGCTTGCCCTCCAGGTGTCACCGACCGTCGCTGACGACGCCTACGTGGCTGGTCTTCTCGGTCATGTCGGCCGCTACGCCCTGGCCAGCCAGGCCCCCGAGGCCAACAAGTCCACCGGTGCCCCCTGGCCCGACAGCACCACCGAACGGTTGGCGCTGGGCTTCGCCACCGACTCCCTGTCGCGAGCCCTGCTCGACGGGTGGGGCGTGCCCGACTCGGTCGGCCAGGCCATCGAACGTCGCTCTGATCGCGAGGACCTCGACCCCACCCCCCTTGTGCTCGTCTTGCGGGCTGCCCTCGCGGCTGAGCAGATGCTGGCCGACCAGGGAAGCGACCACTCACACTGGGGTCAGATGGTGGCCGTCGCTGCTGAGCTGGAGGTCAGCGAGCAAGACCTCGAGCAGCTCATGCTGGCGGCAGAGATGGAGATCATCGAGTTCGGCTCCCTGCTCGAGCTGCATCTGGGCCCCATCGGCATCGAGAACATCCTCGAGCGTCTACGGGTCGCCGAGATGATCGAGCCGGCTCCCGATCCCCGTATCGGTCGCCGGGCCGCCTCCATCGTGGCCGGCATCCGGGCCACCGTCGACGCCACGACGGGACTGGTCGATCGGGCCGGATTCGAAACCTGCCTCGCCCAAATCACCGACGACCGCCGGGCCCAGAGCCGGCCGGGTCGGGTTGGGTTGATCCTCCTCGAGATCGATCGCCCCGGCCAGGAGATGGAACCCGTAATGGTCGACCTTGCACCCCTGCTGGTCGATGCGGTGCGTAGCCGAGATGTGGTGGGTCGAGTCGGGTTACGACAGCTGGCCATCGCCTTGACCGAGACCACCACAACCGAGTCCTGGGAGCTCGCCCAGCGGTTGTGTCGCGACATACCCATCCGCTTACTCCAGTACCCCGATCTCGAGGTCGCCGCCGGCGTGACCACCGTGGCCGATCGGCATCTCGAGGCCGACCTCACCATCACCATCGCCGCCAATGCCCTCGATCAGGCCCTGGAGCGAGGGTCCGGTCAGGTCGTTGTCGACGAACCCTGACCACCGCTGGTGTCGATCCGGTCCTCCGCCGACGACCGGATCGACTTTCCAGCGCTAACCGGTTCCTGCCATAACAGCCCATCGGCCAGTGTTGCCAGTCTCGACAGGGGCCATTCGGCCTGTTGTGGGGTCACGGTCGGGGCGGGCATCCCCTTGCCCCTCTGACAGGATGCGGAATCACGGGCCGCTCGGGCGTCGGCTTCGCTCACCTGCTCGCTCAGCCTCTAACGTTCGGCCATGGCCGGCGACCACACGACCCTGTCGGTGGAGGGTCACGATGTCAGGGTCTCGAACCCCGACAAGGTCTTCTTCCCCAAGCGAGGCGAGACCAAGATCGACACGATCGAGCACTACCTTCGCCTGGGCGACCCGCTGATGGGAACAATGGGTGGTCGCCCCAGCCTGCTCCAGCGATTCCCCGACGGGGCCAACGGCAAGTCCTTCTTCCAGAAGCGGGTACCGAAGGGCGCCCCCGACTGGCTGGAAACCACCACCGTCTCCACCCCCAACGGCACGACCTCCAACGCCCTGGTCATCGCCGATCTTGCCCATGTGGTGTGGGCCGTCAACATGGGATGCCTCGGGTTCCATCCCTGGCCATATCAGGCCGCGACACCCGAAGTCACCGACGAGCTGCGCATCGATCTCGACCCCCAGCCCAGGGTCGGGTTCGACCAAGTGCGCCAGACCGCACGCCTCGTGAAAGACCTCTTCGACGAACTCGACATGCGGGCCTTCGTCAAGACCAGCGGATCCAAGGGCCTACACATCTATGTTCGCCTCGAACCCCGGTGGGACAGCTACCAGGTGCGAGCCGCGGCGGTCGCACTGGCCCGCGAGCTCGAACGCCGGCACCCCCACCTCATCACCGCGGCCTGGTGGAAGGAGGAGCGGGGCGCCCGGGTGTTCGTCGACTTCAATCAGAACGCCCCCCACAAGACGGTGTTCGGCGCCTGGTCGGTACGGGCCCGAGTGGGCGGCCAGGTCTCGACACCGTTTGCCTGGGACGAGCTCGACGATGTCGCCCCCGAAGAGCTCACCATCGCCACCGTCTCCGATCGGGTCGATTCCCAGGGTGACCCGTGGCTGACGATGAACGACAACCCCCAGAGCATCGAGACCCTGCTCCGGTGGTTCCAGCGCGACCTCGACGACGGGCTGATGGACGCCCCGTGGCCGCCCGTCTACCCGAAACAACCCAACGAACCGCCCCGGGTCGCTCCCTCACGAGCCCGGGTCTCCAACGATTAGGCTCGCCGGGTGGCAACTCTCGTCTTGACGGTCATCGGTGACGACAAGTCGGGGCTCGTCGAAGCCCTGAGCGGGGTTATTGCCGACCATGGTGGCAACTGGGACAAGAGCCATATGTCGCACCTCGGCGGCAAGTTCGCCGGCATCGTGCTCGTGGCCGTACCCGACACCCGCCAGGCCGGCCTCGTCGACGCCCTCCAGCCCTTGGCCGCCGACGGCCTGCTGGACGTCACCATCACCGAAGCCGCGGTGGCGGCCGAACCACCGGGCACCCGCTCACTCTCCCTCGAACTGATCGGCCAGGACCGCGCCGGCATCGTCCACGAGATCTCGGCCGCTCTGGCCGACAGGAACGTCAGCATCAGCGAGCTCCAGACCCGAACCACCAACACCCCGATGGGTGGAGGAATGTTGTTCGAGGCCACCGCCCTCCTCGAGGTCCCCAGTGGTCTCGACTCGTCCACCCTCGTGGACGCGCTCGAGGACCTCGCCAACGAGCTGATGGTCGATGTGAACGTCGACGAGGCCTGACTCCCGGGAACCACCATGACCGACCGTCTCGCCGAACAGCGGGTTCTCGTCACCAGTGCCCTGGCCGGGCCCGACGAGCATTGACCGCCAATCTCGACCCCCCCAGCGCAAATTGGGCGACTCAGGTGTCCCAGGCGCACCCAATTCGCCCAATTTGGCGTGGGGTCGGGGTGCTGAGGGGCAGGGAGGCTCAGAGCAGGTACTGGTCGGGCTTGGGCTTGAGGGGCCGCGCGTACCAGAGGGGCCGACGCAGGTCGCCGGGGCCGGGGGCCGGGCGGGTCTTGTCGAGCCAGTCGAGGTAGGCCTGGCGCGACTTGGCGGTGTCGACCACCACGTCGCCGTACTCGTCGCCCGCTTCGGCCGGGGTGACCCGTACCCGCTGGTGCCAGCACTGCATACCCGAGATGGGGTCGGGCTGGACGCTGAAGGTCAGGTTCTGATGCACGCCGGTGTCGCTCCACCAGATCCGGCTCGAGTCGGGGTCGTCGGACTCATAGGCCTCGAGCCCCTTGTTGCGAGTCAGCTTCCAGACGGTGCCTTCGGTGTCGATCGAGGCCTTGCCGGCTCCCCAGGAGCGAGCCTTGTCCTCGTCGAGGCGCCAGCGCCCCATGTGATGGGAGGCAGCCACGATACCGGGGCGTATGCCCTCGGTGCGCCACGACTGGATCACGAAATGGCCGATACGGGTACTGATCCGCACCAGGCCGTTCTGGGCGATACCCAGCTTCTCGGCGTCCTCGGGGTGGATCCAGAGGGGGTGGCGGTGGCTGATCTCGTTCAGCCACTTGGAGTTGGCCGACCGGGTGTGGATGAGGGTGGGGATGCGGAACGTGGGCAGCAGGATGCGTTCATCCCCCCCTGTGCCGTCGGGAGCAGGCTCCATGTCGAGGTCTTCCCAGTGGACATGGCTCGGGATCCATTTCGGGGTGGCGTACTCGGGCCAACCCCAGTCCTTGAGGGTGGTGGAGAACAGCTCGAGCTTCTTCGACGGGGTCGGGAACCCCTCCTTCAGCTCACCGTCGACCTCGACCGCGGGTGAGCCGTCGCCCAGATCGGCCAGAGCGATGTCGGGGAGAGATTCGCGCCGGCCATCCCAGCCCCCAATGGTGCCCGGCTTGCGGAACACCCCTTCGTCGTCCTGGGCACAACCCTCGACGGCCGAAGGATCGACCGGCCTCTCATAGGGCGTGTACGGGTCGCCGGGAACGGCGAACGAACCGACGTCGCGCATGTACTCCAGCGGAGTCTTCCCTACCGCCTCGGCCGCCTCGGGAAGTCCGGGTACAGCCTCGTCGAACATGGTGCCGTAGTACTCGTCGATGGGCATGGGCTGGCCGGGTGTGCCCTTGCTCTCGAACCACTCGCGGATCCCCATAGCGCCGTCGGGGTCGATCTTCCACGAAAGGTCGATCCAGAACTCGTTCTCCTCCCAGACCTCGCCCGGGTTGTGCTCCCAGGTGCGGGTCTGGTCTGTCAGTTCATCGCCCCGGATCTCGGCGAACCGCCGGAATACGGGCTGCCGGAAGCCGATCCACCGGCCGGCGTGGGTCTCGAAGCTGGCGATGTCGTGACGCTCTGTTCCAACACCCATGGGGAGGACGTAGTCGGCGAACCAGGCCGTCTCGGACCAGGTGGGGGTGAGCGCGACATGGCACTTCACCTTGTCTTCGTCCTTGAGGGCCTCGAGCCAGCTGAAGCCGTCGGGGTTGGTCCAGATCGGGTTGTAGACCCGGGTGAAGTAGACATCGAGATGGTCGCGGCCCTCGTTCAGGAAGTGGGGCAGCAGGATCGACATCTCGTGGTAGGCCAGCGGGTATTCCTGGGGCCAGTTGAGCTCGTTCCACTGGCCCAGGGCCGGGGCTCCACCAGTGGGGTGGGGCTTGAACTTGTTCCAGCCATTGCCGCTGGTGCCCCCCGGCGTACCCACCGACGCGGTGAGCACGTTGAGGAAGAACAGGCAGCGGGCCACCTGCCAGCCACCGAGGTTGCCCGCGCCCGCCGACCGCCAGTTGTGGGAGGCGAACTTGGTGGGGTGAGCACCGATGACCTCGGCGATCTCGCGGAGCTGATCGGCGGGAACACCCGAGATGTACTCGGCCTGCTCGGGCGTGTACTCGGCGTAGTGGTCGAGCAGGGCCTGCTCCATCGAGTCGAAGTCGACGGGGAGGTCGGGGCGGGTCTCGCGCAGGAAGGTCTCCCAGTTCGTCCAGCGGCGCACGAAGTCGCGTTCCCAGGTGCCGTTCTCGATCAGGAGGCGGGCGATGGCGAGCAGCATGAACGGCTCGGTGCCCGGCCAGGTGGGGAGCCAGTGATCGGCCTTGGAGCCGGTGTTCGAGAGGCGGGGGTCGACACAGATGACGGTGGCGCCCTTGTCCTTGGCCTCCATGATCCGCTGGGCGTGGGGGTTGAAGTAGTGACCGGCCTCGAGATGGGACGAGATCAAGAAGATGACCTCGGCGTTGGCGAAGTCGGACGAAGGCCGATCGTGGCCCATCCACGACTGGTAGCCGATACGGGCGTTCGACGAACAGATATTGGTGTGGCTGTTGTGGCCGTCGACACCCCAGCATTTGAGGACCCGCTCGGTGTAGCCGTCTTCACCGGGACGACCGACGTGGTAGACGACGCCGTCATGGTGATCGGAGTCGATGGCCTGGCGGATGCGACCCCCGATGTCGTTGAGGGCATCCTCCCAGGAAACACGCTCCCACTGGCCCGAGCCCCGCTCGCCCACCCGCTTCATGGGGTACAGGACGCGCTCGGCGTCATAGACCTGGTTGAGGGTGGCCGGGCCCTTGGCGCAGTTGCGGCCCCGGCTGGCCGGGTGGAGGGGGTTGCCCTCGACCTTGTCGATCTCGCCGGTCTCGTGGTTCACGAAGGCGAGGAGCCCACACGCGGCCTCACAGTTGAAACACGTGGTGGGAACCAGGCTGTGATGGTGCTCGACCTTGTCCGGCCAGGCCTTGGCGTCGAGCGACACCGAGTCGTGCCAATCGTCGGGTGACGGGTACTTGGCGAGATCGGTCATGCGAGGCTCCGGGTCGAAGGCAGGAGGGGGGCGGTCATGAGAGCGGCACGGACTGGCCGGCGCGGATGAAGCTGTCTTCGTAGAGCCACATGCCAACGACGGCGGCCAGACCACCGAGCGCGGGGAGGCCAGGTCCGAGGTCAGCGGCGAGGGCGATGACCGTGAGTACCGCGGGAACCACCAGTCCGAGCAGAACGCCACCACCCCAGAACTGGTTCTTCCACTGGCCCTTGGTCATGGCCTCGACGGCGAGCTCGACGTGGCGAGTGCCGTGTGAGGAGAGCTCGGTGGCCAGCAGCGCCCCGGTGGCGATGACCCCACCCAACAGAGCCCACCGAACCGCCGTGGGAGCGGGCACGTCCATGAACAGGTCGACGATGGTGAACACGGCGCCGCCGGCGGTGACCGCCTGGGCCAACAGGATGGGTAGCAGGAGGGGGGTTTGCCACAGGTCGCGGCCCTCACACTGGGCGAAGAGGTAGGCCGTGTACCCAGCGGAACCGGCGGCGAACAGTGCCGTGGGGATGGCGAGAACCTGGAGCAGTCCACCCGAGTCGACCAGGCCGCCGATCCACCACAGGGCGGTGAGGGCCGCGAACCCCATGAGGATGTACGCCCCCTTGACCAGCCATGACTCCCAGCTGCCCTTGGTGAGCAGGTAGTGGAAACGGCCAGGCTGCTTGAGATCGGCCACCAGCAACACCCCGGTGAGGGCCAGGAACACCCCCGCCACCATGGGCGGTACGACCCCGACGGCGGCCCGTTCGCCCTCATGACCGAGGAGCACCAGCAGGGCGGCCACGAGCATGGCGCCGGCCGCCACCGCCTTGGTGACCAGATAGCCCGACACCTTTTCCTTCCACGTCATGGCGTGGGTGGTGGTGTAGGTGGTGCGTCCGATGACCCCGTGGGTGTCGGGGGGCAGGGTCGGGTGGTCGGGGGTGGTGTCGGCCCAGATCATGCCGTCGGCCGCGATGGCGGTGCGCAGGGGGTCGAGCGACGCCTGGTCGGCACCCCGGTAGTACACCTTCGGGTTGGTGTTCTGCTCGGGGGCCCGAACCGCGGTGTCGTCGCGGGCGATGATCTTGGTGGCCTCGTTGAGGGGGTCATCGAGATCGGCGACCTTGATGGCCTCGGTGGGGCACACCACCACGCACGAGGGTTCGAGACCCTGGTCGATGCGGTGGTTGCAGAAGTTGCACTTGTTGGCCGTGTTGGTGGCCGGGTTGATGTACAACGCGTCGTAAGGACAGGCGTTCATGCAGCCCTTGCATCCGATGCAGTCGTTGTCGTCGAAGTCGACCACCCCGTTGTCGGCCCGATAGAGGGCGCTGGTGGGGCAGATCGCCATACACGGGGCGTCCTCGCAGTGGTTGCACCGCATGACCGAGAAGTGCCGGCTGACGTTGGGGAACGAACCGGTCTCGATGTATTTCACCCAGGTGCGGTTGACGCCCAACGGCACATCGTGCTCGCTCTTGCACGCCACCGTGCACGCATGGCAACCGACACAACTGTCGCTGTCGAGGAGGAACCCCAGACGGGTCACACGACTCTCCCTTTCATGCTTCCTTGGCCCTACTGATTCTCGTGGGCCCGGTCCCAGGCCCCGTGACCACCGATGAGATCGAACACATCAGCGAAACCTGCCCGCTCGAGTCGCCACGAGGTGAGAGCGGAACCCACCGGCGCAGTACACCACGGTGGGCGCCGTCGGATCGAGTTCGTCCAGCCCCAGGTCG
>JAAEMS010000034.1 GCA_024225275.1 Actinomycetes bacterium
CCTGTGGGTGCCCGAAACTCGGACGCGGGCGTTGACCAGGGCAGATACACACCGATCCTGAGGGGTGTGTATCGCATCTTGTACCGCTTCCTCTCGTCACTGGTCCGCCTCGCCGTACGGTCCGGCCGCTCCAAAGACATCGAGATCATCGTGCTGCGCCACCAACTCGCCGTACTCCGCCGCCAACACGAGCGGCCCGCCGTACCGACGACGACCGGTCGTTGCTCGGCGCTATCGCCCAGGCGCTCCCCCGGCCCCGCCGCCAAGGATGGCTCGTCACACCAGACACACTCCTTCGCTGGCACCGCCGTCGTATCCCACGCCACTGGACCCAACCAGTCCAGGCTCCGGGAAGACCCTCGACCCCAACTGAGATCCGGCGCCTCATCATCGAAATGGCGACCCAGAACTCAAACTGGGGATATCGCCGCATCCACGGCGAACTCACCGGTCTCGGCCACAACGTCGGCGCATCCACCGTCTGGAGAATCCTCAAGAACCACCGCATCGACCCCGCACCCAACCGCGCCAGCGTGACCTGGACCCAGTTCCTGCGATCCCAGGCCGCCGTCGCCTGCGACTTCGCAACCATCGACACCGCCCTGCTACGCCGCTACTACGCGCTGTTCTTCATCGACGTCACCAACCGAGAGGTGATCTTTGCCGGAATCACCGCGAACCCGACCGGCCCGTGGACCACCCAAGCAGCCCGCAACCTGTTCCTGCGCCATGCCGACCGTTTCTCCGGTTCCCGAGCGCTCGTGCGTGACCGAGGCAGCCAGTTCGTTGACGCCTTCGACGAGATCTTCCGAACCGAGGGCCTCAAGAACCTCAAGACCCCGATCCGCACCCCGGTCGCGAACGCTTTCGCTGAACGCTGGATCGGAACCCTGCGACGAGAGCTGCCCGACCGCACCATCATCTGGAACCAGCGACAGCTCGAACGCCTCGTCATCGACTACATCGGCCACTACAACACCCATCGGCCGCACCGCTCACTCGACCAACGACCCCCACGAGACAGCAAGCCGCCGCTGCGTGTCGTGTCAGATCCAGCACAACATCGAATCATGAGATCGACCCGCTGCGACGGCCTCATCAACGAATACAGAAAAGCCGCCTGACCAGCCACGACAGAGTTTCGGGCACCCACAG
>JAAEMS010000035.1 GCA_024225275.1 Actinomycetes bacterium
CCAGGCCAGTCGATGGGCCTCGACTGTCAGCGCTCGCTCGGCCACGGCCTCGCCGTCGATGTCGGTGACGATGGTCTCGATCTCGAGGGTCTCGCCCCGGCGCACGAAGGTCGTGGCCGCCCTCAGTCCGACGTAGAGCTCTGCCGGGTGGACCAGCAGACTCGTGGCTGCCGCCCAGGCCTGGCGGTTC
This sequence comes from Actinomycetes bacterium, assembly GCA_024225275.1. Lineage (GTDB taxonomy): Bacteria > Actinomycetota > Acidimicrobiia > Acidimicrobiales > JAAEMS01 > JAAEMS01. The sequence continues at coordinate 191 of JAAEMS010000035.1, forward strand.
ACGTCGGTGACGGTTGCTTCGGCCGTGACGGTGACCGGCAGATCGGTCTCCTCGCCCTCGAAGTCCATGCGGAGGTAGTGGGTCCCGCTGGCATCGGTGGAACCCGAGAAGAACTCGACTGTCCCCGCGTCGTGGGGCCAGTAGTCCTCTTCGTAGTAGTCGTCCTCATACGCCGGCGACTCGTTCACCGCGTAGTCGTCTCCCGGGGCGTAGTCCTCGTAGTACCACCAGGGCGACCAGGTCCCGAAGGAGAACTCGGGCCAGTCGGGCGGGCTGTAGGAGGCGTCACGGGTGGTGACCGCCCACTCGACTTCGGCGTCGGGCAGGCTCCCGCCGGCGAAGTACTCGGCTTCGACGGCCACGGTGGCCGGCTCGGTCCGGATGTAGGGGGCCGGAGTTTCGTTGTGGGCCCGGACCTCGAACTCGGGCCGCCGGAATTCCTGGATCTGGAAGCTGTGCCCGCTCGACCGGCCTGACAGGCCACTGGCGTTCGAGAGGGTCAGATCGAGGCGGGCCGAACCGAGGTTGGCGCCCCCGGGCAGGTCGAAGGAGAAGTCGAATCCGCCCAGGCTGCTGACGTCGGCCCGGCCCGTGGTGAGCTCGTTGCCCTGAGCGTCGTAAGCGATGTAGTCGACCGTTCGGTCCGCGCCGACCAGCATGATCTGGGCGTCGGAGGCGTCGGTTTGCCTGCGGACCCAGCCCTTGACACTCACCGTCTCGCCCGGCCGGTAGAGCGCCCGGTCGTCGAAGACGTACCAACGAACCGAGTCGGTCCGTTGGGTGCGCCATGAACCCGACGCCAGGACAGCGATGTCGTCCGCATCGCGGGCCACCACATGATCGAACTCTCCCACCCCGCTGGTCCGAGCCAGGCCGTCCGAGCCGGTCCTGAGTGTCTTCGAGGAGCCAACGAGATCGATGTCGACCCCTTCGAGGGGCCGGCCGGTGGCCAGGTCGGTGGCCCACACCGAGAGCTCATCGTGATCGGTGAACAGGTCGAGCCCGATATTGGTGCCCTGCACCCAGGCGGCCGACGGCCGGTTGGCCCAGCGGTTGTCGTCGTCCCCGCGGTAGGGCGGGTCGGGCTCGACCAACACGATCAGCTGACCGATGCCATCGTCGAGCCCGTCCGACAGCTCGATCACGGTCTCGGTGAGCTCGTCTCGGGCCCCGCCCGTCGAGATCACCTGATCGCTGACCCTCTCACCGGGCGGGCGTTTCCCATCCTCGTACTCCCAGCGGTTCTCGCGATAGCTCCGCCAGTCGTCCGGAGAAACTTCGAAGATCTGAACTCGAAGCTTGTCGTTGTTGATCGTCGCCACCGTGAGGGCGGGATCGTCGGACCCCGGGTCCAAGGTGATGAGCTCATGCTGGAAGCCCAGGAACACCGGGCGGGCATCACCGATGGGAAAGGTGATCGTCTCGTCGTCACCGAGTGGCTGGCCGTAGACGTCGGTCAGATTGCCGGCGACGGTCACCCGGTAGTCGGTCCGGCCCTGGGTGCGGCCGCGGATCGTCACATTGGTGCCGCTCACCCCGATCTCGGCATCACTCATGGTGGGTTCGATGCTGAACGTCGAAGTGTCGACTGACTCGGCATCGAGGGGATTGGTGAACTGGATGCTGAGCTGGCTGAGGGGCCGGCATCTGCCGTCGTCGGTCTCGTCGCACCGGGTGTCGGCGACGCGGAGGGGACCATAGGTGCGGGATGACTCGGTGATGACGTCTGTGCTGGTGAGTGGGCCTTCGGCGGACGGTGAGCGGGGACCGACGTTGATGACGATGGCACTGTCACCGGGAAGGGCATCAACGGGCCGGAAGGCCACGAACCGGCCCTCGTAGCCGCCCGGCCGGTTGACTTGGTCGTCGGAGTCGATCTCGTCGGCGGTGGCCACACGGATGGCGACCGGCTCGCCGTCGGCGCTCACCTCGATGGCCTCGATCGCCTCGATGGGGTCGATGTACTGGTCGAAGGTGGCAATGAAGACCGGCTCCAGCGGCAGGGACTCTCCCGTGGGGGTGATGCGGTGGACCGTGGGCGCCGGGGTCCGGAAGCGGAACTGGACATCGTCGGCCAGCCGGCCTCCTGTGGCCGATTCGGTGCCGGCCGGAATGTCCACCGTGTACTCGGTGGCCATGGGGAGCCGGTCGAATCGGTTGTCTTCGGCGTCGAAGCGCAGGGTCCGGGTGCCGATCCACTGCCACCGCCCGGCCAGTTCCGGCGTGATGGTGGCCGGTACATCGAGCTCGTCGAGCTGGGCCAGGGTGCCGAGGGGCACCATGGGCTGGTCGAAGGTGATGGTCACGAAGGGGGCGATGGGAACCGTGCCCTCGGGCTGGAAGCGGAGGACCTCGAGAGGTCCGGTGGGTACGTCGAGGGGTTCGGTGTCGGCCGGAGGGGGGAACGACTCCACCACCGTCTCGCCCGGGCGCGGCGGGGCCAGAGATTGGGCGGGACGGTTGAAGCCGGTGGGGTCGGACTCGTCGGGGGCCCACTCGGGCAGGCGGTCAAAGACGTTCTCTATCTCGGCGGGCGAGAGCTCCGGACCGCTGACCACGGCCATCTGCTCGACCACAGCGCTCTGGCCGGCTCCCGCGCTGAGGCGGACCGAGAAATCACCCGACCCAGTGCCTGCGGTGTCTCCGGTATCGGGCCGGATGATGGTGGGGGTGGCGGGGTCGCTGGTCGGTGTGGAGGTCCCGCCGTCGTCATCGTCACCCGAGCACGCGGCGGCCACGAGAGCGAAAGCCAGCAGCGCGGCGCCACCCTTGCGCCACCGCCGGCCCGACTTGTTGGTCGTCCCCATGCGGTCATTCTCCCATCGGCTGACCTCCGATCGGATTCACCAGAGGCCTCTCGTAGGCCAATCGGCCCATGTCAGCGGACCCTTAGCCCAGCAGCCCGTGAGCGCCAGCGAGCAAGAGAGGAAGGCGATGCCCGGCCGACCTCGGTCACCTTTCGGCGCCGCTCCTGAGCATGTCAGTCGGGGTCGCGCAGGAACTCGGGCACGCCGAGCTGGGTGATCAAGCGGTCAGTTTCGCGGTGGACCAGCGAGATGTTGCTGTCGCGCACCGTCGGGAGCATCTGGCGGGCTCGGCGGACCTCGTCGTAGTCGAGCTCGGCCACGATCAGCTCCTCGCCGGGACCGGCCACCGCGAGCTCGCGGCCGAGGGGATCGAGGATCCGACTTCCTCCCCAGAAGGTCAGGTTGTTCTCGACCCCACAGCGGTTGGCCATGATCGAGGGGGCGCCATACATCATCGAGTAGAAGCGCATGGTCAGGGCCCAGCCGCCGGGATTGTCGAACTCGGCCCCGACCGCCTCGACCCCGGAGCTCACCGGACACACCAGCAGGGTGGCCCCATGGAGAAAGGCCAGATGGGTGAGGGCGGGATTCCAAGCGTCGGCGCAGATCAGCACGCCGGCCCGCCAGTCAGGGTCGAGCTCGTGGGTCTCGACGAAACGGCCGCCCGCGTAGTGCTTCGCCTCCTCGAGCTCGCCGTAGGCGGGGATGTTCACCTTGCGGTGGAGGTGGACCAGCGAGCCGTTCTTGACCATCGCGGCCGCGTTGTAGAACTGGGCGGCCGGGCCCTCCTCGATGAACCCGAAAACGCAGGCCATGTCACCGGCCGCGGCGGCCAGCTCACCGATGCGGGCGTCGGTGCGCCGCATGGCGGCATCGAGCAGCTGTTCGGGCCCGTGGTGACCCGTGAGTGAGAGCTCGGGGAGTACCAGGAGGTCGAGTCCGGCGTCGCGGCCCTGGGCGATCCAGGCGAGGTGGGTGTCGAGGTTGGCATCGACATCGCCGATGACACTGGCGAACTGGGCCGCCCCAACTCGAAGGGGACTGCTCTCGGGATCAGGGGTCATCGGTGCCGATCTCCTCGCGTCGGCGACCCATGAAGTCGTCGAGCGCTTCGCGAACGTCGTCGGGCAGGGTGGGCTCGACATAGTCGTCGAGGGCGGCCTGCCACAGGTTGGTGGCGCGGGTGGTGGCGTCGAGACTCCCCGCTTCCTCCCAGGCTTCGTGGTTCTGCCAGTCGGACAACATCGGGGTGTAGAAGGCGGTCTCGTACCGCTCGAGGGTGTGTTCGTCACCGAAGAAGTGGCCGCCGGTGGGCACCCGGGCCATGGCGTCGAAGGCGAGCTCGTCGGGGGAGAGGTCCAGCGGGGTCAGGAACTCCATCATCTGCTGGAGCATCTCGACGTCGAGCACCAGCTTCTCGTAGCTGGCCTGGAGACCACCCTCCATCCAGCCGGCGGCGTGATAGATCAGGTTGGCCCCGCCCAGCACCGCGCCCCACAGGGACATCTGGGTCTCGTAGGCGGCTTGGGCATCGACCACGTTGGACGCGCTCGAGTTCGAGCATCGGTACGGCAGTCCGTAGCAGCGGGCCAGCTGACCCGAAGCGATGTTGGCCTTGGTCTGCTCAGGGGTACCGAACGCCGGTGCACCCGAGCGCATATCGACATTGCTGGTGAACGCCCCGTACATGACGGGAGCGCCTGGTCGGACCAGCTGGGTCAGGGCGATGCCGAACAGGGCCTCGGCGTTCTGCTGGGTGAGGGCCGCGGCGAGGGTCGAAGGCGTCATGGCCCCCATGAGCGTGAACGGGGTGACCGAGACCGCCTGGCCGTGCTCCGACATGGCCATCAGCCCGGCCGCCATCTCGTCGTCGAAGCGGCGGGGGGAGTTGACGTTGATGATCGTGCTGACCCCGGGCGACTCCGCCATCTCCTCGACCTCGAGGCCCCGGCTGATGGCCATCATCTCGATGCCGTCGACGGCTCGGCCCCGACCGATGGCGGTGCAGTGAAAGCTGAGGTCACACAGGGCTATGTCGGCCAGGTAGGCGTCGAGGTGGCGGGTGTTGGACGGAAGTTCGATGGGGGCCGATACCTGGTTGCCGAGGATGTGGATGGCGTTGAAGTAGTGGGACAGGCGGATGAAGTTCTCGTAGTCGGCCAGGTTCGACGTGCGGCGGCCGTTGAGCCGGTCGTGCACCGCCGGCGGGCCCGCCACCAGGCCGAAGGCCAGATGGCGGCCTCCCATGGTCACGGCCCGGTCGGGGTTGCGGGGGGTGAGGGTGAACGACGAAGGGGCGGTGGCCAAGGCGGTATCGATGAGGTCGCGGTCGACCTTGACGATCTCTTCCTCGACCTTGGCTCCCGCGGCGGCGAACAGGTCGCGGGCGTCCTCGTTCCAGAGCTCGATGCCCAGCTCCTCGAGGACGCGAAGGGAGGCCTCGTGGATGGTCTCGATCCCCTCGGGGTGCAGGACCGGAGTAGTGGCGCCGTAAGGGTTCTCGATGGTCCGCCACGGCAACTGGTTGATTGCGCCCCTCGGCCGGTCGGTGCGTCGGACCCGTCCGCGGCGGGCCACCTCAGCGCTTCCCGTCGGTTCCGTCTGTCCTCGTTTCCATGGCGGCAGACGGTACTGCCACGCGGGCTCCGGGCGCGACCATTGGCCAAGCCCTAGGTTCGCGGTCATGGACAATCTCGAGGGAAAGACCGCGGTCGTCACCGGAGCCGGATCGGGTATGGGCCGGGCCATGGCCCTCCGCTTCGCCCGGGCGGGAATGAACGTCGTGCTGGCCGATGTCAACGACGACGCCATGGGGGCCGTCGCGGCCGAAGCGGGTGAGCTCGGGGCCCAAGCCCTGACCCAGCACACTGATGTCGCCGACCTGGTAGCCAACGCCGACTTGCTCGACGCTGCCGTTGATGGCTTCGGGCAGGTCAACGTGGTCTGTCTGAACGCTGGCGTCACCGGTTCCGCTGGCCTGTCGTGGACCCTCAGCGCCGACGACTGGTCCTGGAGTCTGGGCATCCTGCTCGACGGCGTGATTCACGGGGTTCGCACCTTCGTGCCCCACCTGGTCGAGCACGGCGACGGTCATGTGGTGACCACGGCGTCCATCGCCGGGCACATCGCCGGCGTCTATGCGGCGCCGTACATGGTGGCCAAACACGGGGTGGCCTCTCTGTCCGAGAGCCTCTATCACGAGCTGAAGGCCGACGGTTCCAGCGTGGGCGTGACCTGTCTCTGCCCCGGCTTCGTCAACACCAACATCGTCCAGGCCGCCCGCGAACGGGGCGCCGAAGCCGGCGCCGCCCAGGACGCGGCGGGTGAGAAGTGGCTCGACATGTCGGGTCGGGCCCTGAGCGGGGGCCTCGACCCCGAGGTGGTGGGCGACATGGTGCACGACGCGATCCTGGCCAATCAGTTCTGGCTCTTCACCGACCAGATGTGGGATGACGCCATCGCCAAGCGGGCCGACGCCATCCTCAACCGGCAGTCCCCGGTCATGGGTATGCCCACCCGGGCCTGATCGGGGATACTGGCGCCGTGGATCAAGTGCTGACATGTCAGGGTCTCGTCAAGCGGTTCGGTGAACGGCTGGCCGTCCACGATGTGGGCTTCGCCATCGCCCCCGGCGAGACCTATGGGCTGCTCGGCCCCAATGGAGCGGGCAAGACCACCACCATCTCGATGCTCTGCGGGCTACTCGAACGCGACGCGGGACGGGTCGAGGTGGCGGGGTTCGACCTCGACCAGGACCCTCGCTCGGTCAAGGCTGCCATCGGCTACGTGCCCCAGGATCTGGCCATCTACCCCGATCTCACCGGCCGCGAGAACCTGCGGTTCTTCGGCCGCTTGCAGGGTCTGTCCGGATCGGAGCTGAATACCCGGGTGAACGAGGTGCTCGAGGTCGTGGGTCTGGCCGACCGGGCCGAAGACCCCACCGACGACTACTCGGGAGGGATGAAGCGGCGGCTCAACATCGGGGTCGGCCTGCTCCACGAACCCCAGCTCCTGGTCCTCGATGAGCCAACCGTGGGTGTCGATCCCCAGAGCCGCAACTCGATCCTGGAGAGTGTGGAGCAGCTGGGCTCGCTGGGCATGGCTGTCCTGTACACCACCCACTACATGGAGGAAGCGGAGCGCCTCTGCGACCGGGTCGGGGTGATGGATCTGGGCCAGCTGGTGGCCGAGGGCACCCGCCGGGAACTGGTGGAGATGATCGGTGGCACCGATCGGGTTCGCATACGGATAGAGCGGGACGGGGCCGAACTGGTCGACGCTCTCGAAGCGCTTGACACCGTGGCTGAGGCCCACGCGACCGACGACATGGTCGAGCTGGCGGTACGCGACGGGCACTCGGCTCTGCCCGGGCTGCTGACTGCGGCGGACGATGCCGGAGCCAGAGTCACCTCGGTGGAGCTGGTCGAGCCCGACCTCGAATCGGTCTTCCTGGCCCTGACCGGCAAAGCCCTCCGCGACTAGCGGGTGAGGGAGCGGCGTAGGAAGAACGTGGCCAGAGCCAGGAGGCTGGTGCCGTAGGCCAGGAGCACGCCGAGCTCGATTCCGATGTCGGCGAGTTGTCCGTTCTGGCGGATGATGTCGGAGAACCCGTCGTTGGCCCAGGCGTGCGGGGTGATGTGAGCGATCCTGCGCATGGTGTCCGAGAAGATCTCCAACGGCACCATGCAGCCGCCCAGGGCAGCGAAGGCCAGGGCCACGAACACGCCGACGGGTCCGGCTTGTTCCTCGTTGCTGAACACCGAACCCATCAGCACGGCCGCTCCAGTGCCCACCAGCGAGAAGGTGGCCACCAGGGCGAGCGCGGCCGGCCAGCTTCCCCAGTTGACGCCGAACAACAGGGATGACGCCAAGAGGATGAAGACTCCCTGGATGAAGGCGATCAGGTAGCGGCCCAGGGCCATGCCGGCCAGGATCTGGCTGGTGGTCGTGGGGGTCGAGAGCATGCGGGCGGCGATGCGCAGCCGCCGGGTCTGGATGAGCGAAGCCGACGCGGTGAGCGAGGTGATGAAGGTGAACAGGACCAGTTCCTGAGAGGCAAGGAAGCTCTGGTAGTCGCCGCTGACCGCTTCGCCCAGGTCGGGGCCGACCACGGTGACCTCGATCGGCGACACCATCTCGCCGGCCTGCTCGGCCGCCTCGAGCCCGGTGTCGAAGTCGGCGAGACCCTCGGCGGCGACGAAGTGGGCGGCCCGCACCCGGCTGGCTTGCTCGGTGACCGCGGCGTCGACCAGGCCGCGCACCTCGACGCCCCCGGAGTCGGGCACCGCGAGATAGCCCAGCTCGACCGGCTGGCCCTGGCGCAGGTCAGCGTCGTAGCCAGTGGGGATCACGACGGCAGCTTCGATGTTGTCGCGTCGGAGGTTCTCGAGCGCATCATCGAGATCCTGGTACCGGGTCACCCGGGCCGTATCGATGGCTTCGATCGACTGGGCGAGCTCGAGAGCCAGCGGGCCCGTGTCGTCGACCACGAGCCCGATCCGCGGCTCGAAGCCGCCGAAGGCGCTGCCCAGCACCAGGATGAGCACCAGGGGCAGAGCGACGAAGAAGAAGAGGTTGACCCGCTCGCGGAACAAGCGGCGCAGATCGGTCAACGCGATGGTGAGAATGGTCACGCCTCCACCAACCTCCGGGCCCGTGACAGGCCGATCCCACCGATGAGGACGGTGAACAGAAGGAGGGCCAGAACGTTCGGGGCGATGGCGGAAACGCCCTCACCGAAGCTGAGGTCACGGAAGCCGTCGAGCAGCCATCGGTGAGGGGTCAGGTAGCTGACGAGGTTGAGCAGGCCCCCACCA
>JAAEMS010000036.1 GCA_024225275.1 Actinomycetes bacterium
AGCGACCGGAACCAAGCTTCGGAACGCTGCAGGTTCTCTTTCGCCGTCCTCTCTTCGGTGACGTCTCGAGCGGTCACGACGAGGCCGGCAACCTCCGGCTCGTGGCGGAAGTCACGGACCGTCACATCGAACCAGCGGTAGTCCTCGTACGCGGGGCGACGCATCCTCAGTTCCACGGAGTGGGCAACCTCGGTGTCGGAGGTCGGCGAAAGCATGGCTAGCGCGAACACGTGAGCATCGTCCGCGTGGCAGAGCCGAGCGGGCGCCTTTCCGACCAACCAGTCAGCCGGCCGGCCGATGACCTGGGGGGCGTTCGGGGATGCGAAGACCACCAACCCGTCAAGATCGACCACCAGTACGAGGTCGGAGGACTGCTCGACCAAGGCGTGCAACCGCTGCTCTGTCCGTTGCCGAAGGGTCGCTTCACGGAGGTCGATCGCGGCGAGGGCCTGGGTCAGCTGGGCCGTCATCGTCTGCAACGCCAGGTTCTCAGAGCGATCCAGCGGCAAGAGAGGTGCCAAGCGCACTTCCCCGTATGAGCCGCCCTCGCCAATCGGCAGGAGAACGCGGTCCTGCTCGGACGCGAGGTCCGGTCCTCCCGGGCTTCCCTCTGACGCGGCAAGCTCTCCGCCTATCCACACCGAGGTGGACACCGGGGAGCTGACGATCTTCTGCACTGCCCCCACGGCGACGTCAGCGACCTCGGCGCCGGTGTCCGCACTCAACAGGGCCCGACCACTCTCCCGCAGGATGACCTCGAGTTGGCCCAGTCGTTCCTTCGATTGAAACAGGAGGACGATTCGCCTGAGGCTGAGAATGGCCAGTACCACGGAGCCGACACTGAGGACGGTGAGATCGGGTTCAGAGTTGCGTAGTAGAGCGACGATGAGACTGACGGGGAGCGTCAGAAGAGCTCCAGCCAGCATCGCAATCCGGCCCGTGCCGAGCCTCACTTCCTGGTGGACAGGAGCCGTGGCCAAATAGGTCACCGTCGGGTGCAGCACGGCCGCCGTGGCGAAGCTGAAGGCCAACGGGGCGATCACGGTCGCGGCGTCATAGGCCCAAGGGGAGCCGGTGGTGTCGAGAAGGAGCAGCAAATCGTTGGCGACAATGAGCAGGGTGGCCGTGGCCAGCAACGACCAGGCGGTGTTCCTCGCGCCGGGACCGACAGCCAATCGGGCGACCTGTCCGATCAGGGCAATCGTCATGAGCGAGTAGACAACATTCCCCGCACGATCCAACGCCGGGATCTGCCCGTCGCGCGTGTATTCGGAGAGAATGGACGAGAAGATCAGGACCGCCGCCGCTGAGGCCACGATGAAGGCATCGAGCAAGGCCTCCGGGTCGTTTCGTCGGGTCCTCGAGCGCCAGAGGGCCCCGGCCCCTGCGATGAACAGGGCGTAGGACAGGTAGGCCAGAAGATCGGCAGGCGACGGGTACGGGTAGTTGACCCCCACGACCAGACCGTGCCCAACCCGCACCAATGCCGACAGGAGGGCCACGAAACCACCAGCTGCAGTCAGCCCCCAGGGCTTCCTACCGATGTCCGGTCGGCGCTTGAGCTGAACGAGAACCGCAGTGAGGAAGGCGGCGGCAACAATGAAGCGCACTCCAGCGCGAATCGACGGCGACAGGGGGACAGCCCCCACTGACATCACTGCGCCAAGGCCCAGGGCGGCCTTCCACTGTATGGACTCCATCCCCTCTCATGTCGACAATTGCCGGGGGCGGTTGAGCGCTAGGAGTCACCCACGCTTGGGCCTGACCGGGCTGCACCGATTTTCGGTCGCGCTAGGGTGCGCCGGTGGCCGATGAGTCTCTAGGGCGTTTTGGGCGCGTGTGGGTCGCTGGGGTGGTGCTCTACGCGATCGCCCGGGCCGCGGTTGTATGGCCAACGCTGAGCACCTACGGAGTCAGTCCCGCGGTGTTTCTCATCATCGACGTGGCAACGGCATGGCCGTACGCGGTAGGCCAGGTGAAGGTCGTGCAGGGTCTCAGACGCAAGGACTGGCGACACGCCCAGTTGTGGTCGCTCGTGGCACTCATCAGCTTCCTCGCCCCGTACCTCTACATCGTTGGCGCCGGAAGCGGTGAACTGCCTGTGATCGCCTACGTCATCATCGGCGCGTTGATCACCGTGCTCGGGGCAGCATCGGTGATGCGGGTGCTCCGACAGGTTCGGCCGTAGCCCCGAAGGCCAGGACGTCCTCCGGCATCTGGAGGTCTACTTCGACATCACCCAGTCTCTGGGTTCCGGAGTGCTGGTCGAAGAACTCCACCAGCCCGGGGCGGGTGCGTACCAGGCCCGCCAGAACCTCAGCACCGTCGCAACGCACGGGCCAGTTGATGCTGTGGTAGGTCTCGAACGGGGGCCCGACCTCTTCGAAGGGGAGCCCGAACCTTCGCACGAGGTTCAGGAGAGGCCGCTCAATGATGGCAAACGCATGGTCGGCGCCATGAAGGACGCCGATGTCGAACACTGCCTTCCAGATCGCGATGGAGAGCTTCGCCGAACGGTGACCGGCGAGCACGGCGAGTCGAGAGATCTCAATCGGGTTGACCGAGTCCGCGAACAACCCCAGCTGTTCTTCGATCGGCAGGGGTTTGCCGTCGCGGAAGATGAGCCGCGCCGTGCCCACGATTTGGCCAGCCACACCCTCGTGTACAGCCAGGTGGATGGCCCGGTCATCGTCGTCGTCGACATCCAGGCCATCGACGAGTTCGTTCTCTTCGAGGAAGCCTTCCTCCAGGTACACCCTGGCCCGCACGGCCCGGAGGGCGTCGAGCTCATCCGGGAGCGCGCACGTTACTCGCAGTCGTGGGCTGTAGTCGGCCACTGAGGGTGATGTGGAGTCGAACGTCATCGGGTCCCTTCAACGTCGGGACCAATCCTAGGAAGACAGTTCCGGCCACGCAAAGCGGTCCTCCAGAGAGCTTTGACCACTCCATGCATCAACATGGATTCAGCTCCACACTCCGAGCGGCCAACCGGCTACTGAGTGTGCGTCGAGCACCCAGACTCGAGACATAGCCACGGGATTTTCAGTCCGTACTAGAGGTCACACTCCGTCGCCTTCTGGCCCGCGACAGGCCTGAGGTTGCCCCTCCCCCCGGACGGGAGCCACAATCAGATCCACCGGCGGCGCGGGCAACCAGCCGCGGCCGCCGTCCCCCACCACCAGACAGGGAGCCACCATGCCCAATGCCGTGATCGTCGACGCCGTCCGCACCCCGGGTGGAAAGCGCAATGGGAAGCTGTCGGGCTGGCACCCAGCTGAGCTGG
>JAAEMS010000037.1 GCA_024225275.1 Actinomycetes bacterium
AGCGACCGGAACCAAGCTTCGGAACGCTGCAGGTTCTCTTTCGCCGTCCTCTCTTCGGTGACGTCTCGAGCGGTCACGACGAGGCCGGCAACCTCCGGCTCGTGGCGGAAGTCACGGACCGTCACATCGAACCAGCGGTAGCTTCCATCGACTTGTTGCAAGCGAGCCGCTTGGTTGCCTGCTTCCCGTTCTGAGGTGGTGTTGACCAAAGCGCCTGTGGTGGTGTCGACCAAAGCTCGAAGAGCATCGTAGTCCTCCGGGTGGGCCTTCTCGAAGGCGTGAGCACCCACGAACTCCGCCGCTTGGTGCCCCGTGACTCGCGCCGCGTTCGGCCCCGCATAACGGACTATGCCCAGCTCGTCGGTCACCAGCACCAGTTCGGCGTTCTGAGCCATCAGGGCCCCAAACCGCTGTTCGCTGCGTTGGTGGTGGACCTCTTCTCGGTAGTCCGTCGCGGTAAAGGCGAGGGCTGCCTGACGAGCGAGAGCCGCGAGACTCCAGGCCGTCTCAGAGGTAATCAGGGATGGAGAGCTCACGGTGAGGAGCTCGGTACGAGCTTGATCGACGATAGGGTGAGTGAAGACAGAGCCAGGGCCGTCGTCATGTTCGAGCGGTTGGACCCCCTCACAGAGTTCTGGGCCGCCGAGCGCCATGGCGGCGTCAGCCTCCGAAATCCGGGACGGGTCCAGCCAATTCCCCTCAACGAGGTCACTGTTGCGACCCCTCGATGCACTGACACGCCACCCGCCCTCCGACCGGGAGATGAGGCTCGCGCGGGCCCCCTTTTCCTGACCCATGGCCAACAGGGCGATGTCGAGGACCGCTTCGGAGATCTCATCCCCTCCCGCAGTTGCCGTGATCCGCTCACCGGCCTCTCGTATCTGCCGCTCCCTGTCCGCCTGCTGCTCGCGGTCGCGCACAAGCGCGACGAATCGGGCGAGGACCAGGAGACTCAACAGCGCAGCACCTCCGAGAAGGATGGGGCCCGAGGTCGAGCCGCCAGTGCCCCGGATGACCGCGAAGGAGGCCGGGCCCACGACGAGAGCGGTGCCGAGCAACCCGACCCGGCGCAGGCTCAACCTTCGATCGACATACGTCGGTCGATCGGTCAATCGCACTACCTCGGGATGAATGATCGCGGCGATGGCGAATGAGAAGGCAAACGGCGAGACGATCAAGCCCGCTCGGAAAGCCCACTCTTCACCCGCCACATCCAGCCGAAGGAGCACGTCGTTGGCGACGACGAGAACCGTCGCGATCGCCAAGAGGTAGTAGGAAACGTTTCGCTCCCCCAGGCCGTTGGCCACTCGTGCCATCGCGTACACCAAGCTGAAGGTGATGACGAGGTAGACGAGCGTCGCACCCTTCGCCGACCACAACGCCTCCGAAGTCAGATAGCTCGAGAGCAGCGTCCCAGCGACGATCGAAACGAACGCGACGGCGACCACAAGAGCATCGATGATGTCACCGACCCGTCGCTCCAGAGTTCGGTTCTTGACCAACTCAAGAGCTCCGCGGACGATCAGCGCTCCGGAGATCCAAGCGATCACATCACCGAAACCCGGGAAGGGAAGCTCTCCCCCGGATGCCTCGGTCTCCACCGTGGTGACAACCGCAGCCGCCACCGCCACCAAGCCGCCGAGAAGGCCGAGGGCCCAGGGCCGACGAACCATCGACTTCCGCCGATAGAGGACGACCGCTCCGCTGACGAGGAACCCCGCCGAGAGTAAACCCCGGATCACCAGGCCTCCGTCGTCGGGCAGGAATAGCCCCACTCCGGATATCGATAGACACAAGAGCAGGGCTCTTGACCAGGCCGAACGGAACACAAAGGACCATCGGCTGCCGGGAGCCTCGAATGAAGGCTTCGAGATCCCGGAAAGGACTACAAGGGCATCATCGTCGGCTCTGAGAGGGTCAGATCCAGCTTGAGACCACCCATGAAAAAGGCGTGCTCCGCGGGGTGGTGTGAACGCAAATGGCCGATGGTGCGGAGGAGATCGATGTGAACGGGCCGACGATGTCGATGACCAAGCTCATGAGGCTCACCGATCTCGACCACGACGATGTTGAGGAGCCGAGCCAGGATCCGGTGGAGAGCGGGATCAACGACAGCCACCCAGTGCACCACTCCGAGGTCCGTCAGGGAGAAGTGCAGCATCGCTCGGTAGAGGCCGGCAGAGATCCCGAAACGATCTCCGGCTCCCCTGGCCACGGCCAACCCCGAGACTTCAGCCAAATCGGCGCCTACGGAGTCGACGAGCTCGTGGCCCTGCCGGTTGAGCTCGAAGTTCTCCAACAGGAACAGACCCCTGGGCCCCCTCGGCACCAGCCGGCTACCACCGACGAGGTGATCGCCACGCAACGCACCGAAGTACAAGGCATCGGCGTCGTACTTGTCGTGCTCGACCGAGCCTGCCTCCTCTGGACTGAGAAACCCGTGATCGACATAGGTCTCGGCCCGGAGCCGCCGGACCTCCTCAATGCGCACCGGGGTCAGAGCCTGTCCAATACGAATGCCGTTCAAGTCGGGCAACTTCACCGGGCTCTCCCTCTAGTCCCCACTTCGTCGGGACCGGCTGTCGGCGGCCACTGTAGGTGACCAGGCCATCACAATCCATAGCAGGTGGCCGCATCCAGTATTTGCTGCGGCCGCCTACCAAGTGAAACGCTCACTCCGAGCGTTTGGAGGCCACGATGAGCAACCCCTACACCACCCCAACCCACCGCGAGTGGCAGACGGTCGAACGCAGCCGGCTGTTCGGCATGGACGAATGGCTTCTCGACGAGACCTGGCCGATCATCGAACCTCTGCTCATCGGTCCGGTGTTGGACATTGGTTCTGGGCCCGGGATCGCCCTTGAGGCTCGCCTTCGGAGCAGAGGAATCCCACGAATCGCGCTGGATCGAAACCACGACTACCTGATGGGCCTGCCGGCCCCGGTCCAAGGGGATATCACCGACCTCCCGATGGCTCCCTCGGCCATTCCGCTACTCCACGCGCGAGCAGTCCTCGGATGGCTGTCGGACGAACACCGGGACCTTGCTGCCCAAGAGATCCTACGAGTTGCCTCGCACGGAGTGTTCGTGGCCGACTTCGATTGGTCCGCCCTGAGCGACGCCGGCACAGTCGGCCGACTCAAGGATCTCATCATCGACACCCTCGAAGGATTCGGCTTCGATCCCTCGTTCGGAGCCAGGCTGCCTGGCGTCTTCGAAGGGAAGGGCTGGAAGTTCTCCACCGCGCGCATCGAACCCACCGCCCGGCCAGGCACCGAAGGCGTGGTGCAGGAGGCAATGGAAGCACTCATGGCGGGGCTGCGACTCTTCGGTCAAGATGCCCGCGCCAACGAAGTCGGGTCGACGCTCGAGATCTTCATGCGCGAGAGCCGCAATGATCCTGACGGATATCAACTCCCGGCGATCTGCGTCGTCAGCGGCCCGCGACAGGCCTGAGGTTGCCCCTCCCCCCGGACGGGAGCCACAATCAGATCCACCGGCAGCGCGGGCAACCAGCCGCGGCCGCCGTCCCCCACCACCAGACAGGGAGCCACCATGCCCAATGCCGTGATCGTCGACGCCGTCCGCACCCCGGGTGGAAAGCGCAATGGGAAGCTGTCGGGCTGGCACCCAGCTGAGCTGG
>JAAEMS010000038.1 GCA_024225275.1 Actinomycetes bacterium
ACCAGACGAGTACTGATTGCAACCTGGTTCGGATACCTTCGCTGCGGTGAAGCTGACCGGGATTCTGCACACCGCGGCCTTCTGTTTCGCGTTCGTTGCTTGCGCCAGTGCCCCACCCGTCTCTGACGGATTGGCCCTGACCCAGCCGGAGCCGACGGTGGCCCCCGAGACGACCACCACCTCGGCCCCTCCCTCGGCCTCCACCACGACGACCACCATCGATGACCGGACCGGCTCACCGCCACCGGTCTGGCTGGGTACCAGGCTGCTACCCCTTCGTCCGGGTGAGACCAATGGGGTGGCTCAACCCACTCCACCCGAGTTCGCCGACCGGCAGCTCTGGACCACCGATACCCTGCCGCCTCCTGCGGACAACCTCTTCGTGTCCACGATCTCCAACCCACCTCCAGCCGACGTCCTGGCCCGCTCGACATGGCGCGAGGACTGCCCCGTGGGGACCGACGACCTGACCTACGTCCAGGTCTCCTTCTACGGGTTCGACGAGCGGTTCCACACCGGTGAATTCATCGTCCATGCCAGCCACGCCCAGGGCCTGGTCGGTGTGTTCGCCGAGCTGCACGCCATGCGGTTCCCGATCGAGGAGATGAAGGTCACCACCCAGGAGGCGGTCGACGCCCACCCCACCGGCGACAGCAACAACACCTCGAGCTTCGTGTGCCGACCTGCGGTCAACTCGGGCTCGTGGTCGCGCCATGCCCTGGGAGGAGCGATCGACGTGAACCCGTTCCACAACCCATACGTGAAGGGCGACCTGGTGATCCCGGAGTTGGCCGGCGACTACCTCAACCGGGAAGCAGCCAAGGTCGGGATGGTCACCCCCGAGATCGTGGCCCTCTTCGCCGACATGGGCTGGTCGTGGGGCGGCAACTGGAACTCAGCCAAGGACTGGATGCACTTCAGCGACTCGGGCGGCTAGGACAGGACTGTCCCCGCCCCAGGGCTGACCACGACCAACTCAGCTGCTCAGGACAGCCAATCGCTCACATGCCGCGTCGATGACGTCGAGCTGTTTGCAGAAGGTGAACCGCACCAGGTGCTGACCCTCGTGGGTGTTGTCGTAGAAGACCTGGGCCGGCACCGCCACAACACCGGCCCGCTCGGGTAGGGCCAGGCAGAACTCGACCCCGTCCATGTCGTCACCCACGAGGGGGCGGATGTCGGTGTTCACGAAGTATGTGCCCTGGGGCTCGAAGACCTCGAACCCGGCCGCCGCGAGCCCGTCGCACAGCCGGCGCCGCTTGGCTGCCATGTCGTCGTGGAACTCGGTGAAGAAGGAGTCGGGAAGGTCGAGGCCCACCGCGATGGCGTACTGAAACGGGGCCCCGTTGACGTAGGTGAGGAACTGTTTGGCGGTTCGCACCGCGTCGAGGAGGGGAGCCGGGGCACACGCCCAACCAATCTTCCAGCCGGTGAACGAGAACGTCTTGCCGCCCGACGAGATGGTCACGGTCCGCTCGGCCATGCCCGGCAGCGAGGCCAGGGGGATGTGCTCGCCGTCGAACGTGAGGTGCTCGTACACCTCGTCGGTCACCGCGATGAGGTCGTGCTCGATGCACAGCTCGGCGATCAGCTCGAGCTCCTCGCGGCTGAACACCTTTCCGGTGGGGTTGTGGGGCGTGTTCAACAGGATGAGCCGGGTCTTGGCGGTGATGGCCCGCCGGAGCTCGACCGGGTCGAACGAGTAGTCGGGCGGGCGCAGGGTGACCACCCGCTTGAACGCACCGGCCATCGAGATGCCCGCTCCGTAGGAGTCGTACCAGGGCTCGAAGGTCACGACCTCGTCGCCGATCTCGCACAGGGCGATGAGGGCCGCGGCGAGAGCCTCGGTGGCTCCGGCGGTGACGAGCACTTCGCGCTCGGTGTCGAAGTCGAGCCCGTAGAAGCGCTTCTGGTGACGGGAAATGGCCTGACGAAGCTCGGGGATGCCGGGCCCGGGTGGGTACTGGTTGTGACCCGCCCGGATAGCATCGATGGCAGCCTCGGACACCTCGGTGGGCCCGTCGGAGTCGGGGAACCCCTGACCTAGGTTGATGGCCCCGGTCTGGACTGCCAGGGCCGACATCTGGGCGAAGATCGTGGTGCCGAACCCCTGGAGCCGGCTATTGAGATGGGGCACTCGAGCGCTCACGCCCGCAGGCTAGCTCCTGAGCCGATCTGGCCCGCTTCCGCCCAGTGAAGCCGGGCGACAGATGGCAGGGCATGCCACTGTGGCGAAATGACCCAGGAAGCAGCGCGGCAGTGGGCGTTCTCGACGGCTCGACTCGATGCGGGCGAACGGCATGCTCTCGCTATCAGTGCGGGCTCGACCTGATCGAGGTCGTCGGTGTCGTACTCACCCCGGCGACCACGGCCGGCCTACTGATCCTCTTCGAAGCCCCCGACGAGAGCGCTCCCGACGTTGTGGTGGCTGATCTTGCCCCGAGGGTGTGCAAGCGGTACCCGACCCGGTTGTGTGCTCAACTGACCCGATGGTGAGCTTCGGTCCGGACAATGAGCGATTCAACCCCCTCGTGCACCCACCCGAGGGTTTCTCGGGGACCGCGATCTACATCGCCATCCGCAAGGGCCACGTAATGGTCCACGACGAGAGCGGCGAACTGCCCACCGTCGACCCTGACGTGCCCCACCGATCACGGCACTTCCTGGGCCTCATCGACGACACCGCGGTCTGGGGACTCGACATCGGGGATGACCACAACCCCACCGACGACTGGCGGTTCGTCCACCTCCGCCAGCTGTACGGCGGCATCCCCGAGCACCACTGGGTGCTGGCCGGCCGGGCCGAGCAGATCGCCACGTTCGAGCGCACCCACCAGTTCTGCGGCCAGTGCGGCTCCCCCACAGAATCCCATCACCGCGATCGGGCCCGAGTCTGTCCGTCGTGTCGCCACATGGCCTTCCCTCGGCTCACTCCTGCGGTCATCATGCGCGTGACCCGGGGTGAGGAGATCCTCCTGGCCCACGGCGCCCAGTTCCCCGGCCGGTTCTTCAGCACCCTGGCTGGCTTCGTCGAGCCGGGCGAGTCGCTCGAGCACGCCGTGGCCCGCGAGGTCCGCGAAGAGGTGGGTATCGAGATTGGCACACCGCGCTACTTCGGCAGCCAGCCGTGGCCGTTCCCCCATTCACTGATGATCGGATTCACGGCCGAGTACGAGTCGGGTGAAATCGCGATCCAGGAGGAGGAGATCGTCGAGGCCGGGTGGTTCACAGCCGACGCCATGCCTCCCTCACCGAAGGGTGGTATGAGCATCGCCGGGTGGATGATCGAGGATTGGCTGGGCCAACAGGGCGTAGTTGACTAGTTTCGTGGCATGAGGACCAGTGAAGAGCTAGCTGGAGGCGTGGTCCTCGCATCGACCGACGGGCCGGTACGAACAATCACGCTCAATCGGCCCGAGCGCCGCAATGCGTTGGACATCGCCACCATGGAGGCGATGTCCGAGCTCTTCTCCGCGGAGCCACCAGCCCACGAGCGGGTCACCGTCATCCGGGCCAACGGACCGGTGTTCTGCGCCGGTATCGACCTCAAGGAACGCCAGAGCACCGGCGGTACCCAGCCCGGCAAGAGCCCCATCGAAGGCATGCTCGACCTGATCCAGCGGTACGCCCTACCGGTCGTCGGCGTGGTGCAGGGCGACGCCATTGCCGGCGGCAACGAGCTGGCCCTGCACTGTGACCTGGTCGTGGCCTCGACCACCGCCCGGTTCGGCATGTCCCTGGCCCAGATCGGTCTGGCCCCCACCTGGTTCCTGGCCCAGAAGATCGCCGAGATCTGCGGGCCAGTGGTCGGCCGCGAGATGCTCCTGCTGGGCGACCCATTACCCGCCACCCGCATGGCCGACCTGGGCATGATCTACCGGGCGGTAGACCCCGAAGAGCTCGAGTCCACGGCTCAGGCCACCATCGACCGACTGGCCGCCAACGCTCCCCTCAGCCTCCGGGCCATGAAGGGCCTCCTGGCTCGCCACATGTCGTTCCGCGACGGCATCGGCCACGCCGAGGTGGACGCCCTAGCCGACATGGCCCGCACCAGCGCCGACGCCCGCGAAGGAGTCGCGGCCCGGCTCGAACGCCGGACTCCGGACTTCAAGGGGGAGTGACGTGGGGATCCGTCTCGACAAGCCTTGGACCGACCTCACCCCGTCAACCATCAAGGCTCTGCCTGCCCAGCTCGGCGTCTACGAAATCGCCGACCCAGAGGGGAACACCACCGTCATCGGATACGCGGGCGGACGCGAGCTCTTCGGCATCCAGACGGCCCTCGAACGCGAGCTGGCCACGGCCGACGGCCAGGCCCGACGCTTCCGCCTCGAGTTCAACCACAACTACATGAGTCGCTACGACGAGCTGCTCATGATCTATCTCGCCGAACGCGGCGAGCTTCCACCCGCCAATCAGGCCGAAACCGACCGGGTCGGCCGGCTCAACCCCACCTGACCTCCCGCCAGCAGACTCCCCAGGCAGCCCATGGACCTCACCCTCACCGACACCCAGCAGATGATCGTCGCCACCGTGCGCCGGTTCGTCCAGGAGGAGATCGTCCCCCGCGAAGCCCACCTCGACCCCGACGCGGGGGCACTCCCGCCCGACGACCAGGAACACCTGCTGGGCATGACCCGCGAGATGGGGTTCTACGGCCTCGACATTCCCGAGGAGTTCGGCGGCCCCGGCATCGATGTCACCACCCGCGCCCTGATGGCCATCGAGATGAGCCAGCACCGGGCAGGCCTGTACAACCCCTGCTATGGCACCTTCGGCGGAGCGGGCCTCGCCCAGCTCTACGAAGCCACCGACGAGCAGAAGGAGAAGTACCTCTACCCCACCCTGAGGGGCGAGAAGAAGGGGTGTTTCGCACTCACTGAACCGTCGGGTGGCAGCGACCCGGCCCGAGCCATCCAGACCCGCGGGGTCCAGGATGGCGAGGAGTGGGTCCTCAACGGCTCGAAGCTCTACATCTCCGGAGCCGACAAGGCTGACTTCGCCCTGGTGTTCGCCCGCACCTCCGACGACCCGGGCCGCAACGGGGTCACCGCCTTCCTGGTCGACACCAACTCTCCCGGCTTCATGGTCCGCCGTGTGGTTCACACCCTGCGCAGCACCCACTACGCCACCGAGCTCCAGTTCGAGAATCTTCGGGTACCCGCCAGCAACATCCTGGGCGAGCTCAACCGGGGATTCGCCATCGCCAACGACCGCCTCAGCCGTCAGCGCATTCCCTACGCGGCCGGCTGCCTCGGGGTGGCCATCAAAGCCCAGGCGATGGCCATCGACTGGGCCAAGAGCCGCGAGACCTTCGGCAGCCTGCTGGCCGAGAAACAGGCCGTCCAATGGATGATCGTCGACAACGAGATCGACATCCGCCACGCCCGCTGGTGTGTACTCGAGGCGGCCCAGAAGGCTGACACGCCGGGATCACAGTTTCGCACCGAAGCGGCCATCGCCAAGCTCGTCGCCACCGAGGCGGCGAGTCGGGTGATCGACCGGTCCATGCAGATCCACGGCGGCGTGGGAATGACCAAGGACCTCCCTCTCGAACGTTGGTACCGCGAGATGCGCATCCGCCGGGTCGGTGAGGGGCCCAGCGAGGTCCAGCGCCTCATCATCGCCCGCGAGCTCATGGGGGGCTCCTACAGTTGAGCCAGCCGGGGGCCGGCGCTTCGGGCGATCGTCCCCTGCCCCTGGCGGGCGTCACCGTTCTCGACCTCGGCCAGATCTACCAGGGCCCCTACTGCGGGTTCCTCCTAGCCATGTCGGGGGCGCGGGTCATCAAGGTCGAGCAGACCCGCGGTGAACCCCTCCGACATGTGGGAGGTCAACGATCGCCTGATCTACGCCCACGGGTCGGGATTCGGACTGGACTACGGTGCCCACTCCGACCACTCCCCGATCCCCGCCATGGACATCACCGTCCAGGCCCACATGGGGGCCATCGCCATGACCGGCCATCCCGACTCACCACCGGTCAAGGCCGGTGTGGCCTTCGTCGACTTCCTGGGCGGCACCCACCCCTATGGCGCGATCACCACCGCCCTGTTCGAGAGGGAGCGGACCGGTCAGGGGCGCATGGTCGAGACGTCCATGTCCGAGGCCGCGTTCATGACCCTGTGCACAGTGCTCGGCAGCTGGGAGAAGACGGGCGAGGCCCCCCGGCGGGGCAACAAGCACGCGGCCCTGGCCATCGCCCCCTACGACCTGTACCAGTGCACCGACGGCTGGATCGCCCTCATCTCGGTGACCAACCGACACTGGCGATCAGTGCTCGAGGTCATCGGCCGCCCCGACCTGGTGGGCGACAAACGCTACGCCGACAACACCGAGCGGGCCCGCCGTATGGACGAGGTCGATGCCCTGGTCACTGGTTGGACCATGACCTGCTCCAAGGCCGAAGCGGCCGAGGCCCTCCAGGCCGCCCATGTGCCGGCGGCCGCCGTCCGGGAAGTCGACGAGGTCGTGCGCGACCCCGGTGCCCATGAGCGCCGCGCCCTCCAGTGGCACGAGCATCCCCAGATCGGCCGGGTGCCACTACCCCACTCCCCCATCCGCTGGCACGGCAGCGATTTGGCCGAATTGGAGCCCAGCCGCCCCATCGGCGCCGACAACGACGCCATCTTCGGAGTCGAGCTCGGGCTCAGCGAGGACGAGCTGACCGAGCTCCGGGCCGACCGGGTGATCTGAACACCTACCCCGTCCGCCACGACAGCGGTGCCCACCTCAGGGAACCTGGGGTACCGGTCCTTGGTCGACTCCGACGTCAGTTGGACGGTGACCGGACCCAGGTGTGGGTGTCGTGCAGGCTCACCCCACCGTTCGGGTGATGACGATCACATCACCGGGGCCGATGAGCTCGTCGGCCATGGCCTGCACCCTGGACCCCGACACCCGGTCCAGTTCGCGGAACCGTCGGCCCACACTCAACAGGTCCTCGCCCGGTAGAAGGCCAGCCTCGACGAGCAAGAACAGGTGATCACCATTGGTGTGGAAGGCGTAGTCGTCGGTGACCACGGCGTGGGCCTCGGCCATCTCCTGACCGGACGGGCCATTGGCCGCCAGATCGCGCAGCTCGGTCAGGATGGCGTCCTGGACCTCGGCTAGTCGTTCGGGATCAGCGTCAGCGCTGATGAGCAGCTCGATTCGCTCGGCGGGACGACGGGTGACACCAACCGCTCCCGAGCCGCCATAGCTGGCGCCCAGCTCCTCACGGATCCCCTCGAACAGGCGCTTGTTCACGATCGACGTCAGCACCGCGGCGGTCGCCTCATCACCGGCGTCGACCTGCCGGAACGATTCGGAGTAGATCAGCATCCCAGTGGCTGAGGTGTCGGCCGTGAGTACGACATCGCGCCGGGTCAGCCCCTCGGGAAACGGGATGTCGTCGACGATCCACGACTCCGGCACCACAGTCGGCAGGGTGCCCACATAGCGACGGGCCATGTACTCGACCATCTCCGGGTCGACATCGCCGGCCAAGGCCACGACGAAATCGTCGACACCGCCGAGCCGGTCCTGATAGATGGCAAGGGCGGTGTCGGCGTCGAGCTCGGCGAGGGCCTCCGACGAGGGGTAGAGCGAGAACCCGGGAGTGTCGCCATAGCGCGCGTCGAGAAGGGCGGCGAAGGTGCGGAGCCCGGGATCGCGTTCCATGGCCGACACCAGGTTCTGACCTTCGAGCAGGGCCTCGGAGAGTGCGACGGGTTCGACCCGGGGCTCGGTCATGCGCAGGTGTAGGAGCTGGAAGAGGATCTCCAGGTCGTCAGCCGAGCTGGACCCCGAGAAGCCTTCGTCGGTCTGACTGATGTAGCTGGCGAAGCTCACCGACGTCGAGGACAGGAACCGGTCCAGGGCCAAGGCGCTGTGGTCGCCAACCCCGCTCTCGTCCACCGCGACGAAGGCGACCCGCCCCAGGCCGGCGTGGTCAGCGTCGCGGGCCTCGATCTGGCCCACGCCCCCACCTCCCGCGGCCAGGAGGTCGACGAACCCATCGACGATCTCGGTCTCGACAAACGACACCCTGGCCCCGTTGGGGAACACCCAGTGGTGGGCATCGAGGGCCGAATCGAAACCCTCATCGACGGTCTCGGCCGGCTCCGGTGGGTCCATCAGGGAGTCGATCAACTCGACCGCGTCCACCCCTGATGTGGCCACCACCTCGGTGATGGCCAAGCTCAATTCGTCAGTGGTGGGGATCTGGGCCGCTGACGGACCCACCGCGATGACCACGGGTTGATCGTGGGCGAGCAACCAGCGCAGGTGGTCGTCGACGTCGTCGAGGGTGATGGATTCGACCACCGCGTCGAGGCGATCGAGCGTCGCCTCGGTCGGACCTATCTCGGCACTCCGGAGGAAGTGATCGACGAAGGTGGCCGCGTAGAACGTGTCCTGGGTGGTGTTGACCGTTTCCCTCACGATGTCGAGCTCGCTG
Organism: Actinomycetes bacterium; assembly: GCA_024225275.1. Classification (GTDB taxonomy): domain Bacteria; phylum Actinomycetota; class Acidimicrobiia; order Acidimicrobiales; family JAAEMS01; genus JAAEMS01. The sequence goes on from JAAEMS010000038.1 coordinate 8,441, forward strand.
CGGAACTGGGATACCGCCTGACTGAGCTCGTCGGCAGTGAAGCCGTCGAGCCGCAACCCTTCGAGCAGGCTGAACCAGTCGCGGGTTGCCGTCGTCAGGTCGCCGGCCTGGAGGGAGGTTCCGAGGTAGCGGTGGACGCGGGAGTACGAGAAGTAGCCGAAGAACGGCTCCGAGCTCTGAGACAGGTCGCCGGCGGCCTGAGCTCGTTCGAAGCGACTGGTCATCATCGCGGCGATGAGGTCCTCCATCGTCAGGAGGCGCTCACCACCCACCGTCCCCGGATCCCAGCTCGGTACAGGGAAGTCGATCGAGACCAGTGACCCGGCCTCATCGGGGTGGGTCACCACCGACACCTCGGGCTCCCCACGTCGGACGACGGTGCCGACCTCGGGCTCGGTGGTCGTGTCGGGGGCCGGGATCGACGAGAAACGGTCGTGGATCTCCTGTTCGAGTCGATCGACCGGGAGGTCGCCCACCGCGACGACCGCCATGTTGTCGGGCCGATACCAGCGTTCGTAGAAGTCGCGCAGTTCGACAGCACTCACCGTCTCGATCCCGTCGATGGTGCCGATGGGGCTGCGCTCGACGTAGGCCGTGTCCTCGAGGTAGGCATGGTCGAAGTGTTGGAAGACGGCACCGTTGCCCGTCTCGACCCGCTCCCGGTACTCCTGGCGGACGATGCCGCGCTCGGCCTCGACAGCCTCGGGAGTGATGGTGGCGGCGGTGGCCCACTGGTGGAGGACATCGAAGCCGGTTTCCACCGCCTCATCCGAATGGGTCGACAACGACAGGAGGTACACCGTCTCGTCGCGACTGGTGTAGGCGTTGAGGTCAGGGCCGATCTCGGCGCCGAAGCTACGGAGTACGGAGTCGAGGGCGTTGCTGGGGAACGCGCCGGTACCGTTGAACAGCATGTGCTCGAGGAAATGGGCCGTGCCCTTGCCCTCGATCTCCTGGAGTGATCCGGCGTCGACCACCAGGCGCAGCTCGAGGCTGCTGCCCGGGCTGTTGTTGGTGCGGACGTAGTAGGTGAGCCCGTTGTCGAGGGTCCCGACCCGAGTGTCGGGATCGGTGGGGAGCGCGGTGGGATCGGGCTCCGGGTCCGGCGGAGCCTCAGGCTCACCGACTGGGGTCTTGTCGGTGGCCGCGGCACCCGTCGTGGAGGTTGTCGACTCTGGTGGGTCAGGCTCGGACCCTGGATCTGAACCGGAACAACCAGCGGCGATGAGCAGCAGAACGAAGGCCGTCGCCAATGAGCGTCGGGGGGAGGTCACTACCTATCCGTTGTATCAGTGGACGTGTTCGTCGTTGAGGCGGTGGCCCACCACGTGACCCCAGAATCCCCGCGGCGCGTAGAGCGCGTCGATGAGGTATTCGAGTTCGGCCACATAGTGATTGCGCAGCTCCCGACTGCGGGCGAACGCCTCCTCGTAGGGGACAAGGGGGAAGCCGTGTGCGGCCATGTGGTCGTACAGCTCGCGGAACTGGCGGTCGTCATCTTGAGTCAACGCGGCCCGGTACTCAGTGAGATCGGCCCCGGCGGTGAGCATCTGGAGTAGCCGCGTGGACCGTCGAATGAGCCAGTAGGAGGGCCGGCCGCGCTCGCCCTCCATCATCTCGAGGTGCAGGGCGGCGTCGGTGACAAGACCCAGAGCCGTGATCCAACTCTGCCCCGGATGCTGGGAACGGAACAGCGCCAGCATCGGGAAGCTGGTGTGGGTCTCCATGACCTGCGCCACCCACGCTTCCCAGCCCTCGAACCAGGCGTCGAGGGCTCGAGGGTCACCATCGGGACACCGGGCCAGCACCAGGTTGGTGGGGGTGATGCGCTCCTCGGTGCCGTCGTCAAGGGTCAGGAGCTTCTGTTCCCGCTCGGAATACGCGGAGTACAAGGCGGGCAGATAGCCGATGACCAGAGCGGTGGTGAGGACCCCGCTGAAGGCCTCGGCCAGCGCCCCGAGCCGGGGAACGATGTCGGCGGGCACGATCTCGCCGAAGCCCAGGGTGAAGTAGACGACGCCGGAGTAGTAGAGGGCGTCGGAGAACCCGTCGATGTGGTCGACCCCGCCCAGGCCCCACCAGACCAGAGCCCAACCGACGACCTGCTGGAGCACCCATGCCACGAGCAGGAGGAGCACCGACACCGGAGCGAAGGTGGCGTAGAGCCGCTCCTGGCGGCGGGGATTCCGGAGCAGGCGACCCACGCCTCGCACCAGTGACCAGGTGTTCGTGTAGAGCAGAATCGTGAGCCAGAACCGGCCCCTGCTGGTCTGGGTGGTGACCAGGGTGTTCACCATGTCGGCCAGAACCGTGGCCACCAGCGCCAGGCCAACGACCACGGCCACCCCGTCGGCCAGCCCGCTCATGGTGACACCTCGGAAGCCTCGAGAGGCTGGAAGCCCTGAGCTGCGTGGCGGACGATCGCCACCCAGGATGGACAGTCGAGCCGATCGATCTCGGCATCGGTGTACCAGGTCAGGTTGGTGAGCTCGTCGCTGGGGACCAGCTTTCCGCCCACCACTCGGGCTTCGAACACGGTGTTCACGTGGTCCACGATGTCACCGTTCGGGTAGTGGGTGCGGAACTCGGGACCGCCGAAGACTCCGATCAAACGAACCGGCTCGATCTTCAGGCCAGTCTCCTCCAGGGTCTCACGAGCACCGGCCTGGGCCGGCGTTTCACCTGGCTCCATGCTGCCGCCCGGAGGCACCCAGCACCCGGAGTCGCGATGGAGGCCCAGGAGTTGCCGACCAGCATCGTCGATCACCAGGACCGAGACCGACGGCAGCAGGATCGGCCGTGACCCCACCAACTGGCGGATCTCGGCCACGTAGCCCTCACGGGTATTCTCGGTCACGAAGTCAGACCGTGAGCGAGGGGGCGTCAGTAGTGGAGTCCATGGGCGCATCCTTGCACCCATGAGCCGCGACAACTCAGTCGAAGGCCACCGCATGGACCGGCACCAAAGCATGGCTATCGGGTACGGGTCTGGCAGAGTTGTCCAGTGAATCGGCCCGCAGACCAGCTCGATGACGATCCCAACCTCGAGTCTGGGGCGGCTGCGGTACCACCCCGTGGACCCCTCCGCGAGGCCAACTTCCGCCGCCTCTGGTCGAACAGCGTCGCCTTCTTCGTAGTGGCCAACGCCCAGCGCTTCGTCTTCTCATGGCTGGTTCTCGATGGCCTGCACCGGGGTGAACGCGAACAGGGCTTGGTCGTCTTCGCCCTCGGCCTCCCCGCCCTGTTCCTGATCCTGCACGCCGGGGTCTGGGCCGATCGCTACGACCGGCGACGCATCCTTGTGCTCACCCAGCTGAGTGCCGGTGGGGTGATGGTGGCCACCGCCCTGCTCATCCAGAGCGGGCGGGCCACCCTGAACTGGATCCTGGCCGCGGCGGTCTTGTCGGGGGCGACTTCGGTCCTCGGCCACCCGGTCAGAGCGGCCCTGATACCCGCCCTGGTGAAGCGAGACCAGCTCTTCAGCGCCATCGCGGTCAACGCCCTGGCCATGACGGCCTCGATGATCCTGGGGCCGGTGATCGCCAAACTGGTGGGTGATCAGTTCGGGTTCGAGGGGGCGTTCTGGTTCCAGGCCCTCCTGCTGGGGATCGGGCTGTTGTTCCTCGTTCGCCTCGAGGTCCCGGACCACGAGCCAACACCCAAACGCCCGATCGTGCACGAAACGCTCGAGGCCGTCCGCCACGTCCGCCACGACCACAACCTCCGCACCCTGTTCCTGCTCCTGACCTTGGCCGGCCTCACCGTCAACCCCGCGGTGATGGTCACCCTGCAGGCGTTCGTGAAGGACGAGCTCGGGCGCGACGCGGGCGACGCCGCTTCCCTGTTCGCCATCATGGGCGTGGGTATCGCCATCAGCTCCGCCGTCGTGATGCGCAAGGGTGACATGGCCAACAAGGGGGCCCTGTTCCAACGGGCCATGATGGCCGGCGCGACCATGACCATCTTCATGGGCCGCACCACCGAGTACCGGCAGCTGTTTCCCCTCGTTTTCTGTATGGGACTGGCCGGCGGTTTCTACATCACCATGAACCAGGGCCTGATCCAGGCCAACACTCCCCAGCCGCTCATGGGTCGGGTGATGGGCCTGTTCACTCTGGTCCAGACGGGCCTCATGCCCATTGGCGCCCTGATCCTGGGCATCATCGCCAGCAGCTTCGGGATCGGGAACACCATGTCGGTTGCCGCCGGTATCTCCCTGGCCGTCGTGGTCACCACCTATGTGCGCAACGCCGATCTCCGCCGGCTGAGCTGAATACCACTACCGCCCCTGCTCGTCAGAACGTGACGAGAAGGGTGTCCGGATCGGCGACCCACTCGCAGCCTGGCGGCGTAGACGGCCACGTCCGGGTCGCCGAGGCAGGTCAGGGTGAACCCACACCGCCGGCTCATCCATCCGGGTCTCGGTGATGACCTCGAGCCAACGAAGCATTGCCACCCTCAGGTCAGCTTCGCTCCGGTGTCAC
>JAAEMS010000039.1 GCA_024225275.1 Actinomycetes bacterium
GAATACTCGGTCGTGTGGGTTGACCAGGCGAAACGCGGACGATGCTGATCGGCTGTGTCTCGCATTCTCTACCACCTCATGACTGCCCTGGCCCGGTTGGCAGTCCGCTCCGGTCGCTCCAAGAACCTGGAGATCATCGTGTTGCGCCACCAACTGGCTGTACTCCACCGGCAGATCGGCCGGCCAGCCCTCAACGACGACGACCGGACCCTGCTCGGCGCGATCGCAGCCCCACTCCCCCGCCCGAAACGATCCGGCTGGATCGTCACCCCCGACACCCTGCTGCGCTGGCACCGACGACCCATCACCCGCCACTGGACCCAGACCACACCACGACCCGGACGGCGCCTGGACCACCCAACCAGCCCGCAACCTGTTCCTACGCCATCCCGACCAGCTCGCCGACGCCCGGGCGCTGGTCCGACACCGGGGCAGCCAGTTCATCGACCAGCCAGCACGCTACAAGCCCTCAAGATCACCCACATATCATGCGAAGTGCGTTGTGCCGGAGGCGACCAACCCCGCGGCATATTCACACGGCAGCGGGCGATGGCGGCCGGCCGGCGAAAGCCCCTCCTCAACCCACATCGCGATTCGGAGCCCATCACGGGCCGCTGCTGATCTCTCGTACTTCAGGCAGACGTTCGCTGCTCCGAGAACGTCACGGCGTCCGGCAACGAGTAGCGGAGGATCGGTACACGGCCGAAAGTGGCGTCCTACCAGGGGAAACGCGATCTGAATTGTGTCGGAGGGGGGGGCTTGAACAGACCTCCCCATCCCGGCATCTGGCATCGTCCTGCGGTAGCCAGCGTCCCTGGGCGGCATCTGGCGACCACCCAATCCGCTCCCTACCGCTAGATGCCGCTCCAGGACGCCAGATGCCATTAGAAACCATTAGCAACGCGACACCCCTGGAGCGCTCGCCATTGCCAACCCTCCTTGACTGTAGTAACGTTGCTACAGTCAAGGAGATGCCATGACGACAAAGAAGCTCACCAGCCGAGAATTCAACCAAGACACCGGCGGCGCCAAAACCGCAGCCAAAGACGGCCCCGTCTACATCACCGACAGAGGCCAACCATCGCACGTACTGCTCACATTTGGCGACTATCAACGGCTCGCAGCCAACCGACCAAGCATCATCGAACTCCTCGCCCAGCCGCCCGGAATCGAAGACATCGACTTCCAGGCCCCCGCCTCCACCGACACCGCCACACCCGCCGACTTCGACTGATGTTCGTCCTCGACACAAACGTCGTCTCCGAGCTTCGAAAAGCAGCCGCCGGCCGGGCCAACAGCGGCGTCACCGACTGGGCAAGCAGCGTGCCCGCCACACTCATGTTCCTGTCAGTCATCTCCCTTCACGAACTCGAACACGGAGTCCTGCTCGCCGAACGCAGCGACCCAACAAGGGGAGCCGTCCTGCGAACCTGGCTAGATTCCAGCGTCAATCCCGCCTTCGAAGACCGTCTCCTGCCAGTCAACGCCGAGATCGCCCGCCAATCAGCGGCGCTGCACGTACCTAATCCCGCCCCCTTCAGAGACGCACTCATCGCGGCCACCGCCCTTCACCACGACATGACCGTGATCACCCGCAACACCAGCGACTTCGACCGCTTCACCAATCTCACGGTCACGAACCCCTGGACCTGAGAGGGCACCGTTGCGTTGACGGATCGGGTGCCCTGTGGTGCCCGGAAAGTCGCGCGTGGGTGCTGACCAGGGCGAATGGCCGCCATCCTGGATCCTCATGTTTCGTATCCTCTACCGATTCCTCAACACGATGGTGCGCCTCGCGGTTCGTTCCGGACGCTCCAAAGACCTCGAGATCATCGTGCTACGC
>JAAEMS010000040.1 GCA_024225275.1 Actinomycetes bacterium
CCAACCGGAGCTGGGTCTTCTGGTGGCGAATCCCGATGGCACGATCAGTGTCGATGTCACTGGAATCGCGGGTGGGCCGTTCGGAATCTTCGGCGGCGAGTATGAGGTGTGTGACACAGCCGGCCACTGCGCCACCACAACGATCGAAATTGAACCAGCGCTAAGCAGGTGAGCGCTGCGGACCTGAGGTCGACGACCATGTTGCTGTAGCCTGCTACGAGCCAGATGGACCGACACGTCGCGTGCAGCATCGAGGACTGCGACGCGCCGGTTCAGGCCCGGGGCTGGTGCAACCGGCATTACCTGCGTTGGTGGCGTCACGGAGACCCTGAGGTGATCAGGTTGGCGTGGAGCCAACAGCCCCAGCAGTGTGTCGTCGAGGGCTGTGGTGAACTCCCGAAGGCGCGGGGGTGGTGTGCGAAGCATTACGCACGGTGGGAACGTAACGGCGACCCCGAAGCCCTCGTCCAGCTACCCCAGCCCGACGAGTGCACCATCGAGGGCTGTGGGCGGGTCCCGGTGGCCCGGGCTGGTGCGGCCTGCACTACGGCCGCTGGAAACGCCACGGTGATCCGAACACGGTGCTTCTCACCAAACAGGGCCCCGTGTGCACGATTGAGGGGTGCGGTAGGCCTGTGGTGCCCGGAGAGTCCGTCGCCGCAGGTCAGGCTGCATTTCGGTATTCGTGTATGAGTCCGTCGCATCGGCTGGTTCGAAGCACCGTGACCGTCGCTGGTGGCGTGTCCGGCGGCTCGTCGACCGGTGTGGGTGGTCGTTGGTGGAGCGACTGGTGGGGTCGGTGCTGGTTGTGGTGGGCGATGTAGTCGGCGACGAGGCGTTCGAGCTGGTGGCGGTTCCAGATGATGGTTCGGTCGAGGAGTTCGCGGCGGATCGATCCGATCCAGCGTTCGGCGAACGTGTTGGCCACCGGAGTCTGAATCGGCGTCTTGAGTATCTTCATGCCCTCGGTTCTGAAGATCTCGTCGAGGCTGTTGGTGAATTGGCTGCCTCGATCGCGCACGAGTGCCCGGGCGTGCTGTAGTCGATCGCCGTGGGTGATGAATAGGTTGCGGGCGGCTTGTGTGGTCCAGGCTCCGGTTGGGTTGGCGGTGACGCCTCCGAAGAAGACCTCACGGGTCTGCACTTCGATGAAGAACAGGACGTAGTAGCGGCGCAAGAACGCGGTGTCGATGGTGAAGAAGTCGCACGCGACCGCGGCTTGGGAGTGCAAGAACTCGGTCCAGGTCACATTGCAGCGGTTCGGGGACGGGTCGATGTTGTTGTCGGTGAGGATCTGCCAGACGGTCGTCTTGGCAATCTGGTGTCCGAGTCTGGCGAGTTCGCCCTGGACGCGTCGGTGTCCCCAGGTAGGGTTCTCGGTGGCGAGTCGCACGACCAGTTCGCGCAGTCCTTCACTGGTTGGTGGCCTGCCTTGCCGTGGCTGTTGGGGTGGCTGGGTCCAGTGGCGGGCGATACGGCGTCGGTGCCAGCGCAGCAATGTCTCGGGTGTAACGATCCAGCCATGGCGTAGCTGCTTGGGAAGGGCCGCGGCGATGGCACCAAGCAGGGTCCTGTCGTCCTCAGTCACGGCGGGATGGTCCACTTGGCGGCGTAGCACGTTCAGCTGGTGGCGCAGCACGATGATCTCGAGGTCCTTGGAGCGTCCCGAACGAGCCGTGAGGCGCACCATCGTGGTGAGGAATCGGTAGAGGAGACGAAACACGAGGATCTAGGATGGCGGGCATCTTCCCTGGTCAGCGCCCACGCGCGAGTTTCCGGGCACCACAGG
>JAAEMS010000041.1 GCA_024225275.1 Actinomycetes bacterium
ACTCCCCCGGCGGTCGCGGAAACAAGGCTAGGAACATTCTTTCGATCTGCGTCATATAGATTCCCTCACACTTGGCCTGTCCCCAGTACTACATGAACGGATCCTTTGCTATGGATTCGCTAGGTTGCTGCGGGCTCTTCTCCAAGATCCCCTGAGAGTTGGGCAGACCGGGGTCTGATTCTGCTGATACCCGCACGCCAACACCACCACCCCCGCTACGACTCCTGTCGATCAGCACCAATTCGGTCGGCGACGGAGTGTCGAGTGCCCCCATGTCCACTCCCGAAGTGACATCGGGGCAAATTCAGCCATCCCTGCCGCAAGCGGGGCGACAGCTAATGTGATGCTTCCTGAAGCCGTTGGCCAGTTGGTACAGCGTGCTCAACCTACCGGAGAGGACAGCCTTTGAGAAATGACAATCAACAGCGTCAAGACGAAGAGAGCAATCAGGTTGGCCGGAGCACTGATCATTGCTGGTGGATCGATCGTTGCGTGCTCACAGGATGACACGAATGATGCTCAGCCCGACCAGACCAGCGAAACCGCCGATCCCGCTGCTCAGAACACCACCGTTCCTGACACCGCCGCCCAGAGCCCATCCAGCACCCAAGCTGACCAGAGCTCCACGTCGGTAGAGCCATCGGTGGACAGCTCATCGATCCATGAGCATTTCTCACACTTCGAAGGAGTGAGTACACGCGAGGAGGGTGAGTACTTTCGGGTCTCCTCAGATGGGCTGGCGCACCACACCATGATGGAAGGCATAGTCAGCTGGCAGCAGCAAGTCCCTCTCCCACAGGACTACACCGGCAGCAACAGCTGGAGCATTCCGCTAGAACCGGTGTTGGCCGACGACCCGATCTCAACCACGGACCATTTCCACAGGGGCGCAGTCGCGATCGCGGTCAACGGCATCCCGATGTTCAATGCTCTGAACAATCGAGGCGAGTTCGCGGCCGATGTCGGAGAGTTGGACGACTGGGGAGGCCACAGCGGGAGGGCGGATGACTATCACTATCATCTGGCCCCGGAACACCTCGAGGACACAGTGGGTGAGGGCAATCCGATCGCCTATGCGCTCGACGGTTTCCCTCTGTTTGCGCAAACCTCCGAGACGCTGGACGAGTATCTGGGCAGATTCGACGAAGACGGTGCCTACCGGTATCACGCAGTCGACTATCAGCCCTACTACATCGCGGGTTTCCGAGGAGAGGTTCAGATCGATCCGGGCTCCGAAGCGCCTGAAGACCAAGTATTTCCCCAATCAAAGACCACTCCGGTGCGGGGTAGCTACGGTCCTTTGGCTGGGGCAGAAATCACCGGCCTCGAGCAAACGGCACCCAACGCATATTCACTCGAATATGAAGTCGACGGCGAAGTGAGCAGCGTGAACTACAGCTGGGATGCTGACGGGCTCTACACATTCGAGTTCATCGATGCGAGTGGCAACTCGAGTATCGAGACCTACCCGAGCTAGTCATCCTGCGACCACGAGTCGTGGGCAGATGCGCATGCCGGCTCCAATGTCGAGACTCGTCTCGCGACGATGGAAGGGCCGTTCTGTCCGGGATTCTGTGGTGTTTTCGTTACGGACGCCCGGACAGAACGCCTGAGCGGACCCACACCCGTCTGGGTGTGTTCTGATTCAATCGCCGGTGGTGATGTCGTCAGGTCGCCCAGTCCTCGTTTCGCGGGTATGTCGCACCGGCGCCGCTCGGCACATGAGACACGCGGTTGGTGTTGTTGTTCCGCTCAGTCGTGGGACGCGAGCCGCGGCTTGCCCCGTAGGTTGAGGCGGCGAGCACCAGTGCGACGCCGACGATCTGGATCGACGACAGTTGGTTGCCCATGAATAGCCAGCCAACGCCGACCGCAACCACGAACTCGAGGCTGCCAATCATCGCGGTCGCCTTCTCACCGGAGCGCGAGGCGCCCCAGGTGACGAGCAGCGCAGGAATGGCGAGGGTGCACAAGGTCAGCAATCCCATCGAGGTCACCGCGTCGGCGGTGATCGGCATGAGGCTCACGCTCGTTCGCCAGATCGTGAGCGGGAGGAGGGCGACAACTCCGCCGCACGCCCCAGCGAACACCTTCGGGAGCGTCGGCATTGCAGCAGCAGGTCCACTGAGAACGAGCAGGTAGGTGGCCCACCCGATGGGCGCGGCGAACGCCGGGGCGAGTGCGGTGAGCAGATCGAGCGACATCTCGATCGGGCCGACCACCAGCACCACTCCCCCAAGTACGGCCGAGCAGACTGCCGCTTCCCACAGCCAGAGCTTCTGACGCCAAAGGGTCGAGGACAGCACGATCACCACGACGGGATAGGTGTAGTAGATGACCGTTGCTGCCGCGATGGGCGCTCGGTCGAGGGCCACGAAGAAGCCTACGAAGCCGATCGCGCTGATCGCACCGCCGCACGCCACGGCGGTCGCCTCCCGGGCCCACCCGCGCAGATGTCGAGCCCACGGCGAGAGAGCGAGCATCAGCACGGCCACCCTCATGAACGATGCGGCGAAGGGCGAGATACCGCTCTCGAACGCCTTCGTAGCGAAGTACGGGCTCAGCCCGAACCCGACCGCGGCCACCGATACCGCGAACGGCCCGAACCAGCCACGCTGCCGCATCGCGGCACGAGGGCTCTGGGGGGTGGTCTGGTCGTGCGGGTCCACCGAGGAGGCGAGGTCGAGCGAAGTCACGGATACCGGTGTCACACATGGAGTATCGGTTCGGTCATATGTCCTGTCCAGCGCGTGTTACGCCGGTAACAGATGCATACTGTGCATATGTCTCTGGACCGTCCCCACTTCCAGCTCCTGGCCGCGTTCAAAGAATTCGGGCGCCTCGGGGACGCCGCTCGGTCACTCCACCTCAGCCCATCCGCGGCAAGTCACCGTCTTGCTGAGGCCGAGCGACGGGCCGGCACGCGTTTGACCGAGTCCGTCGGCCGCACTCTGCGGTTCACGCCGGCGGGCGAACACCTCGCGACCACCGCAGCTGAGCTCGAGGCCATCATCGAACGAGCGATGCTGACCACTCGATGGATCGGCACCGGTGAACCCAGCCGGATTCGTGTCGGCGTCGGCTTCTACGACACCCCAGGATGGCTCCTCGACACGTTCACCACACCACCCGGCGCGCCAAGAATCGAGTTGCTGCGTTTCGGCGACGATGCCCTGCTGGACGCCGTCCGCAACCAGAAGGCCGACGTCGCGATCGCTCCCTGGCCCAAACTCCCATCAGGACTTCAGAACGTCCCGCTCGGGTTGGACAAGCTCGTGGCGGCCGTTCCCGCTGGGAGCACACTTGCAGATGGCAACCCGATCCACGCTTCGGAGCTGCACGAAGTCACCTTCCTGACGTCGGACTATCGCGCATCTCGTGGCTTCGAGTTCCACGAGTTCTTCTTGGCTGCAGACGTGGTGCCGATCACCGTCGTTCAGGTGCAATCACTCGAAATGATGCTTCGCCTCGTCGGCAATGGCGATGGCGTCACGATCCAGCCGTCGCGAGTCCTGACCTGGAATCGCCCCCACAGCAATGTCGAGATCGTGCCCCTCGAGGGCCGAGACATTGTCTTGGCCTGGACCGCCACACACCGGATCGACGCCGATGACGAGATCGTCGCGGCCACGAATCGAATCGCCGGAGCGTTTGCCGCGGCAGCCGAACGAGGCGAAGGCGACACCTCCGTCCACGACCGCTCCACTATCGGTAACCGCCACACAGTCGAGACTCTCGACCTCGAGGAAGGCCAGGTCGGCCCTGGAACCGGACCGGGCGACGCTCCGAGCTGACTTCAGCGCGAATGTGAGCTTGGCAGAGCATGATTCGAACCAGCGATCTCACGACTCCACTAGCTTTCCTTTCTCCGGGATCAGGGAGGGGACGACATGCGAGCGATGCGGCTCAACGAGTTGGGTGATCCTTGGGATCTGCTCCGCCTCGAGGAGCTCGAACCGCCCCAACCCACAGGCGACACATCTCGCATCCGGGTCGAGGCCTGCGACCTCAACTTCGCCGACATCCTCCAGTGCCAGGGCCTGTACCAGGAGCGCCACGACCCGCCCTTCACGCCCGGCCTCTCCGCCGCGGGGGTCATCGATGCCGTCGGCCCCGACTCACCGTTTGCTATTGGTCAGCGGGTCATCGGCACGACGGCCGGTGGTTGGGGCGGCTACGCCGAGCAGGCCCTCTTGGCCTCGACCATCGAGCCGGTGCCCGATGACATCGACGGCCTCACCGCCTCGGCCATCAATGTCACCCACGGCACCGCCTGGTTCGCGTTGCACCAACGGGGCCATCTCCAGCGAGGAGAATCGGTCCTGGTGCTCGCGGCCGCGGGCGGAGTCGGCTCGGCTGCGGTGCAGATGGCCAAGGCGCACGACTGCACCGTCATCGCCGCCGCCGGTGGGCCCGAGAAGGTCGATCTGTGTCGCCGCCTGGGGGCCGACGTCGTCATCGACTACCGGGCCGATGATCTCTACGACTCGGTCATGGAAGCCACCTCCGGACGCGGTGTCGATGTGGTGTACGACCCAGTCGGCGGTGAATCTTTCGACGTGGCCCGTCGCCTGCTGGCCTGGGAGGGCCGACTCCTGGTTGTGGGATTCGCCAGCGGCGACATCCCGTCGGCACCCGCCAACCATGTTCTGGTGAAGAACTACTCGGTGGTGGGCGTCCACATGGGCGGGTACCGCACCCAGGCGCCCGAGGCCCTCGCCCAGTGCTACGCAGAGCTCTACGAGATGTTGCGCCAGGGCCTCATCGAACCGGTCATCACCGAGCAGGTGAACTTCGACACCCTGGGCGATGCCCTCCACCGTTTGGCCAACCGCGGTACCAGCGGCCGGGTCGTCTTCGCTCCCCAGTAGAGCTATGAAGTAGTCGACAGCAAGGAGTGAGACCGATGCCATCTCGAGATGGACACCTGGCCCTGGTCGGATTCCTCCAGGCCCAGAACTGCACCACCATTCCGGCGGCCTGGCGTCATCCCGATGCCCGGCTCGACTTCATGACCGCCGACTACTACCAGCACATCGCCCGGACCCTCGAGCGGGGGTTCTTCGACATCGGCTTCTTCGATGACCGGTTGGCCATGCCCGATATGTATGGCGGCGACCACGCCCACACCGTCGAACGCGGGATCCGCTGCGTGAAGCTCGACCCCACGATCGTGTTGACGACGATGGGTCTGGCCACCGAGCACATCGGCCTCGGCGCCACCTATTCGGCCACCTACCACGAACCCTTCCATGTGGCCCGGGTCTTCGCCACCCTCGACCACATCACCAGCGGGCGAGCGGCCTGGAACGTCGTGACCTCGGTGAACGACAACGAGGCCCGCAACATGGGCCTGAGCGAGGGCTTGGCTCACGACGACCGCTACGACCGCGCCGACGAGTTCATGGAGGTCGTGCACGGCCACTGGGACACCTGGGACGAGGACGCCCTCGAGCTCGATCGCAATAGCGGAGTGTTCGCCCACGGTGACCGGGTCCACCGCCTCGACCACCAGGGTGAGCATTACCTCAGCCGTGGTCCGTTCACCGTCCCCCGTACCCCCCAGGGCCATCCGGTGGTCATCCAGGCGGGCCAGAGTGCCCGCGGCACCCGCTTCGCGGCCCGGTGGGGCGAGCTGGTCTTCGTGAGCGGCAACGACCTCGTGCGGGCCGCCGAAACCTACCGGCGGTTGCGGGCCGAGGCCGAGACCGTGGGCCGCGACCCCGATTCCTTGCGAGTCGCCACCCTGGTGTTCCCCATCGTCGGACAGACCCGGTCCGAGGCCGAGGACCGCCGGGCCGCCTTCGACGCCCTCACCGAGGACATCGATGAGCTCTCACTGCTGTCCGAGGGTCTGAACTTCGACTTCTCGACCAAGAATCTCGACGACACCTTCAGCGCCGAGGAGTTGGAGAGCCTCTCGGGCATTCAGGCCATCCGTGATCGGGTGGTCGAGCGAACCGGCGGCGAGCCGACGGTGCGAGATTTCATGGAGGTGACCGGTCGGGCCAACCTGAGCCACGCCCTGGTGGGCGACCCCGGTGAGATCGCCGACCATTTCGAGGAGTGGTTCAACACTCCGGCCTGCGACGGATTCGTCATCGGATCGGCGTACCAGCCGGGGGCACTGGAATCGTTCGTCGATCTGGTCGTACCCGAGCTGCAACGCCGGGGCCTGGTCCGCGCCCACTACACCGGAACGACACTGCGAGACCACCTCGGCCTGGCGGTGCCCAACTCCGGCGACTGGCGACGTCCCGCCTGACCGTCCCTATCCGTCGAGGCGGACGACGTCCGCGGGCCACCGGCCGTCGTGGACCAGCCCGGCTGCCAGCTCACCCCAGGTGTCCGAGCTCTTGGCCCCTCCCCCGTTTCCGGCGGTGGCCACGAAGACCCGCTCTTCGACCTTGCGGATCATCGGATCGCCGCTGGGGGTCCGGCACAGGATGCAACGTCCTGACTCGAAGCCGAGGAACTCGGTGGTCGGCCACAAGCTGGTCAGCGCCGATTCGAAGCTCGGCAGGGCGAAGTCGCTGTCGCCGGTCCGGAACCAGTCCTGGATCTCGGGGAGTGTCTCGGGGAACAGGTCCGATGTCGTGTTGGCGCCGAGCTTGATGTAATGGTCTCCGTCGGGATAGAGGACGGGCGGGACCATGTAGATGCTGTCGATCACCGGGTCGTCGATCGAGTAGCTCACGGTGGGGGTCGAAGCGAGGCGAGCGGCCTCGTGCGGGCTCACCCGGCCGAAGGCGACCACCTCGGTTTCGATGGTGAGGGGTAGCGGCTCGAGCACCAGCCCGTTGAAGTTGGTGAAGGCTCCCGCTGCCACCAACACCTTCTCGGCGCCGATCCGGCGACCCGATTCGGTGGTGATCCGCGCACCCGAACCGTCGTCGACGACCTCGGTCACCAACTCCCGAACGATCATTGCACCGTTGGACTCGGCCACCAGGTTCTGGGCGGCGATGAGGCGACGGGGATTGATGTGGCCGGCCGGGGCCGGCTCGTGGATCACGTAGTAGTCGGTGGGCAGATCGATCTGGGGGTAGGCGTCACGCCAGGATCGGTCGCCCGGCTCGTAGAGGGTGTGGTCAATACCCCGCTCGAGCAGGATCGGGATCGGGTTCTCATCGGTGTCTGCCGTGAGGTCGCCGGCGGGGCCGGAGATCAGGGCACCGACCGGATGGTGGAAGTCGATCCCCGACTCCTCCTCGAGCGCCCGATACCCGTCGACGGCCCGACGGGTGACCGGCGCCCAGCTCGGCCGCCGGTCGAAACGCCGGGTCAGCCGACCTTCGTCGTAGTGGCTGGCGAACACACCGTCGTGGGTCAGAGCGTCGGCCGGCTCGCCCGGGCCGACCAAGGCCACCGATTCGCCGAGAACGGCCAGATGCCGGGCGGCGGCACTTCCGAACAGGCCGTTGCCAACGACCACGACATCGAACTCGCCTTCCTGTTCCATGCCACCGTTCTTACCACTCCACGGTGGTCGCTACCGCCTCCCGGGCGGGAAGGAAGCGCAGGGCGAAGATGGCCCCCGAACCCGCCACGGCCGCGGCCACCAGACAACCGACGGCCAAGCCCGACAGGAAAGCGTTGTTCACCTCGGTGATGAACCCCGGAGCCATCTCGCCCAGCCCAGCCGCCACGAACTGGGCCGCACCCACCGACTCCTCGGTGGCCGTCCGGGCCCCGGGGGGCAACGAGCCGACGATCGGTCCGTCGGCCAGGGCTCCGATGTAGATCGAGTTGAAGACACTGCCGATCACAGCGACGCCCAGAGTCCCGCCCAGCTCCCGGGTCGTATCGTTGACCGCAGAGCCGATGCCGGCCTTCTCGGTGGACAGCGACCCCATGATCGACTCGGTGGCCGGCGCGGTGGTGAGCCCCAGGCCACCGCCCAACAGGATCATCTGGCCAACGATCTCGAGGTAGGGGGTCGAGGCTGACACCGCCGAGATCCAGGTGAAGGCGATGGCCATCGAGCCGAGCCCGACGGCGACCACCCGGGTGGTGCCCACCCGCGCCACGACCTGGGGGGCCAGGACCGAGGCAACGGCGATGGCAAGCGCTACCGGCAGGGTCCGCAGCCCGGCCTCGAGGGGGCTGTAGCCCCGCACCAGCTGGAAGTACTGGGTGACCAGGAAGATGAACCCGAAGAGGGCGAAGAAGGCCGAGGTGATAGCCACACTCGCCGCGCTGAAACGCAGGTTGCGGAAGATCCGGACCGGCAGCATCGGATGCACGGCCCGGAGCTCCCAGGTGATGAAGATTCCGAGCAGCAGGGCGGTGAGGCCGAACCCAGCGGCAGTGGACGCCGAAAGCCAGCCCCACTCCGGGGCCTCGATGATCGTGAACACGAGGGCGGTGATCGAGGCGATCGACAGGCCGATGCCCCCCAGGTCAAGACGGGGAGCGTATTGCTTCCGCGACTCGGGGACCAGGAAGATGGCGGCCACGATCGTGACGATCACGACCGGCACATTGATGAAGAACACCGAGCCCCACCAGAAGTTCTCGAGCAACCAACCGCCGGTGATCGGGCCTGCTGCTACCGCCATACCGCTGACCGCGCTCCAGATACCGATGGCGGCCGCCCGCTCGCCGACGTCGGTGAACACATTGGTGAGCACGGCGAGCGTCGCCGGGAAGATGAGGGCGGCACCGATCCCCATCAAGGCCCGGCCGCCGATGAGGGCGCCAGCGGTGTTGGCCGACCCGGCGTAGGCCGAGGTCACACCGAAGATGACAAGACCGGCGATGAGGGACCGCTTGCGGCCGAATCGATCGCCCAGGCCACCGGCGGCCAGCAGTAGGCCGGTGAACACCAGGAGGTAGGCGTCGACGATCCACTGGAGCTGGCGGGTCGAGGCCCCCAGTTCGACGACCAGCGAGGGCAGCGCGATGTTGACGATGGTGCCGTCGAGCACGGTGACGAACACGCTGAGGCAGAGGACAGCCAGGGTGATCCACCGGCGCCGGTGGATGGGGTCGAGCTCGTCGGGTAGGACCGGTTCAGTAGGTGTCGCCTGGTCGAGCATGAGTGGTTCCCCAGATCTTCACGGTGAGAACTGTCCAGTGACAAGTTGTCACCGTAAAGATAGAGATTGACGCTGTCAAGATCTGATTTCATACTGAGCCATGAGCCGCACGGAACGAAGGCGACCCAGATAGCCATGAGCCGCACGGAACGAAGGCGACCC
>JAAEMS010000042.1 GCA_024225275.1 Actinomycetes bacterium
CAGGTCCTCCTCGCCCGGCCAGAGGCCGACACTGTCTTGCAGCCACGCCGTGTCCAAGAACACGGGTACGGTCGCTGCCGCCAACAACAACGCCACTGTGGTCCTCGGTGACGAGCCCCGCCGGTACAGCGCGAGCACGACGACGAGCAGAACGAGGTCGATGGTGATGAGAACGGCAGCCTGCTGGAGCGACCTGATGTCTGTACCGGTCGGGATCCGATCGCCGGCCGCCACGTAGGACCAAACCACCAGCCTTGCGGCGAGGATGGCGCCGAAGGCGACCAGAACGCTGCGTTCGACACGGTGAGCTGTCACGTCTCGACTGTAATGAGCCTCGAGGTCACCAGGAAGTGTCACCCGACAGTGTTGATCGACACTTCTCAGGAGGAGCGAGTTGGTCAACAGTAGGCCTATGCAGTTACACCGAGACAGATCAGACGGGATCGCTGCCGAGGCCCGGCCGCCGTCACGTCACACCAGTCTCGATCTGATCCGTGGAGTAGGGGTGCTGGGCATCCTGGTGATGAACGCAGTCTCGTTCGGTCTGATCGACGCCGCCTACGACAACATCAGCGCCGACGGGATGACGACCTGGCTGGACTGGGTGATCGGTGTTGCCGGCGAGGTATTTGTCGACCAGAAGTTCATGGGCCTCTTCTCGGCGCTGTTCGGAGCCGGGATCGTGCTCTACGCCGATGGGGCCGAGGCGAAGGGGCAGCGGGCCATGCTGATCAGCCTCTGGCGCAACCTGCTCCTGTTGTTCATCGGCCTCCTCCACTCTCTGCTCTGGGCAGGAGACGTCCTCGCGACCTATGCGCTTGCAGCACCGGTGTTGCTACTGCTGAGACGGCTCGCGCCACGAACGCTGTATCTCTCAGGCGTTCTGACCGTGATGGTCTCGCCGGCAATGGCTGCATGGGCTCAGAGCACGGTTGACCCAAGCGGTGCCGATCTCTCTTCATACCGGATGGACCTGTTCCATACCGTTGATCCGTTCGCTCGGGCGATCGGCATGATGCTGATCGGGGTCGGCCTCTACAAGACCGGGATCCTCACCGGAGACCGATCATCGTCGTTCTATCGTCGTCTGAGCGCCTGGGGTCTCGGAGTCGGCGTGCCGCTCGCGGCGTTTGGCGTTGTCCATGTCGCAGCCAACGACTTCAACCCCGACATGGCTCTGGTCGGCTCGATTCCGAACACGTTGGGCACCATTCCGATGGTCCTCGGCTACATCGGGCTCATCGTCTTGTGGAACAAGAGACCGGAAACGTCGCTCGTGGTCCTACTGCGGGCCACGGGAAGGATGGCCCTGACCAACTACCTCACCCAGTCGGTGATCGGTGTCGCCGTACTCACCGTGCTGCTGGCTGGGGTCGACCTCACCAGATCCACGATCGCCGTCTTCACCGTCGGTGTATGGGCCCTTCAGCTCTGGTGGTCAAAGGCGTGGCTCGATCGATACCGATTCGGGCCCGCTGAATGGCTCTGGCGAAGTGCCACCAATCTCAGCTTGCAGCCGTTGGGGCCGCGAGGCACAGGAAACGAGATCCGCTGACTGCCCAAGATGGGCCCGCTCCGATTGGTCGTCACCGGCCCCTCATGGTGAACGGCGGGACCACATCGAGGGCATGGGCGCACACTTGGTCGGACCGTGCGTGGTACCACCAACATCTGACGATTCGAGGAAACCTCCATGCCGTACACCGCCAGCTCTGATGCCAGTGGTCGACAGAAACGCAGAGCCTTTCCTGCACTGGTGATTCTGGCGTCTGCTCTGGCACTGGGATCGTGTGGCAGCGACAACGAAGGAACCGTTGCCATCGTCGTCGACAACGCCATCGCAGACGGCTTCGACTTCCCGGTTGCCCCCGGCGAAATGACGGGCTGGACAGAACCGCCTCACCCGGACGAACGCTTCGACCCCTCGAGCTACCTCGTGCACCGCGAGGACGGCATTCATCCTTCGATCGACTTCTTCAAGGAGGAAGGCAGCTCAGCGGGCGAGGAACTCTGGGCAATCGCTGATGGGGTGGTGGTCGAAATCGTCTACGACCGAGAGGCGTACCCCGACAAACATGAGGGGGACCAAGACCTGGGCTGGGGCAATCTCATCCTCATTCAGCACGACTATGTCGAGAATGGTGAGACGAAGAGGGTCTGGGCTCAGTACGCCCACTGCGGGACCGTGGAAGTGGAGCTCAACCAGATCGTCACACGCAACCAGCGCATTGGCCTGGTTGGCAAGACCGATGGAACCGAAGGTCTCGAGCTCTGGGACGTCGAGCACCTGCACTTCGAGATACGCACCTCGAACCTCAGCGCCAGTGCCTATCCCAATGATCTGGGGCTGGACACGGATGAGAAGGTCTCCGAGCTCTACACCCACCCAATCGAGTTCATTCGAGAACACCGGCCCACCTCCTGAGCTTCGATCCCGGTGCCGCTCTACTGCGCCATCTCTTGTCAGTGTCTTGCCGCTCGCCTGCCTTCTCGTTGCCCGAGGGCGTTCATGGTGGACGACGACATCAGCAACCCCTCCAACAAGGAGAACCATCATGACGAACCGAAAGCTCTTCACCGTGGCGACGATCGCCGGCCTGACCCTTGGAGGCCTGTCGGTCTCTGTGGCCTCGGCCCAGAGCGACGGCGACGATGTGCCCGCGTCGACCGCTGAAACCGCCGACAGCACTGCCTCGTCCGACGCAGGTGACATCATTCTGGTCCAGGACACCGAAGACCCCGCTACCGAGGAGGGGGAGGTCGAGGGCGACAACGACAGTCGTCGAGGCCATCGAGGCGGCTGTGACCTCGAAGAGGCTGCTGCGGCGATCGGGATCGACGAGGCTGACCTGCGGGCCGCCCTCGACAGCGGAGATACGATCGCCGCGGTGGCCCAAGCCAATGGTGTCGACGCAGCTTCTGTGATCGACGCGATGGTGGCAGCCAAGACCGAGCACATCGAAGAAAAGGTGGCCGAAGGCCGTATCACCCAGGAAGAAGCCGACGAGAAGCTCGCCGAGCTCGAAGGCCGCGTCACTGACCGGGTAAACGGCGTCGAAGAGGATACTGAGGGGGCCTGATCGCTGATCACTGAACTGCGCCCCTCTGCCCTCACGGGTGGTGGTTGTCCCTGTTCCGGATCACCATTCGGTGGTCCGGAACAGGCCTTTTCGCGCCACAATCAACTCTGACATCCACACTCCCCAAGCGTGGCGCACTGGAGCAATCTCGTGAATCCTTCCCAACCAGGCCAACGCATCTTGGTCGCCGAAGACGACGGCGAGATCCGCCAGGCCCTGGACCGCATCCTGACCTATGAGGGCTACGAGGTGATCACGGTCAACGATGGTGCAGCCGCACTCGAAGCCATCGCTGACCATGAGCCCACTGCGATCCTGCTCGATGTGATGATGCCGTTCGTTGACGGCCTCGGTGTATGTCGCAGACTGCGCGCCCGCGGCGACCGCACACCGGTGTTGATGCTGACGGCACGGCACGAGGTCAGCGACCGTGTCGCGGGGCTCGACGCCGGTGCCGACGACTACGTGACCAAGCCGTTCGACCTCGACGAGCTCTTGGCCAGGGTGAGGGCACTCGTTCGCCGGGCCGACGACCAAGGCGGGGATCAACTGGGGGCCGGACCGTTCACCCTTGATGTTCCGCGCCACCTGGTGTTGGGCCCCAGCGGCGAGATCGACCTGACTCGGACTGAATTCGCCATCCTCGAGCTGCTGATGCGCAATCTGGGGATCGTGCTCGAACGTTCGGTGATGTACGACAGGATCTGGGGCTACGACTTCGGGGACTCGTCCAGATCACTCGACGTTCATATCGGCTACCTCCGCCGCAAGCTCGAAGCCGACGGGAGCGCCCGCGTCATCGAGACCGTGCGCGGGGTCGGGTTCGTCTTGCGGGGGGAGAAGGTCTGAGATGGGTCTCGGAGCCCGCCTCGCCCTCGGTTTTGCCGTCGTCGGCGTGGTAGCCGCGCTGCTGGTCGGTGGGGCGTCCTATGCCACCGCCGACCGCCAGGTCATGGCCGAGATCGACGGATTCCTGGAAGAACGGGCAGCAGAGATCTCCGACGGACGCCGAGACGAGCCCCGAGACCGGCGGGACCGGTCGTCGAGAGAACCCGTCGTGGTCGCCGTGAGCCCCGACGCCGAAGTGCAGATCCTCGACCGTGACGGCGAGATCGTATCCAATACCGGCCTCCTGCTGCCCGTTGACGACACCGACCTCGAGCTCACCCACCAGGACGGACGATCCATACTGCGGACGGTCACGGTCGGCGGCCACGAATACCGCATGATCACCGACCACCTCAACGGCGAGGGTGCCGTACAGGTCGCTCGCTCATTGGACGAGTCAGCCAGCCTGCTCGATGCCCTCCAGACCCGCACACTTGTCACCGCCGGTGTGGTCGCAGTGCTGGCCGCGGTGGCTGGCTGGGTTCTTGCCCAGCGCACCACTCGCCCCTTGCGGGTACTCACGAACGCTGTCGACGACGTCGCAGAGACTCGCGACTTCGGGGTGTCGGTGCCATCGACGGGCCGCGACGAAGTCGGGCGCCTCGGGGAGGGCTTCAACCGCATGCTCAAGGCAATCCAGCTATCTCAAGAGCAGCAGCGGCGACTGGTTCAGGACGCAGCCCACGAGCTGCGAACCCCTCTGACCAGCGTGACCGCCAATGTCGACTGGCTCATCCGGGCTGCTGATGCCGACCCTGCCACCAGGCAGGAGACTTTGGCGGGTGTTCGCCGCGAGGTGGCGGAGCTGAACCATGTCATGGCCGAGATCATTGAACTGGCCACCGACTCCCACGAGCCGCCGCCCGCGGTCCCAGTGCGGCTGGACGCCGTTGTTGATTCGGCCGTCGAGGCCTTCATCCGCCGCTCAGGACGCGACGTGACCACCCAAGTGTTTCCGGTGACGGTGATGGGAGACGCCGAATCGCTGGCCAGGGCTGTGACCAACCTGCTGGGCAACGCCGACAAGTACAGCCCCCCTGGCACTCCCATCGCGGTCGAGGCCGGCCCCGGCGGCGTGTTCGTTGACGACGCCGGGCCAGGCATTCCCGCCCAAGAGCGACGAAGAGTGTTCGACCGGTTCTACCGCCGCGACCAGGACCGCGCCGAGGCCGGATCTGGTCTGGGCCTCTCGATCGTCGCCGGCATCGTCGAACAGCACGGTGGCCAAGTGGCCGTCACCGAATCGGTCCTCGGTGGTGCCCGAGTCGGCTTTCGCATTCCCCTCGTCGACCGCTGACGGGAGAGCGGCTCTAGAGGACCTCGACGCTCCAGCTCGCCGGCTCGACGAGCTGATCCATGTGTACGTAGAGACGCAGTCGCTCGTTCTCGGCGAGCTCCCGGTCGAGGCGGAACAGGCGGTTGCCCCAACTGGTGACGGGGGCGAGGGGTGAGGTCGACAGCATGGTGTCGTTGTCGAAGATTGCCTCGAACCAGACGCACAGACCATCGACGATGGTGGGGGCGGAGGCGGCGCGTTCGATGACATGGTCGGTAGGGAGATCCTCGATGGAGGCGAGCGTGTTGAGGTCGAGCTCCAGAATTGGTTCAGGTTGATCCATTGTGGATGAGACCGATCCGGGGCGGGTCCAGAGCTGTTCGGTGTGGCCCACATGGAAACGGGCCGCGACCAGGGACTGTTCCATGGGGCTGAGGTCGAGGCCATCGGGGAGCTCGATGTTCCAGAAGCGACGGACCCGCATCGACTCGTGGAAGGACACGGGCTCCATGAACAGACGGAACCGGGCCGGCAGGATCCGGCCGCCGGGAGCGAGGACCCGATCTCGGAGGTCGAGCAGGTTCACCAGCATGTTCTCGTTGAACAGTTCGTCACCCATCTGCTCGTGGATGACGACGTCGATCGGCTCGGGTGGAGTGAACTCGCGACTGTTGGCCTGCACGTACTCGATGTTGGTGATGCCGTTGTGGCGCCCGATCTCGCGAGCAACCTCGATGAAGTCGGAGTGCTCGACGGCGTACACCTTCTTGGCCCCGGCTTTGGAGGCCATGAAGGCCAGAAGGCCCGCCCCGGTACCCAGGTCGAGCACCACGTCGCCGGGTTTGACCTGGCGGTGGATGCCGCGGTGGTAGGTCTCGACCCGAACCGAATCGCTCAGCATCTCCTCGTGCTCGGACAGGCCAGCGAAGTTGGTCTGGTTCATGAGGTCGTAGACGACGTTCATCAGCCGCCCGCTCGACGCGACCCGGGAGGCGCCCACCTCCAAGGCCGATCGGACCGCCCTGGTCGCGGCCTGCCGCGCTCGACCACTCACGGGTGTACGGATCCGGCCTGGATGACGGTCTCGACCCGTGCCCCGAGGTTGGTGACGTCGAAGTCGTCTCCCGCGAAGACCACGACATCGGCGGCCATACCCGGCTGCAAGGTTCCGACCTCGTCCTCGATGCCCATCAGTTCGGCGGCGATCGACGTGGACGACGCCAAGACCTGACCCGGCGTCATGCCCAGGTTGGCCATGGCGGCGAGCTCCCTCAGGTTCTCGCCATGGGGGGTCACCCCCGAATCGGTTCCCATGGCGATCTTCACCCCAGCCCCAATGGCCCGTCCCACTGACTCCTGATGGTCCTCCACCACGGCTCGTGCCTTGTTGAGGATGACGTCTGCGACATCGGCACCCCGGTCGGCGGCGTCGATGACGCCCATGGGGGCGATGAGTGTCGGCACCAGGTAGGTACCGGCCTCGAGCATCATCTCGATGGCCTCGTCGTCGAGCCAGATCCCGTGCTCGATCGATCGGATGCCGGCTCGGATCGCGTTCTTGATGCCATCGGTCGCTTGGGCGTGGGCCATCACGTGCCGTCCGGCGGCGCTGGCTTCGGCGACCATGGCGTCGAGCTCGTCGTCCCGGAAATGGGCATGGCTGGGGTTGGAGCGGGGTGAGATCACACCACCAGAGGTCGCGCACTTGATGACGTCGGCGCCGGCTCGAACCAGCTCACGCACCTTCCGACGCATTTCCTCGGGCCCGTCGACGATGTTGTGGGGGCGGCCCGGGTGCTCGTCCATCATCCCGGGCATGAACCCGCCGCACACCTCCCACGAGTCTCCGTGGCCGCCGGTTTGGGACAGCATGGTGAGCGAGATCTGCATCCGCGGTCCCGGGATGAGGCCCAGCTCGCGGGCTTCCTTGACCCCCAGGTCAGCCCCTCCGGCTTCGCGAACGGTGGTGACACCGGCGGCCAGGGTGCGCTGCATGCGCTCGGCGGCCAAATAGAACTGGAGAGAGAACGGTGCGTTGAGGTGGGTGTTCGGTGAGAAGTCACCATCGGCCATGAAGTGGACATGGCAGTCGAAGATGCCGGGCGTGATGAGCTTCCCGCGGCAGTCGATCGACTCATCGCCGTCGAGTCCCGACCCGACGTCGGCGATCAGCCCGTCCTCCATGACGATGTCGCCCACGGCCGGGTCGGCACCCGTTCCGTCGAAGATCCGGCCATTGGTGAGAACGAGACGTGTCATGGGGCCGATAGTAGGTCTTGCCCGGCCGGTCTCTGGATGGTGCCCCCATGATTGGGCCAGCAAGGGTCGGCCAACGGCTAAGCGGGGGCCGACCTCAGCTGAGCGGGGCCCCGCCGTTCGGTTCGGGGCGGATGGCGTTCAGGTAGGAGTAGAGCGTCACCCGGCTCACTCCCATCCGTTTGGCGATGCTCTCCGCGGCTCCCCGCAGCAAGAAGGCACCCTGTTCGTCGAGCACTCGCACCGCAGTCTGTTTCTCGGTCCGGCTCATGTCCTGCAGGGTCGAGCCGGTCTTGCGCTCGACCGTGGTGACCAGACGCTCGAGTGCACCATGAAGCTCCGCGCTCCGGACGTAGGTCACGGTGGAGCCGTTCCACTCGACGGGAACATCGCCTGGTCGGGCCAACTGCTCGGGGATGAGGGCTGCCCCCAGGGCCTCGATCACTGGACGTAGGGCACCGAGGAAGTTCTCGGGGTCAGCGCTCATCGCTGACCTCGACTCGAATCTGGAGTGCGGTGGCCCCTGATTCGATGGCTGAGAGGAGCATGTGGCTCAGTGCGCTGGCGATCTGCTCGGCTCCACCTTCCACCGTGGTGGCGAAGGGCCCCATATCGGGCTCGAGACCCTCCTGTTCCAGCGCGGCGAGAGCGGCGTGGACGTGGGGGCCGGGCTCGTGCTCTTTGACCGGCTCGACGAGGACTTCCAACCGAAGGTTCCGCATCGGCTCACCCTACCGACGCCTCCGTCGAGGGAGCCGGCCCGCGACCGAGTCAGTGCATGAGAGCTTTCGACGCACCCAGTACGACCCGGATGGCGTTCTGTTCGGCCGTCTCGATGGTGTTGGAATCGGGCGTCTCCTGCAGGTGGCGGTTCACCAGAACGCCGGCCACGCACCCTGCTCGCCAGCCGTTGGCCGAACACATCGCGAACAGGGTCGCTGACTCCATCTCGTAGTTGAGGACACCCAGTGCTTCCCACTCGGCGGCACTGCCCCGCCACCGGGGAAGAACCCGACCCGACACGGTGTCGTAGCGCTCCTGTCCGGGGTAGAAGGTGTCGGAGCTGGCCGTGATCCCGACATGGGAGCGGATCCCCGACGCGGTGGCGGCGTCGACCAGGGCGCGGGTGCACTCGAAGTCGGAGGCTGCGGGGTACTCGGCCGGTGCGAAGTGATGGCTGGCGCCGTCGAGTCGAACGGCGGCCTGGCTCACGATGACATCGGTGACCCCGATGTTGGGCTGGATGGCCCCGGTGGTGCCCACCCGAAGGAAGGTCCGGACCCCCAGCTGGCCCAACTCCTCGACCGCGATCGAGGTGGACGGACCGCCGATGCCGGTGGAACAGACAATGATGGGGGTGCCGTCGATGCGGCCCAGCCAGCTGGTGAACTCACGGTTGCTCACCAGGTGCGAAGGATCATCGAGGTGTTCGGCAATCACTGCGGGCCGGGCAGGGTCGCCGGGTAGGACAGCGAGGGTTGCGTCGTCGAGCATGTCGGCCTCGAGGCCGAGGTGGAACGTTCCGGTCATGGCCCCCACGCTAGTGCTCGGTCTCTGGGCTGTTCAGCCGACAGCCATGTCCAGCAGTCTTTCGATCTCCATTCGGTCCTGTAGGACCGCCTCGAGCGGCGTCACCACCTGCTGGGCCGCCACCGTGTTGACCGCGCGGCGGAGCTCGGCTCGGGTTCGGCGGCTCGCACGGCGGGCCCCTACGCGGGCTGGGGCGCGGGCCAGCCCGGCCAGCAGGAGACCCAGGATCACCCCCCCCGAGCAGCAGGGCGGAGGGCACGGGGATGCAGCTGGCTCCGGGCGTATCGATGAGAAGGGGGTCGGTATCGAGTTGGAGGAAGCCGCCGAGGGCCGCGATCACGAACAGCCATATCGCGCCGCCGACGGCCGCCAGCCCGAGAACCCGCTGGAGCCAGGTCACCATCGACCACCAGCGGGGCCGGGCGCGGCTGGCGCGGGCGGCAGTCGCGGTCACCGAGGTGAGGGCCTGTTCGACGGTGGCCTGTTGGCCCTGGGCCGTTCGCCGCACCGCCACCGGCCACGGCGGGTCGAGCCCGGCGCCCATGGCTTCGCCCGTGTCGCGCAGGGTGGCGGCGATCTCGGCCGCGGAGGCTGGGGAGGCCCCGGCTCGGGGGAGGTCAGCCACCGGATGGCGTCCCCGACGCTTGAGCCACCCCAGCGGTGGCCAGCCCATTGCGTCGATGGCATCGCGGCGGTGTTGAGCGGCGGTCAGGCTGGCGGCGATCTCGACCCCTGCCGCCCGCCCGAGGCCGGCCACCAGCTCCTTGTGATCGTGGGAGCTGAGCCCGTTGGCCGTGCCTCCACCCCGCATACCTCGGGCGGTTGAGATCAGGTCGGCGTTCACCCGGGCCACTGCGCCCTCCTTGGCCTCCACCTCCTTGTGCAGAAGCTCACTGATCGCGGCCACACCCCGGTCCTGGGTCACCGCGGTGCCCAGTACTCGAACGTCAGCAATGCCGTCCTGGCCGATGAGGTGGGTGAGATCACCGACCACCCCGTCGACGGCGGCTGGCTCGACTGTGTCGATCTTGTTGAGCACGAAGCGCATCACGTTGGCGTGGCTGGCCAGTGGAGCCAGGTATCCGTGGTGGAGAGACTCGTCGGCCTATTTCTGGGGATCGATGACCCAGACGAGGAGGTCGACCAGCTCTACCAGGCGATCAACCTCGACGCGGTGGGCGGTGGCCGTTGAGTCGAAGTCGGGCAGATCCAGGAGCACCAACCCGTCCAACCCGGAGTCACCAGCCGGCAGATGGTGGCGGTGGGTCACACCCAACCAGTTGAGCAGGGACTCGGCGCCATCCCCCCAGACACACCCATGCACGGCTCCGGTGGTGGGGCGACGGACTCCGGTGGTTGAGATGTCGGCGCCGCACAAGGCGTTGAACAGGGAAGACTTACCCGCCCCGGTGGGTCCGGCCAGCGCGACGACGGTGGCCAGGAGGGTCTCGAACCGGTTCCGCTCCTCCTCGAACACTCCGGCCAGTCGGAGCTGCAGATCCTCGCGGGCGGTGCGGGCCAGAGTGCGCACCGACTGCTCGCCGAACACCGCGGTGAGGACCGTCTGGCTGACCGCCGCCGTGCCCGCGGCCACACCGGCCTCGCCACCACTCAGACCGCCGGTCTGGGAGAACACGGCCACCATCAGGGCCAGGCCCACTCCGTTGATGCCCAGGGAGAGGGTGCGGGCCACGGCGAGACGGTTGCCGGCCTGGTCACGCACGAGCTCGAGGATTCGGGTCTCCCACTCGCGGATCTCCCCCATGGTGCGGGTCGTGAGCTGATCCGATGCCCGGTCGATACCGCGGGCCGAGGTCGCCAAGACCTGATCACCCCCGGGCAGGGACTCCCACCCTTCCACCGTCTCGAGCGCGGCCTGATCGGCGGCCTGGCGGATGAGCACTTCGAGGTTCGATTCGAGCTGGCCCTGGGCGGCGTCGGTGGGTGCCGCCGCCCCGGTGAACACCGACCAAATGCGATCGCGGATCCGGCCCACCCCCCGCTGGAGGCCATCCATCAACTGGCTGGTGCCCACGTGTTCGCGCCAGCGCTCGAGCACCTCGCCCCTCAACAGGGTGCCCTTGTCGAGCTCGGCATCGATGGCACTCAGGGCGGCGTCGTAGTGATGGCGGCTGAGTGCCCGCAACGCCTCGGCGCCGGACGCCTGGGTCTGCATCGCGGCCCCGACCCGTCCAACGCGGCCAGGGATGGACCTGATCGCCCCATCGACTGTTGAGCGGACGAGGTTCTGGCGCGACTCGGCGTCGGTGACCAGACCTCGTAGCCAGCCGTCTATCTCGGCGATCGTCTCCGGAGGCAGGCGGCTGTCGACCGACTCCCCTTCGGTGATGGCGAACAGGCGGGCATCACCCAGCCCGTTGGCGGTGAGCATCTCCTGGAGGTGGGTGACGACCTCGCCGGTGGCTCCCGGCGGAATGCGGTTGACCACTACTCCCAGCGCGATGGCCCGCTCCCGGGCCCGGGCCAGGTAGTCCCACGGCACCGCGTCGGCATAGCGGGCCGCGGTGGTCACGAACAGCCACAGGTCGGCGGCCCCCAGGAGCTGGGTGGCGAGATCATGGTTGGCCACCTCGATCGAGTCGATGTCGGGCGCATCCAGGACGCCGAGACCCGGCGGGATCCGCGGCGAAGCCACCAGATCGAGCCCACCGGTAGCCGGTCGTGCCCGAAAACTGCGGGCCAACTGGGCAAGGAGGCCGTCGCCGACGAACCACTCCTGGTCCTCGGGGTGGGTGACCAGGACCGGCACCCGGGTGGTGGGGCGTAGGACTCCAGCCGTCGATACGTCGGCACCGGCGATCGAATTGGTCAGGGTCGACTTCCCCGCTCCCGTCGAGCCGCCGATGACGGCCAGGAGGGGGGCGTCCAACTGGCGGAGACGGAGGAGCAGGTAGTCGTTGATCTGGGCGATCAGTTCATCGCGGGTCCGCCGGGCATCGTCGGCGTCGCCGAGATCAAGGGGCAGCTCGGCCCCGACCAGACTGTGGTGCAGCTCTTCGAGCGCGGCGACCCTCTCTGACATCCTCCGGAGGCTAGGCCACGGCCGCCCCGGTTCCTGACGCAGACAAGCCCGGCCGTGACGGTGAATCAGGTCGCCACCGGGCCGCCAAGGGTCGGATGGCGATCGATCAAGCTGAGTGGCCGCCACCTCGGAGGAAGAGCCACAGCCCCAGCCAGAGCTCGGCGATGACCGCCGGCACCACGACGATGGTTGTGAACAGCCCTTCGTAGTCGGCGTAGTTGCCGAGCAGGGCGTGGGCTCCGGTATCGACCAGGTAGGCGACTCCTGCGATGACCAGCAGCCTCCCCAGCCACCCCAGGGCTCGCGAGGTCTGTGCGGCCTGCACTACGAGCACGCCCAGCAGGGCCAGATGGACTCCGAAGGCGGCCAGCCCGATCAGCCAGGCCGAGTTGAAGGTCTCGAGGGCCACCAGGGCCTGGGCCTCCACCGGGCCGGACCCGAGGGCCGACAGGAAGTCGGCTCCGCTGAGGAGCTGGAGGGCTTGGAAGAAGAAGAGGGTGGCAACGCCCAACAGCACGGTGTAGGTGAGCCGGAACCAGGCCGACAGTCGTGACAAGTCGCGATTGGTGTCGCGAAAGACGATGTGCAGGGCCCAGGCCACCACCACATCGAGCAGGAAGATCATGAGGAAGCTGACCAGGCCGAGGCGGAACAGGCCTTCGGACTCGGCGATGTTGGCGGCGGTGGCTGCCGCGTCGTCGGCCACCACCAGGCCCTCACGGACGAAGAAGTTGGCGAAGATGGCCAACCCGAAAAGGACGAAGTACGACAGGCCGGCCAGCCGCGCCGCCTGGCGTGGGGTTGGGTCAGCGGGAGCAGGGGGCGCGACCAGCGCCGGAGGGGTGAAGGCGGTGGTCATCGGGCGTCCTGGTCGCGAACGGTGATGACTGACTTGGCCCGGGACTGACCCTGGTCCATGAGGCGGAGGGCCTCGGGGGCCTGGGCCAGGGTGAAGCGCCGCCCGATGGAGGGAGTGACCGCCCCGGAGCTGATGTGCTCGGCGAGCTGATCCATGAACGAGTGGTGCTCCTTGCTGATCACCATGGTGAGGCGCTGACTCACGAACGGTGACACCAGGACGGCACGGATCTGGCGACCGATGCCACCGGTGAGCCGGTCGCCACCCTCGCCGCCGACTATCACCAGGGTTCCTCTCGGGGTGAGGGCCCGTCGAAGCCGGGCGACACGAGTCCGCCCACCGATGTCGATGATCAGGTCGTGGGGGTCGCCCTGGGTGAGGTCGTCGCGGGTGTGGTCGAGTACATGGTCGGCCCCCAGCGATTGGACGAGGTCGAGGTTGGACGGTCCGGCGACACCCGTGACCTCGGCGCCCAGAGCCTTGGCCAACTGAACGGCAAAGGAGCCGACCCCGCCAGACGCGCCGACGATCAGCACCCGTTGGCCCACTTCGAGCCGGCCCACTTCGACCAGCGCCTGCAGGGCGGTGATGCCCGAGACGGCGGCCACACCCGCTTGTTCGAAGGAGATGGCACCGGGCTTGGGGGCCAGCTTGTCCTCGGAGGCGGTGGCGTACTCGGCCAGCGACCCGCTGGCAATGCCGAAGACCTCGTCGCCCACGGTGAACCGGGTGACCTCATCACCAACGGCGACGACCCGGCCGGCCACGTCGAGCCCGGGGATGGGCTGCTTGGGCCGGGTCAATCCGAAACCGGCGATTCGCACCAGGTAGGGGAGCCCGGTCATGAGGTGCCAGGTACCCCGATCCACCCCGGCGGCATGGACCTCGACGAGGACCTCGGTGGATTCGAGGGCGGGTCGGGAGACCCGGCGGAACTCGAGGACATCGGCGGATCCGTAGCGGTCCTGGACGATGGCCTTCATGGTGCCGGCACCGGGCGTTTCGGGGGCCGGGTCGGCGGCTTCTTCTAGATCGTGCATCGCTTGGTCTCTCTCTTGACAATCGTGATCCGTACTAAGTACGAGCCTTTGTGCTACCATATTCGTACTAAGTACGTTCGGTCAAGGAGGAGTTCGCCGATGGCCCCCACCCTCAGCCCAGAACTGGTCCTCGAAGGGGCGTTGACCCTGGCCGACGAGATCGGGATCGAGGCCTTCACCATCCGGAAGCTGGCCGCCACGATCGACGCCAAACCAATGTCGATCTACCACCACCTCCCGAGCAAGGAAGCCATCATCGACGGCATGGTCGACCTGGTCTTCGCCGAGATCGAACTCCCTCCCGACGATACCGACTGGAAGACGGCCATGGGGGTGCGAGCCCGGTCGGCCCGGGCGGTCCTGGCCCGCCACCAGTGGGCCGCTCCCCTCATGGAGTCGCGCACCAACCCCGGGCCCGCCACCCTCGGCCATCACGACGCCGTTCTGGGTTGCCTGCGCCGGGGCGGCCTGTCAGTCGAGATGACTGCTCATGCCTACGCCGTCATCGACGCCTTCATCTACGGATTCGCCCTCCAGGAGGCCTCCCTACCCGCCACCAGCGGCGACGAGATGGCCGAGCTGGTCGACACCGTCGCCGCGGGGGCACCGATGGAGAACTACCCCCACATGATGGAGCTGGTGGCCCAGCACGTGATGAAGCCGGGCTATGACTTCGGCAAAGAGTTCGACTTCGGTCTCGACCTGATCCTGAATGGCCTGGAGGCCGCCGCCCTCGATCGTTGACCGGGCTGTCGCGGGCTGGGGAACATGGGTGGTCCTCGTCAACCAGCTTGCCGATCAGGTGGGACCGGCTTCCCTGTCACCGAGTGGGCCCACGAGACCGGCGGCCGGTCACTCCACTTCGGGTTGCATCAGCGAGAAGGCGCCACCCTGGGGATCGTGGATGGCAGCCATGGTTCCCACTCCCGGCACGGACATGGGGCCGTTGGCCAGGGTGCCGCCGGCCTCGGTGATGGTCTTGATGGTGGCCTCGATGTCTTCCACCGAGAAGTAGGTCATCCAATGGTTGGGGACCTGCTCGGGCATATCGGGCGGCATGGCCATGAGCCCACCGAGCACGCCGCTCTCACCGCCGGCGATCAGGTTGTAGATGCCGCCCGGTCCCATGTCCATCTCGTCGTACTGCCAACCGAAGACCCTGGAGTAGAAGGCCTTGGCTGTGTCGATGTCGCGACTCATGAGCTCGTTCCACGAGAGGGTGTTGGGAACGTTGCCGATCTCGACGCCGATGTGATCGCCCGGCTTCCACACCGAGAACGCCGCCCCGGTGGGATCGGCGTAGATGGCCATCTCGCCGGCGGTCATGACCTGCATGGCCGGCATCATCACCGCGCCACCGGCCGCGGTGACCGCGTCGGTGGTGGCGGCCACGTCGGCCACCGCGATGAAGGTGTTCCAGATCGCCGGCATCTCACCCATGTCGGGGGGCTGGCCGCCGAGTCCGGCGGCACTCTTGCCGTTGAGGCTGAACATGACGTAGGCGCGATCGCCGTCGTCGTCGAACTGGTCGTCGGCCTGCCAGCCGAACACTGATTGGTAGAAGGCCTTCGACCCGTCGATGTCGGGACTCATGAGATCGACCCAGGACGGTGTGCCGGGGGCGTGGGACGTGAATTCGGCCATGACTGACCTCCATGATTGGTGTTGGTGCGCGAGCCTAGAGTGGGGATGTGACAGCCGGGTGATCGGGGGCTGGGTAAGGTCGCAGGGTGGGCCCCGAAGGAGTTGGTGAGAGCGAAGTAGCCCGACCCCAATCAGTGCTACGCAGTGTCGCCATGCCCACTGAACACGGGGGCTGGAGTCTCACCCTCGAGCCGGTTGTGTTGGGTCTGCTGGTGGCGCCGTCGTGGGCCGGGCTCGCCGTCGGGGTGGCCGCCCTCCTGGGGTTCCTGGCCCGCACCCCGCTGAAGCTGGTACTGGTCGACCGCTTCCGTGACCGTTGGCTCGACCGCACCGGGTTGGCGGCTCGGGTCGCCGCGGTGGAGCTGGCCATCATCGTGGCCCTGGCCGTCGCCGCGGTGATCCTCGGGGAGAGCGGTTTCTGGTGGCCGCTGGTGGTGGCCGGCCCCCTCATCGCCGTTGAGCTCTGGTTCGACATGAAGAGCCGGGGCCGGCGCCTCATTCCCGAGCTGTGTGGAACAGTGGGGATCAGCTCGATGGCGGCCGTGATCGTCCTGGCTGATGGCAAGGAGACCTCGCTGGCCCTCGGTCTCTGGGCTGTGATCGCGGCCCGCGCCGCAGCCGCCATCCCCCACGTACGAACCCAGCTCTTCCGGGCTCGGGGCCGACCCTTCAAGCTGTGGCACAGCGATCTGGCTCAGGTACTGGCCGTGGCCGCGGCCGCGGTGGCGTGGGTACCCGATGCCATCCCGTTCGCCCCGGTTGGGGCTCTGGCCGTGGTCGGGCTGTTCAATGTTGTGGCGGTACGGCGACCTCCTCGCCCGCCCAAGGTGCTCGGGATCCAGCAGATTGCCTTCGGCGTCGGGGTCGTGGTGGTGACCGCCGTCGCGGTCTGGGCGGTCTGACACGCTCACGGGCCGCTCGGCCGCCGAGAAGATGGAACCCAGCTCTTCCCGCAGCCGATCGCCGCGAGCGTTGACCGTGTCCAGCACATCGGTGTCGAGGCCATGGCGCAGGGTGGCGATGGCGGCGGCCATGCTCACGACATTGTTGTTGAACGTGCCCGCCTGGGTCAGTGCCCCACCGGCCAACGGATCGAAGTGGGCCATGAGATGATGCCGGCCGTCGAAGGCCCCGAAGGTCATGCCTCCACCCAGGTACCTGCCCAATGTCGTCATGTCGGGGAGGACCCCGAAGCGCTGCTGGGCCCCGCCCGCCGGCACCCACCGGAACCCTGTACGGCCTCGATGACCACACCTCCCAGATCGGTGTCGGAGAACAACCCATCGAGACCGGCCTCGTCGTCGAACGGTGCCACGATGAACCGGTGGGGGACGTTGAGGGGGTGGTGGTGCTCGGCGTCGAGGTCGCCGAATCCCAGTACGCCGCCGTGGTAGGCGTGGTCGAAGACGCCAACCCCGGTCCGGCCGGTGTGGTGTAGGGCGGTGCCGATGGCCATGAGGTTGGCTTCGGTACCCGAGTTCGTGAACCGGACCTGTTCGATCGAGGCGAACCGCTCGCACACCAGCTCAGCCAGCTCGATCTCGCGGTTGTGGGTTGCACCCACGGCCCAGCCCTGGTCGAGGGCTTCGATGATTGCGTCGCGCACCAGACCGGGGGAGTGGCCCGGCAGGCCGGCGGTGTAGTTGCCACAGAAGTCGACATAGGAATGACCGTCGACGTCGATCAGGGTGGCATCAGCCGCCGAGGTCACTCGAAATGGGAACGGATCGAAGTGCAGGACCGACCGGGTGTTGCCCCCGGGCATGACCACCCGGGCCCGGTCGTTGGCCGTGGCGCTGCCCCGGTGTTGGGCCACATAGCTGGCCCGGGCCGCAGTACCGCGGCGTCCAGATCGGCGGCCGATGGTGGGGATGGGGTCGGCTCGGTCATGGTTCCCCCTCTGGGTCTCGCGGCCGACACTAGCGGCGGGCTCCCTGCCGCCGCGTAGGGTGCCGACCGTGCATTCCCCGCCCCCGGCGGCCCGGAGCCGACTGCTCACTTGGCGGTTCCTCATAGTCACCGCGGCCGGGCTGGCCTACTTCTCGGGTTGGACGACCTGTACCCGGTGCTCCCGCGGTTCGTCGAGGACGAGCTCGGGGGTACCGGCGCATCGGTCGGGATGGCCGTCGGATCGTTCGGGGTGACCGCCGCTCTCCTGAGGCCGGTGGCTGGTCGACTGGGAGATCGGTACGGCCGGCGGGTTCTGGTGGTGGGCGGAATGATCGTGGTGGCGCTGTCACTGCTCGGCTACCTGGTCGTCGACTCCCTGCTGGCGGTCGTGGCCCTCCGGCTCCTGTTCGGGGCGGGCGAGGCGTTCGCCTTCGTCGGTCTGGCCACCGCCATCCAGGACATGGCCGCCGGACCACCCCTGGGCGAGTGGCTGTTCGACGGCTCGAACTATGACCGGGTCTGGGTGGTGGCAGCGGGCCTGGTGACCGTGGGCATCGTGCTGGGTCTGGCCACCCCATCGGAACCGGCTCCGGCGCCCTACGGGTCTCGGCCCTGTCGCTGGTGGGCATCGGCCTGGGGCTGTTCATCCTGGCCGCGCTTCCCAGCGCCGGAGGCCTGTACCTGGGTGTGGTTGTCTTCGCCGCCGGCATGGCGATGAGCTTCGCGGCCCTGCTGGCCTTCGTCGTGAACCGGGCCGACCCCAACGACCGGGCCTTCGTCGTGGCCAGCTTCTCGATGCTCTTCGATCTCGCCTTCGCCCTGGGTGCGGTGATCATCGGCGCGGCCGTGGCCCTGGCCAACGAACGCGCCGGGTTTGCCGTCGGCGGACTGTTCGCGCTGGCGGGGCTGCTCCCGCTCAGAAGCGCTGCCAGGCGGAATCGAGAGCCCGGCGCACTTCATCGAGGTCGGCCCCCAGCTGTCGAGCGGTGACCACGAGTGACTCGGCGGCTTGCGCCAGCTCGGTGGCCCGGTCGGCCGCGCTGACGGGCGGCGTCTCGACGACGAATGAACCCTTGCGGCCCAGGGTCTCGATGACACCGTCAGACTCGAGCAGCTCGTAGGCCCGGGCCACCGTGCCCTTGGCCAGCCCGAGGTCCACGGCCAGCTGACGGATGGTGGGTAGACGGTGCCCGGGCCCCAGGGTGCCGGCGGCGATCATCCGGACGATCTGACCACGGATCTGCTCATAGACGGGCAGAGGAAGGGTGGGGTCGACCGAGAGGATCACCGGGGCTCAGGTCGTGGCAGCGAGAGGTTGGTCGATGATGCGGTCGAGACCCAGACGACGGTTGCCCCACCATGCGGCCAGTGCGTAGAGCCAGGCGGCCATGCCGATGAGGACGGCCAGCCATCCCAGGCTGGGCTCCAGGCCGCCGGCCCCATGGGCGAACATCACCAGGGCGCAGTAGACGGCCGGCTGAGCCAGGCCTCGGCCGATGGCGAGCCCTCGGGCCAGGTCGTCGGCTTCGGTGAGGTCGGCCGCGAGGGCCGGACGAGGCCGGGTGGCGACCCGCCATTGGACCGCATGGGCGAGCGCCACGACCACGAGGGCCGTCAACCCCCACCGGAAGGCCCGCTGGGCATCGGGAAGGACCAGCCCGGCGGCGGCAAGAACGGCCGAGGCCACCGCCACGCCGATCATCCGCCGCCGAACGGCCAGGTTCAGGTAGTCGCTGACCGATCGGCGTTCGAGGGAGGCGGTGCGGGGGCCGGGCCGTCGGCGGACGTGGTGGAGCTGGGCGGCCATCGAACCCAGGGCGATACCGCCGAAACCGCAGAGCAGGAGGTCACCCCGAAGGGAGGTGCCGAACAGCCACCACGTGAGGCCCGCGTAGCCACCAACGTTGCGGGCCCAGCGGGTGCGCTGCAACCAGCGGGTCATCAGGCGGCGTTGCTCGGAGTTGGTCATCAGGCGGTTGGCTATCAGCTGCGCCTCGGGGTCGACTCCGGCCAGTCGGGCCCCAATCAGCGTGGCTCCGATGAGCAGGAGGACAACCAGGACGGCGAGGACACCGAGCTGGGGTGCGGTCAGCCCTTCGTCACCGGTCCGGGCCGGGACCAGGAAGCCGATGAGGACCACGACCGAGATCAGCGTGGTGATGATGCCCGTGCGTCGGGACCAGCCTAGTTTCGCTTTCATCTCCTTGACTGTACCATTGTCACAGGACATTATGACATAAGTCCACGAGGAGCTAGTTGTGATGACGATCACCAGCGATTCGACAACCGGCCGGAGCATCGACCCGATCGATGCTCTCGTCCCGCCCCCCCGCCCGTGGTGGGTGCGGCTGGTCTTGGCGCTCGTATTCATCGGGCTCGTCGCCGTGGGCGGCACTCTTTGGCACTACGGCTACTTCCGGCCTGCGCCGGCTTGCTGTGGCTCGAGCAGTTCGTCGGCCAGGATGGGCTTGTCGGCCGATGGCGAGGCGGTCACCGTCACCGCCCACTTCTACAACTCCAGCCCGGTCGATGTGGTGGTGACTGGTGCCGCGGCCGAGCTTCCTGGTGCGAAGGTGATCGACGTCGCCGTGTACCGAAACGAACACGGCTTGCGAATACCGGCCGTGGACCTGGCCCCTTTCCCGTACGTCCTGCCCTCCCACGAGACGCGGACCTTCGCCATCACCTTCCGCCCCACTCGCTGCAGCGATGACGATGGCGACTGGGGTCGTCTCCAGCTCGACTTGGAACGAACCGACACCTGGTATCCGACACTGGAGCGCTCGTTCACCCTCGGGAGTCCGGTCGTGTCCGAAGGGTCATACCAGCTCAGTGTGTCGCCGCCGGCTCATCTCGAGGATGCGCTGCAGGGCGTGAACCGACCCCTGGCCGCGGCGTGCACCCTGCTCGAGGGATGAGCCCCTGAGTCAATCTGGTTCCCGTTGCGGGAAGGTGGCCCTTGGCCACCATCGACGTGCAGGATCGGCGTGGATGTGAGGAACGACCGACTCGGGCGGCAGGGTGTCGACCTCGTGCCGGCCGGTGTGGAGGATCGTGACCTGATGGCCGCGGTTCACGAACCCGTTGACGACATGGGGACCGGTGGGACCGGTACCTCCGATGACGAGGATGCACATTGTGGTTCGGGCGTCAGACGACGCTGCTGCCTCCACAGACGTTCAGCACCTGGCCGGTGACGTAGGCGCCGGCATCGCTGGCCAGGAACAGCACCGCACCAGCCACCTCGTCGGGGTCGCCCAGTCGGCGCAGGGGGAGCGTGTTCTCCACCGCGGCCAGTCGTTGGGGGTCGGTCCACAGGGCCTGGGCGAAGTCGGTCTTGATGAGGCCGGGGGCGATGGCGTTGACCCTGATGCCGTGGGGGCCGTTCTCCACCGCGAGGTTCCGGGCCATCTGATGCTCGGCCACCTTCGAGATCGCGTAGGCCCCGAGATCGACTGAACCCTTCAGCCCGGCAATGCTGGCGATGAGCGTGACCGATCCCCCTTCGCCTCGCTCGACCATGTGGGGCAACACCAGCCGGCACAGGTTGAACGTGCTGCGCACATTGGTCTCGAGGATCTTGTCGAAGGCCGACATGGGGATTTCGGCCGATGGGCCGTGGTAAGGGTTCACCGCCGCGTTGGGGACGAGGGTGGTGATCTTGCCGTACCGCTCGAGGGTCTGGTTCACCAGGCTCTCGAGCTGGTCCTCCTTACCGACATGGCAGGGGATGGCGACGGCCTCGCCCCCGTTGGCCGCCCAGTGGCGATTGATCTCCTCGGCCACTTCGTCGCACACGTCACCCTTGCGGCTCGAGACCGTGACCTTGGCACCGGCCTGGGCCATCCGGGCGGCGATCGACCTGCCGATGCCCTTGGTGGATCCGGTGATGAGGGCAACGCGGTCGCTCAGATCGAACATCGTCATGGGTCTGCTCCTACGAGGTGGCTACGGCACCGGGGGGTGCCGTCGGATCATCGCGCAAGTGCCTCGTGCACCGCTTGGACCAGCTGGTGCTGGTCCAATGGTCTCTGGAGCAGGATCCCGCCGGAGCTCTGGTGTCCCCGCGGGCTTGGTGGCCCACGCCAAGCCGGTCGCCCAGGACAAGGTCGAGGAGTGGACGCTCTACTGGGAGGGCTGGCTGGCCGCACTCGACGACGAGGAGTGAAGGGCTAGTGCACCCAGGCCGGCCAGGCCGGTCACAAGGGCGGCCAGGAGGAACGTCTCGGCGATGGCGGTGGCCGTGACCTGGGCCTGAGCCTCGTTGATGGCGGCACCGAAGCCCGGGTCGCTGATGGCGGGAAGGTCGACCCGTGACCTCAGGGTGTCGAACCGTGCCAGTCCATAGGCGGTCAGGGCGGCCAGGCCGATGCTGAAGCCGACGAGCCTGACCGCCATCACCACCGCGGCGGCCCCTCCTCGTTCGACCGGCCGAGCCGCGTCCACCACAGCTGTGGTGGTGGGGGCGAACACCAGCCCGAAGCCGATGCCCAGAAGGGACAGGTGGAGGGCCATGAGCGGGTAGCCGCTGGCCCGATCCCAGGTTGTGCCCATGAGGACGAATGCTCCCACCACCGCGGTCAACCCGGCCGCGGTGGGCTGCAGGGGTCCCACCCGCTCGGTGGCGCGGCCACCGACATAGCTGGCGATGGTCATGGAAACGGTGAGGGCGGCGAGGAGGAGACCGGCAGTGACGGCCCCGTTCTTCACATCGGATTCGGAGGTGTTCACGAAGAGGGGCACGTCGACCATGGTGATGACGAGGCCAGTGCCCACGATGCCGTTCACGGCCAACGCGGCCCAGACCGGCCGGGAGGGCCGGTCGGGTTCGAAGAGGGTGGTGGGCCCTGATCGCTGGCGCCACCAGAACAGGGCCACCAATCCGGCGGCCAGCGGGTAGAACCACCGGAAGTCGGTGGTGGTCTCGCCGGTGAGCTCCTCGAGGCCGGACACACTCTGCACCTTGGCGTTGCCCAGAAGGGCGATGGACAACGCCGCCAGCGACCCAGCCAGGGCCAGGGCCCCGACCCAATCGATGGGGCTCGGGGCCTGGGGGCCCGGGTCGTCGGCCAGCGCCCACCACGCCAAGGCCAAGCCACCCAGGGCGAGTGGGATGTTGAGCCAGAACTGCCACTCCCAGGACAGGAACCGCACCAGGCCAGCACCATAGAGGGGGCCCCACACCCAGCCCAGGGTTTCTATGGCCCCGAGGGTACCCAGGGCCCGGGCCCGCTGGTTGGCCGGAAAGACGTCGCCCACCACGGCGAGCGCCACCGGGAGCATGGCTCCTCCACCCAATGCGGTAAGCACCCGTCCGACGAGAAAGGGTCCGAGGGAATCGGCCAGGGGGATCACCGTGGTCCCGACCAGGAACACCAGGTAGCCCGCCGCGAACACCGCCCGCCGCCCCCACCGGTCGCTCAGGCGGCCGGCCAGGGGCATGACCCCCACGAACGAGATCAGGTAGGCATTGACGATCCAGGCGGTGTCGCCGAGGTCGTCGGGCAGGACGAGCCCCAGGTCGCCGATGATCGGGCGGAGCATGGTGGTGACGACGGTCAGATCGTCGGCGGCGACGAACACGCCGAAGCCGATGGCCAGCAGGATTGTGCGGGGGCTGCGACGCATGGCGAGATCCCGGGTCAGGGCCCGACCGTCGGGCGCTCGATCTCGATCGGAGTCCCGTAGTCGGTCATCTCCACCACCCAGTCGGTGGAGCCATCGCCGTTCTCGGTGGTCATCTCCAGGGCGGTGATGAGCCCGGACACCGGGTCGATCCAGAGCTCGACGTCCACGTCCTGACCGGAGGCCAGGCCGGCGGTGAGGGTCTCGATCCGGTCGGCCGGGGCGGTGCCTCTCAGCCGGTAGCGGTCACCGCCCCGGTCGTAGTTCCCCCGGTACTCTGCGTCGCCCAGCGCTTCGAGCAGGGGGCGCCAGCCGTCGACCGGATCGAAGAACGAGGCCGGGTCGAAACCGAAGTCGGGTGGGAGCAGCTCGAACTCGCCGGTGAGCGGGTTGCTGAGGAAGATCTCGTCGCCGATCGCCACCGCACCGACCTGGGTGGTGAGGGCCCCGGCCACCTCCACGGTCAGGAGGGCATCGATCCCCACACCCGTGACGAAACGGCCCTCGACCGACTCGAGGGCCAGGGTGTCGCCAGGGTCGACATGAATCGGAGTGCCCGACGCCTCGACGGTGAATCGGGCCGTCTCGACCTCGCCCATGGCCTGGGCCGAAGCGGCGAGCAGGGCGGCCGGCTCGGTGGGCAATCTATCGGTGGCCGGGGAGTCGTTCCCCGAACACGCGGTGAGCGTCGCCAGGGTGGCGATGACGACACAGGCCAGTCGGGTCACGGGTCCGACCGTACCCGGCCGCCGGCTGGGCCCCCCGCGGTGAGCGTGCGAGGCGAGAGCGTCAGCGTTCTTCCCCTTGTGTCATCTCGTTCGTGGCAGCGGCGGCTTGGCGGGCCAGCGCAGGCTCGGGCAGTGAACCCTTGTCCGCGGTCTGCAACAACCAGTAGGTCAGGAAGAGAAGTAGCTCCACGATCTCGACGATGAGCGTCTTGCGGTCAAACGAGATCGGAGCAACCTGGACCAGACCCACGACGGCCATCAGAGCTGCGATGCCCTTGTAGACATTCAGAAGTGGACTGTCGTCGCCCTCCTGGCCACGTTCGAAGGCGTGCATCCAGATGGCAAAGATGAGGAATACGAAGACCAAGAGGGCGGAGATGCCATGCGCACGCCTCAGGAACTGGGCCTCGTTCAGAATGTAGTGAGCGACTCCACCGACGACCACTATCGCGGCAACGGTGATTCCTACCTTCTCTTCGTAGTCCAGCCCATCCTTGTCACCCAACGCGTTGAACAACGCGAACCCAAGGAGTATGAATCCAACCACCGCACCCGTCACCAGATTGTTGTCGATGCTGCTCGAGATGCTGACTTCCGCGGTCTTGGCCAACGCGGCCTCCACCACATCCGCCACGCCCGGGTCCTCAGGAACGTCATAGCGCGGCCGGGTTCGGAGATTGTCCGTTCCACATAGGTCCAGGCCGCGGCCAGACGTTGGGACCCAGGCGACGACCGGAGCGAGAATCCCCGCCAGGTTCAGGGAGATGTCCTCCCACAGCCGGTGGTCACCCATTCGACTCCGATCGAGACGAACAGCATGAACACCATCGATGCCATACCCACGCGTAGGTAGAAGTAGGTCTTGTCTGCGTAGTCGCTGGACGTCTGGCGAGCCAGCTTCACCGAGTCTGCGATATCTCTCATTGGCTTGGGCACGGGGACGTTTCGCCTGGTCATGATCGACTCTCTCGCTCCATCACACGATCGTTGAACGAACCTCACGCTCCAGCGAATCACACGATTCCGGGCCGCGCTGAGTCATTTGTCGCAAGGCTGAAGACACTCGGGTACCCCGTACCAATGGGCTTGGGGTGTCGGAGGTGGATGACCGTGTGGCCTCAGGCCGGGACGGGTGGCACCGGCCTGCTGGGCCGGGCGAACAGGTAGGTGGCGGCCAGGGCCAGGCTCGCCGCGGGCCCGATCAGGGATACCAGTAGGGCCCTCTGGTAGCTGCCGGCGGTGGCCTCGATCCAGGCGAACAGGAACGGCCCGATGGCACTTCCGATGACCAGAGCGCTCATCTGGGCGCCGGCGATGGCGCCCATGTGGGTGCGGCCGAACAGGCGGGGCAGAGCCGCAGCCATCAGGGCGGCCCGCAGGCCCGATGATGAACCCCACGACACGATGGCCCCAATGCGCCAGACCGGGTCGCTCAGCTCCCCGACGGTCAGGTACATGATCATCTGGAGCGCGGCCATGGCTACGGCCAGGCCGATGATCGGAATGGTGTCGGCCAGCCATCCGGCCACCAGGGTGATCGGGATGCTGATCAGGGCGATCGGCACGAAGATCAGCACGATGGTCGACTCGTCGAGGCCCACCTCGTTGCCCAGGTCGACGATGTGGAAGGTGAGCGCGGTGCCCACCACCGACATGGAGAAGATGGGCAGGGTCACGATCCAGAACCGGCGGTCGCGGATGGCCTGAGCCCGGGTGAAGGCCACGTCCTCGGCCACCGCGGCCGGTCTCGACGGATCGGCCAGCC
Organism: Actinomycetes bacterium; assembly: GCA_024225275.1. Classification (GTDB taxonomy): domain Bacteria; phylum Actinomycetota; class Acidimicrobiia; order Acidimicrobiales; family JAAEMS01; genus JAAEMS01. The sequence goes on from JAAEMS010000042.1 coordinate 25,625, forward strand.
CCCCGCCCCCATCGATCACGAGGCCGCACTCTTCGGGTGTGTTGCGGAAGAAGACCAGGATGAGCGCACCGAGAACGATCAGTAGCCCGATGGAGAGCTGCCGCCAGGCCCAGCGGAAGTCCGAGAGCTCGATGAGGGCGAACAGCAGGGTGGGGGTCAAGGAGAACACGAAGGCGAAGGCCGCGCTGGAGACCGATGAGACGAGACCCCGCCGCCGGTCGAACCACTGGGAGATCATCGTGCGGGAGGACAGGGTGAGCAGGCCCTGGCCGCAGAACCGTAGGAACCCGAAGGCAATCGACATCACCACCAGGCCGGTGACACGCCCCATCGGCCCCACGAAGCTGAGTACCGACAGGGTGATGGCAAGCCCGACGGTGGCACCGAAGGCCACCACCCGGGACCCGAACATGTCGACCCAGCGACCCCCGATCGGTAGGAACAGCCCGCTCAGGGTCGTACCGATCAGGTAGGCCATGGCCAGCTGGAGACGGGTGAGGTGGGTGGCATCGCTCAGGTGTTCGGTGAAGACGCTGACGCCAGCCGTCTGACCCGGGAAGCTGGCCAGCATCCCGACCGTGCCGACCGCCAGGATGACCCATCCGTAATAGAACGGGAGCCGGCCGGGATCGAAAGGTCTACGTGCGGCCATCCAGTTGTTCCCGTAGGGCGATCAGAGCTTGCGGAAGCCGGTGGCGGCGAAGACGCTGAGCACCGAGATCAGGACGATGGAAGCCACTAGTCCGGGCCAGGTGAGGTCCCAGGTGACGCCATCGAGGAAGCCCTGGCGGGCCATGCGCAGGATGTTGGTGGTGGGGTTGACCCGGGCGGCATCGTGGAGCCAGCCCTCCATGACCGACAGAGGCACCTGACCGATCGACAGGAACAGGCTCGAGAAGATGCCGACCTGGACCAGGCCCATCGCCCGCTGGGTCTTCATGCGGTACACGATGCCCAGTGCCCACAAGCTGGTGAAGATGGCCATGCACGCGCCGGCCAGAGCCAGGAGCAGGACGCCGGGGATTCCGGGCCAGTCGGCCCCGAGCACCAGCCCGAGGGGAAGTGCGGTGAACAGGGGGAAGGTCGAGCGGATGATCGACCCCCCGATGGCCCCGACTACGAGGGCTGTCCGGTTGATGGGGGCGAGCAGGAGTCGGTCGTAGAACCCGGACTCGAGGTCGCGGGCGGTCGTGAAGCCGACCCCCATACCCCCGAAGGCGGCGCCCTGGACACAGGCGTAGGGCACGAACCAGTCGAGGACATTGTCAGTGGGGAAGCCGGGCAGGTCGGCGATGGCCGAGTAGGAACCGGCGAAGGCGACCATGAAGAAGATCGGCATGATCAGGATCGGGCCGATGGCCGAGGGAACCCGGGTGATGGCCACCAGGGCCCGCCGGATGATGGCCACGACCACCGGACCCATGGCGACAGCCGGTTCTGTCGTGGGCGGGGCGCCCGTGGTGGCGGTCATGACGCGTCCGCCAGTCGCCGGCGGAGCTGGGTCAAGGCCAGGGTGATCGTGGCGGTGGCGAACAGGACGGCCACGAGGAGCCCGACGGCCGCCTCACCCAGATCGAACCCCACCAGTACCTGGTGACGCACCGAGTCGATGACGAAGGTGATCGGGTTGAGCTCGGCGATGCGCCGGTAGAGGCCCGACATGGTCTGGACCGGGAAGAACGCGCTGGAGATGAACAACAGGATGAAGATCAGGGGGAAGGAGTTGCCGACCGCCTCGACCGAGCCGGTGCGCAACCCCAGAGCGGCGCCGTAGCCCCCTACGCCGATGGCCATTGTCATCATCAGGACGATCATCACCAGGACCCCACCGATTCCCCCTTCGACGGTGGCGTCGAACATGGCGAACACGGCCACGTAGAACAAGGTCACCCCGGCCCCGTAGGCGGCCGCCCCCGCCAGTCGCGAGATCAGGATCGAGACCCTGGACACCGGTGAGGCGAGGAGACGGTCCATGAAACCGTTCTCGATGTCCAGGGCGAGGTCGGTGGAGGCTTCGATCGAGCCGAACAGTACGCCCTGAAGGATGGTTCCGGCCATGAGGAATTGGAGGAAGCTTCGGGAGTCGGGGAACCCGGGGAGGTCGGTGGCTCTGCTGAACGCCGACGCCGACACGGCCGTGATCAGGAGGGGGAACAGGCCACCGAAGACCCAGCTGGCGGGTTGGCGGAAGAAGCCCACCACCGCCCGGCGGGCCATGACCAGGAAGGCCGACAACGAAGGAGGTCCCGCGACTGCCGATTTGCTCATTGTCACCCTGTTCATGCGGTGTCGCCCTCGAGTCGCCGCCCGGTGGCCTGGGCGAACACGTCGTCGAGGCTGGGGGCGTCGAGCTCCATGTGGAGGACGGTGATGCCCTGGTCGTCGAGGGCGCGTACGACATCGGCCAGCCGGCTGGCACCATTGTCGAGGCCGATGGCGACCCGCCCCTGGCGGGCCGGTCGCGACTCTCCGAACCGGCCCAGCACAGCCGTCGCCGACTCCAGGTGGGTGTCGTCGACATCGACCCGCAGGGTGGGGGATCCGACATCGGCCTTGAGGGCCGCTGGGCTGCCCTGGCGGACGATCACGCCGTTGTCGATTATGCCCACCCGGTGGGCCAGCTCGTCGGCCTCCTCGAGGTACTGGGTGGTGAGGAACACGGTGGTGCCCTCGGCGTTGAGACGGCGGACCTCCTCCCATAGATTCATCCGGCTGCTGGGATCGAGGCCAGTGGTGGGCTCGTCGAGGAACAGCACCCGAGGCTCATGGATGAGCGACAGGGCGAGGTCGAGCCGTCGGCGCATACCCCCCGAGTAGGTGCCGACCCGGCGACCGGCGGCATCGGTGAGGCCAACCCGTTCCAAGAGCTCACCGCCCCGTTCGGTGGCCGCCTTCCGGTTGAGGCCGTGCAGGGTCGCCTGGAGTCGGATGAGCTCGTGGCCGGTCATGAGGGGGTCGATGGCTGCGTCCTGGAGAGCAACGCCGATGTTGCGCCGGACGTGAGCGGCCTCGGTGGCCACGTCATAGCCGGCCACCACGGCCCTGCCGCCCGAAGGCTTGAGCAGGGTGGTGAGAATCCGCACCGCCGTTGACTTGCCCGCCCCGTTGGGCCCGAGAAAGCCATAGATCTCGCCCTCGGGAACGGCCAGGTCGATGCCGGCGACAGCCTCGAGATCACCGAAGCTGCGGCGCAGTCCTTCAACGTAGATGGGAGACTCCACTCTCGTTGTCTACCCAAGAACGGAGCGGAGTCCTCGATGAAGATCGCGATCGTTGGAACCGGGGCGATGGGTTCGGTCTACGCGGCTCTGCTGGCCGATGCCGGCCACGAGGTGTGGGCCATCGACACCTGGGCCGAGCACGTGGCGGCCATGGCCGAGCAAGGTCTGCGGGTCGAGGGGGCCAGCGGCGACCGGGTCGTCACCACCATCAACGCCACGGCCGACGCGGCCGAAGCCGGCAACTGTGATCTGTACGTGATCGCCACCAAGGCCGGGGGCGTGGGCGCGGCAGCCCGCTCGATCGTGCCGATCATGAGCTCGGACTCACTGGTGCTGACCATCCAGAACGGGCTGGGCGCAGCCGAGCGCATTGGCGAGCACATGCCCACTGACAATGTGCTGCTGGGCGTGGCCGAGGGGTTCGGAGCATCGATGCGCGGTCCGGGCCACGCCCACCACAACGCCATGCGCATGATCCGGGTCGGGGAGATGGAGGGCGGGATGACCACTCGGCTCCAGGATCTGGTGAGAGTCTGGCAGGAGGCCGGCTTCGACGCCCGGGCGTTCGACGACATCGAGCAGCTCATCTGGGAGAAGTTCCTCTGCAACGTGGCCCTGAGCGCCCCGTGCACCACGTTCCGGTGCACGGTGGGCGACCTCATGGCCAACGAGGAGTGGTGGTCGGTCGCCCTGGGCTGCATGCTCGAGGCCCATCAGGTCGGGGTGGCCCGGGGGGTGAACTTCTCATTCGAAGACCCAGTCGCCTACGTCACGAAGTTCGCGGGCACCATGCCCAACGCCCGCCCCTCGATGCTCCTCGACCACCTCGAACAGCAGCCGTCGGAGATCGACGCCATCAACGGTCAGGTGCCGGGGTTGGGCCGCCAGCTCGGTATCGACACGCCGTACAACGACACCGTTTGCGCCGTTGTGCGTTCGTACGAAGAGCGGTTCGGCACAGAGCACCGGAGGGCGGCTTCCGGGCCATCGAGGCGGTAATGTACGGACAATTGAGTTGAGCCGATAGGGTGGCCTTCATGTGCCGACAAACCACCTGTTCAACCTGCGGAAAGCCCAGCTGGGCCGGATGCGGAGCCCACATCGAGCAGGTGCTCGGCGATGTCGCCCCTGACGACCGCTGTCAGTGCGAAGCGGGGTCCACCCGGGCCATGCGGGGAGGGTTCCTGCGCCGGGTCCTGGGCGGCTGAGGAGGGGCTTGTTGTGGCGCCGTCGTGCACGATCGGTCTCCACGACGAATACTGGGCAGGTAGGAGTCCGTCGGAAAGGGAATCACCGTGAGAGCCGTCGTCTGCAATGCGTTCGGGCCGCCCGAGAATCTGGTGGTGGAGGAGATGGACGACCCCTCGCCCGGCCCGGGCGAGGTGGTGGTAGAGGTGAAGGCCTCCGCCGTCACCTTCCCCGACACCCTCATGCTCGAGGACAAGTACCAGTTCAAGGCTCCGCCTCCCTATGTGCCCGGTGGTGAGGTCGCGGGAGTCGTGGCCGCCCTGGGTGAAGGGGTCGAGAATCTCTCCGTCGGCGACCGGGTAGTGGGCGGCCTGGGCGTGACCGGAGGATTCGCTGAGTTGGCCATCGTCCCCGCGGCCGGAGCTCGGGTCCTGCCCGACAGTGTCGGTTTCGGTGAATCGACCGGCCTCAACTATGCCTACGGAACCACCCTCTACGGCCTCGAGCACCGCGGTGATCTGAAGGAAGGTGAGAGCCTCCTGATCCTGGGAGCGGGCGGCAACGTCGGCCTGTCCGCCGTCGAGTTGGGCAAGCTGATGGGTGCCCGAGTCATTGCCGCCGCGTCCACCGAGGAGAAGCTCGACCTCTGCCGTGAGCGGGGGGCTGACGAGACCATCAACTACGCCACGGAGAACCTGAAGGAGCGGGCCAAGGAGCTCACCGACGGCAAGGGCGTCGACGTCATCTACGACTGTGTGGGCGGCGACTACGCCGAGTCGGCGCTGAGGGCCATCGGCTGGGAAGGACGGTTCCTGGTGATCGGCTTCACGGCTGGCATCCCCTCCATCCCCCTCAACCTGACCCTGCTCAAGAGCTGCCAGATCGTGGGGGTCTTCTACGGGGCCATGACCTCACGCGACCCCGAGCTTCGTGACGCGATCTCCCAGAAGCTGATCGATCTGACCGCCTCGGGGGAGTTGCGCCCTCATGTGTCGGCCCGCTACTCGCTCGACGAAGCGGGTCAGGCCCTTCGGTCCCTGATGGATCGCACCGCCCGGGGCAAGGTCGTCATCGAGCCCTGACCAGGCGCCCAGACCAGGGCATCGAGGTCGCCCAGCGGGCCCATGAACTGGCCATGGGAGGACACGGTAGTGTTGGGGCCATGAGCCTTCCCGTTGACCTCGACCGGCTGGCGGCGGAGATCGGCAACCGCGGCCCGTCTGCTTTTCTCATGACCGGTGGCGACGCCGGCCCTCCCCGGATCTCTCATGTCTCGGTCGAGATGTCGGCCGATGGATCGATGACCTGCCCCATTGGCGTTCGCGCCGCGGCCCAAATCGGTGATCGGCCCGATGTTTCTCTGCTCTGGCCGGCGGGGGATCCGACCGACTACAACCTGATCGTCGATGCCGAAGCGGTCCTCGAGGCCGAGACGGCCACGATCACCCCCGCCTTCGCCGTACTCCATCGCAATGCGACAGCCGACACCGACTGTGGGTCCGACTGCGTCCCCCTGGCCTCCGAAACTCCCTAGCCTGCCCGCGCCGACCACTCCCGAACGGCACACCTCGAAGGGAACCATGCACGACATCCATCAGCTCCTGCGGTCTCACCGGTCGATCCGGAAGTTCGTCGCGGAAGAGCTCGACGACCAGGTTGTGAACGACCTCGTGCGCAGCGGGTTGTCGGCCGCCACGTCGAGCAACCTCCAGGCCACGACGGTGATTCGTGTTCGCAGCCAGGACGTGAAGGAACAGATCGCCGACGTGGCCGGGGGCCAGCAACAGATCGTCTCCGCGGGAGCCTTCCTCGTGTGGTGCGCCGACCTCAACCGCACCCGGCGGGCCTGCGAAGCGGCCGGGGGGTCGATGACGTCGGGGATGACCGAGCAGTTCATCATCGCCACGGTCGATGTCGCCCTGGCCGCCCAGAATGCGGTGGTGGCCGCCGAGGCCCAGGGATTGGGCATCTGCTACATCGGCGCGGTTCGCAACGACCCTCAGCGGGTGTCTGACCTGCTGGAGTTGCCCGATGACGTGTACCCGGTATTCGGACTCTGCATCGGTGAGCCGGCCCAGGACCCCGAGGTCAAACCCCGGCTCCCCCTCGACGTCGTACTGAAGGATGACATCTACTCCATCGAGGGTGAAGCAGAGGCGATCAGGGAATACGACGAGGTCGTGTCCGAGTACTACCGCACCCGATCCGGTGGCCGGAAAGACAGCTCCTGGACCCAGGAGATGGCCGGCCTCGTCGACGGTGAGAAGCGTCCCCACATGCGGCCTTTCCTCGCCAACCGCGGCTTCGAGCTCCGATAGTCGGTTCTCGCCTGCTTCCGATAGCTGACTGCTGATAGCCGACATCCGAACACCGTTGCTACTGTCGGCAGAGTCGGGCCACAGGCAGGAGAAGTGTGGGAGCAACCGGATCCACATCACCGCACCCATCCTCGAGGCTGTGGGAACGGCTCATCGAACCCTCGACTGGGGTCACCGACCCGGTTGAGCGTCGGACCACCCGGCTCGTCTCGGCCTTGCTGGTGCTGATCGCCCCTCTGGGGGTGTTGTCGATCGTCGCCCAGATGATCGATGCGGGCACGATCGAGGACCAGCATGTCGTGGTCGGGTTTGCGTTGGTCGCGATCCTGCTCGGTTATCTCCTGAGTCGCACCGGCCACGTCGAGTGGGCGATGAGCGCAACCCTGGTGCCCACGGTCACTGGGCTGGCAGTGGTCTTGGTCGATTCTGGTGACCCGGGCTGGTTCGCTTTCATGGCCCTGAGCCCGGCGCTGGGCAGCCTCTTGTTGCCGGCTCGCACCGCGACCGTCCTCGTCCTTGTCAACATGCTGGTGGTGATCCTGGCGACGGTTGTGGCCAGCGACCTCGCTGCCGCAACGGCCTACGTGGCCATTGTCTTCAATGCCATCATCGCCGCCGTTCTGCTCACGGCCCGGAGCCACCGGGATCGGCTCGAGCTCGTGCGGCGCCAGGAGATGCTGGCTCGTCAGCGGCTCACCGACCTCATCCTCCGGAGCACCTTCGGAGGGATCGCCATCCACCACCGCGGCGAGATCATCCGGTCCAACGAGACCTTCGGTGCCATGTTCGGGTTGGCCGATGACTCCGCCGTGGGCCGACAGCTCGAGGAGCTCTTTGCGCCAAAGTCCCAGGCGAGTCTCACCGGTCTGGTCGAGGGAGTCGAGGGGGGCTCGGCCGATCTGGTGGCCATGCGCCGGGACGGATCGGCCTTCGAAGCAGAGGTTCTCTGCCCGGCCGGGTTGATCGGGACCGAAGACGCCCAGGTCCTCGCCATCCGCGACATCTCCGACCGCAAGCGGGCTGCCGACACCCTCGTACGGGCCCAGCGGATGGAGTCTGTTGGTCGCCTGGCGGCCGGCATTGCCCACGACACCAACAACCTCCTCGCCGTCATCCTCATCAACTCCGAGCGGCTGGCCACCGAGCAGACCCGCTCTGGTCACGCCCCCGGGCTCGCCGACAGCATTCACGGAGCGGCCCAGCAGATCGCCACCCTCCTCGGCCGGCTCCAGCTCGTCGATCGGGGCCGGGTCGACGAACCGGTGGTCGTCGACCTACTCAGCTTCGTGGTCGACCGCTGCCCCATGTGGGGCCAGGTGGTCGGCGATCGAATCGACGTGGATATCCGACACGGTGACGACATTGGTCAGGTGGCGGTCGATCCGACCCACCTCGAACAGGTGCTGCTCAATCTTGTCCTGAATGCCCGCGACGCCATGCCCGCCGGGGGCCAGGTAGTGGTCGAGCTCGACGGGGTTCGCCTCGATGAGGATGGCCACCTTCCCGCCGGCCGGTATCAGCGGATCAGGGTCCATGACAACGGGGTGGGGATACCCCCTGAGAACCTCGAACAGGTCTTCGAGCCCTTCTTCACCACCAAGCGCAAGGAGATGGGTACCGGTATCGGCCTGTACACCTCCCGCGAGGTCATTGAGGAATCGGGCGGGACGCTCACCGTCGAGGTGAGCCCGGACTTCACCACCTTCCAGGTGCTGCTACCCGACGCCCCCTGACTCGATCTCGCGCGCAGGCACTCCGTGTGGTCCACCTGGGCCCCGGGCCTCAGGATCACTCGCCAGACGGTGGTGGCGGCGGCCAGTGTGTTGGCTCAGCGGTGGTTCGGGAGTTCCGTCTCCTGGCCGACGAGGCAGCGGCCGGGGGACGTATCGAGGAATCCGACGCCGAGTTGATCGAGAAGTCACTCGATCTCGGCGACATGCGGGTCAGGTGAGGTCGCGACGGTCGAACAGCACTACCGCCAGGGTCAGCAGAACCGCCGCGACCAATGCCAACACCGCGGCGTGGCCCAGATGGAGACCGTTCACCAGCGGGTTGCTCTCGAGGTAGTAGTAGAAGGGTGAGAGCCGGGCGTACCCGGCGACCGAGTCGTTCAGAGGCAGGAACGAGTTCATCAGGTAGAAACCCAGGCCCAGCCCGACCGCACCGAACGTGGCCGCCTTGACCTCACCAGTGGCCGCGCCGATGGCCAGGGCCGCGAATCCGAACACCACCCCCAGCAGGGTGAGGTGCACACACGCCGCCCCTACGGCCCAGGCGTCGAGCTCGAGCCCTCCCATGGTTGCACCCAGCATGGTGCCGGCGAAGGTCGCGACCGCCAGCGCCGCAGCGTTGGCCACCAGTGCCACCGATTTGGCGAGCACGACCCGTCGCCGGCTGACGGGGTTGGCCAGCAGCAACCCCATGGTGTGGCGGGCCTCCTCGCCGGCCAGGGCCCGGGTACCCATGATCACGGTCAGGGCGATGATGGCGATGGGTGCCGTGAGGCTGAACAGCTCGGCCTGGAAATAGCCCTCGGCCGTACTGATGTCGACCCCGCCCACCATGGCCAGGAGGGCCTCGGGGAACTGGTCGCTCAGCTCCTTCAGCTCGTCGTCCATCAGGTTGTAGATGGGACCGACCAGGGCACCGGTGGCCACCATGATCAGGCCGGTGATGGTGAGGACCCCCTGGTGTTCGGAGGCGGTCTTGACCCAGATCCGCGACACCCGGGTGGATCCCGCCAGCCGTTCGATGATCCGCTGGGTGAGGGGCTGGCTACGGAGACGGTCGAGCAGGGTGACGCCGGTGCTGTGCTCGCGGAGGTCGCGCCGATTGACCCCGGCCAGCGCCCCCAGGCCGAAGACCAGCGCGGCACCCAACAGGATGGCCAGATTGCTCCACTGGGCACCATTGTTCACCGGCTGTCCGGAGTCGTAGTAGTGCCAGGGCAGTAGACGGGCCCCGTCCTCCCAGCCCTCGATCACCCGGAGGAGCCCCGAGCCGATGTAGGAGACGATCATCACCGCCGAACTGACCCCTGAGGCCATCCCACTGCTTCCGGTCCAGGCCCCCACCAGGAGGGCGAGGAATCCGTAGAACAGGGCGTTGGCGTAGAGGTGGGCCACCAGGGCACTGATATGGACGGCGTCGGTGTCCACCCCCAGCAGCCGGGGCACGACGAGGGCGGCGACCCAAAGGATGGCTGCCCCCAACCCGGTGATGGTGACGATCGCCGCACCCTTTGCCACTGCTACGCCCGTGCGGCTGATGGGGTTGGCCAGGAGCAGGCCGATGGTTCCGTTTCGTTCCTCACCGGCGATCGCCCGCGAGCCCATGGCGATGCTCAGGCCGGCCAGGGTCAGGGCCCCGATGGTGCCGTAGATGGCTCCGTAGGCCAGACCGCCGACGTCGGTGTCGGCGGAGATGCCCATCAGCTCGAGGATGGGCTCGGGCAGGTCGGTGTAGATCGACACGTCGATGTCGCGGTACACGGCCATGCCGGCCAGCAGGTACAGGGCCAGGGCGACAGCCCCGATCGTCATCCCGAGCCACCGGTCCCGCAGGGCTTTGGTGAAGACGTTGGTCAGCATCAGCCGGGATCGGGCTCGTGGGTGTCGCGGTAGTAGGTGAGGAAGATCTCCTCGAGATCGGCGTCGTGGGTCAAGATGTCGACCAGGTGGTGGCCGTCGGTGGCGGCCGCCAGCAGAGCTTCCATGGGGCCGTCGAACGACACCGTGACCTGGTGGTGGTTCATGATCTCGAGGTCGCGTACGCCGGGGACATCAGCGAACACCGAAGGGTCGACGGCCCGCTCGAAGCTGAGCTCGATACGGCGGATGGCCTTCGCTCGGAGGCTGGCCACCTCCTCTACTGCGATCAGCCGACCTTGGCGGATGATGCCAACCCGGTCGGCCACCCGCTGGACCTCGGACAGGGTGTGGCTCGACAGGAACACCGTCCGTCCCTCGGCCGCCACCTCACGCATCATGGCCTGGTATTCGCGCTGCATCAGGGGATCCAGCCCGGTACTGGGCTCGTCCATGATGAGTACCTCGGGTCGGCTCATGAACGCCTGGATGAGACCCACCTTCTGGCGGTTGCCGGTGGAGAGGTCGCCCACCTTCTTCGACAGATCGGCGTCGAGCCGGTCGGCCAGCGATTCGACATAGGCCCAGTCGACCCCACCCCGCAGGTTGGCGAAGTAGGAGAGGGTGTCGTGTCCGGTCAGGTTCGGGTACAACGCCAGGTCACCCGGCACATAGCCGACATGGCGGCGGATCTCGACGGCCTGCTGGTGGGTGTCCATCCCCAGGATCGAGGCCCGGCCCCGGGTGGGACGGATCTCGTCGAGCATGGTGCGGATCATGGTCGTCTTCCCCGACCCATTGGGGCCGAGGAAACCGAAGACTTCGCCCTGGCGGACCTCGAGATCGAGATCGTGGAGGGCGCGGACGTCGCCATAGTGCTTCGTCAGCCCCTCGGTCTGGATGGCGGCCGGGGTTGACGGAGGGGTGTTGGGCACAGTCATGGAGCTGACGCGACCCTATTCCGCTTTCGGCCCCTCTTCTAGGGGTGGCCGAGGGGCACGGCAGCGTAGGTCCGGTGTGCGTGCGAACATCTGGACGGAGGGATGCTTGCATGAAGCTGTTCTCACACCGGAAGCGACCCGTTCACCTGGGTCCATACCCGCTCGAGCGCCTCCCGCGCCTGGCCGATCCGGCGGCATCGCCTCCCGGCCGGTCGGCGAGCTTGCCGCCTCGACCCTCCGAGTCGGCCGGCGAGGGTCCACTGGGGGCCGGCCACGCCTACAAGCTGTACGCCGACCTGTTCGATGCCCAGGTTCATGGCGATCTCGCCCCCCGGGCTCCGGTGCCCGAGGAACGGGCCGATCGGTCCCACAACCTCAAGGCCGGGCTGTACTTCCTCGACGCTGACATGGTCGGTTGCGGGCTCATCCCCGATGACGCCTGGAGTGCAGGTCAGCACCCGGACCACCGGTACGCGGTCGTCACCCTGGCCTCCTTCACTCGGGAGGTCACCGGTGACCAGCCGGGCGACGCCTGGATTGACGGCACCCGCCAGACCAACGCCGATCTCCGAGCCGGTGAGTTGGCCGTGATCACCGCCTCCTACATCCGCAACCTGGGGTTCGACGCCAAGGCTCACACCCCCTCCCTGTCCGATCTCGACATCGACCGGGTGGCCCTCCAGGCCGGCCTGGTCGAGATCGACGGTGGCGAACTGCGGGCCCCCTACCTGGCCGGCGGATTCGGCCTGTCGGTTGTCAGCACCGAGCTCGAGCTCGAACCCGACGCGCCGCTGGCCCGCCGGGGTCCGGCCGCGGCCCTCCGGTCGACGCGGGGACCGGCCTGGTGGTTCGGGTGGGGCGGTACCCGGGCGGGGTTGGGTCGCCTCAACGGCGACCACCGGCCCCTTCACATGGGGCGCTACCCCATGGAGCGCGTCAAGCGGGTCGACGAACCCACCACCCTCATCATCGAGGATGAGGTACCCCGGGTGCCGGTCCGGGCGGGCGGGTTCCCCCGGGCCGCCCACGGGGACCTCGGGCCCAAGTTCCAGGGCGACGTGAAGGTCTTCGCGTTCAAGACCCCGCAGGCCCAGAGCTATGTGCAACAGATCGGATCCATGGTCCAGCACCAGGACGGTGAGGTGGCCACCGAGGTCGACCCCAGCACCTCCGACCCGGGCCGCAACGCCGACGACCTGAAGGCCCTCTCGTATCACCTGGGGGGCGACATGGTCGGCGTGTGCCGGGTGCCCACCCACGCCTGGTACTCGCACAAGGGGAACGGCACTCCCATCGAGACGTACCACCAGAACGCGATCGTGATCCTGCTCGACCAGGGGTACGAGACCATGGAGGGGGCCAGCGGCGACGACTGGGTCAGCGGCGCCCAATCGATGCGGGCCTACATGCGTGGTGCCCAGATCGCCGGCATCCTCGCCGAGCACATCCGCTCCCTGGGCTACGGGGCCCGCAGCCAGACCAACCGCGACTCAGACGTCCTCCACATCCCCCTGGTCCTGCACGCCGGTTTGGGGGAGCTGAGTCGGATCGGAGAGCTTGTACTGAACCCGTTCGTGGGCCCCCGATTCAAGTCCGTGGTGGTCACCACCGACATGCCCCTCACCCCCGATCGCCATGTCGACTTCGGCCTCCAGGACTTCTGCTCGAAGTGCACCAAGTGCGCCCGCGAGTGCCCGTGCGGGGCCATCGCGTTCGGCGACAAGATCATGTTCAACGGTGCCGAGATGTGGAAACCCGACGTCGAGAAGTGCACCAAATACCGGCTCGGCAATCTCAAAGGGGCGGCCTGCGGTAGGTGCATGAAGACCTGCCCGTACAACACCGAAGGGGTACTGGCCGAGCGGGCCTTCCTGTGGTCGGCGATCAAGGTGCCGTTCACCCGCCGATGGATCACCCATCTCGACGACAAGGTCGGCAATGGTTCCATCAACACGATCAAGAAGTGGTGGTGGGATCTCGAGTGGAAGGACGGCCAGACCATCGAGCCGGCCCGGGGAACCAACGCCCGCGACCTCGACCTCAACGGCGGCCGCATCGCCGACAAGCAGAAGATCGCCCTGTATCCGGCCGATGTCCTGCCCCCGGGTGACAACCAGATGGTGCCGGTGAAGCTGGACCGCAAGCAGGCGGTGGAGACCGGAGCCAAGGCGGAGTCTCCCGATGCCGCTCGCCGCCGGGTGGGCCGCTGACCGGCCGCGACCCCCCGGTCTTGCAAATGAGAATCACTCCCAATAACGTCGATTCTCGTGCTGTTCCCCTCCTACCGGCGTTTCGTTGCCGCCCTGATGGCCCTGGGGCTGGCAGCAACCGCTTGTAGCTCCGGTTCGGACAACACAACCGGTGCCGGATCCCCCGTGGTGGTGGTGACCACCAGCATCTGGGCCGACATCGTCCGCAACATCACCTGCGACGGACTCGTCGAGGTCGAGACCCTGCTTCCGGCCGGCGCCGATCCTCACGGATTCGAGCCCTCACTATCCGACCGCAGCCATCTCGAGTCGGCGGCCCTGGTGGTGGCCAACGGTCTGGGCCTCGAGGCGGCCCTCTCCGATCTCATCGAGGTGACCGAGGATCGCGGCACCACGGTTGTCCGGGTTGGCGAACTGGTCGCCCCAGGGGCCGATCCCAATCCTCACGTGTGGTTCGACCCCGTCCGGGTGGCGGATGTTCTGCCCGAGACGGCCTCGGTGATCGCAGAGGCCACTGAGCTCGACTACGCCGACCTCGAATCCTGTGTGGTGTCGTACGTCGCCGAGCTGACCGCCCTCGACGCCGATATCACCGACCTGCTCGCCACCGTCCCCGCACCGGGCCGTCTCCTGGTCAGCAACCACGACTCCCTGCCCTGGTTCGCCAACCGGTACGGCTTCGAAGTCGCGGGTTCGGTCATCCACGCGGATACCACGCTGGCCCAGGCCGACCCGGCCCAGCTGGCCGCGCTCGCCGACCGGATGCAGGCCGACGCCATCCCGGCCATCTTCACCGAAGAGGGTGAGGCTGCCCCCGATGCCCAGGCCCTGGCTGACCGGGTGGGCGACATCGTGGTCGTTGCCCTGTACACCGAGGCCCTGGGCCCGGCCGGGAGCGGAGCCGACACCTACATCGGCTTGCTGCGCACCAACGCCGGGCGCATCGCCGACGCCCTCACCTAGAGTCCGCCTCCCGTGGAGTTCCTGACCAACCCCATCGACTGGTGGATCGAGCCGTTCACCGATCATCAGTTCATGCGCAACGCCCTGGCTGCTGGGATCCTGGTGGTTGTGGCCACCTCGGTCGTGGGTACCTGGGTCGTGTTGCGAGGGATGAGCTTCCTGGGCGATGCCCTGGCCCACGGGGTCCTGCCGGGCGTGGCCATCGCGTTCCTGGTCGGCATCGATCTCACCGTCGGCGCTCTGGCGGCTGCTCTCGCCATGGTCGGGGGCATCCATCTGATCCGCACCCACTCGACCCTGCCCGAGGACACCTCGATCGGGATCCTGTTCGTGGGCTTCCTCGCCCTGGCCGTGGTGATCCTGTCGCGCTCGGAGTCCTACATCGGTGACCTGAACAGCTTCCTGTTCGGCTCCATCACCGCGGTCGACAATGGTGACCTCTTCCGCCAGGCGGTGGCCGCGGTGATCTCGGTGGTCGGGGTGGTCGTCTTCTACCGGGCCTTCCTGGTCATGACGTTCGACGAGACCCTGGCCCGGGTCATGGGTCTACGCCCCCGCCTGGCCCACGCGGCGCTCCTGGTGTTGCTGGCGGTCGCCATCGTTGCCTCGTTCGAGACGGTGGGGAACCTGCTGGTCTTCGCCTTTCTGGTGGCCCCACCGGCCTCCGCCTCGTTGCTCGTACGGAGGGTGCCACTCATCATGGGCGTCGCTGTGGTTCTGGGCATCGTCTCGGTCACGGTGGGGCTGCTGATCAGCTGGCACCATGAGACCGCTCCGGGGGCCACCATGGCTCTCGCGGCCATCGTCATCTTCCTCGTGGTGTTGACGGGGCAGGCGCTGGGGCAGCTGGTCGGCCACCACAAGGTGAGGGCGGTGCCGTCATGACTGAGGAAGCGAGTATGAACGCCGAGGTGTTCGAAAGGTGCCGTGCCGCGCTCCCCGGCTGGCGCGACCTCACGCCCGACCAGTTCGAGTTCGACAACCCCAAGGGGTTCTCGTCGTTCACCATGGGGGTGCGCTCGAAGGTTCCTGCTGATCCGCCGGCCGTTCTCTACCGCCATCTCGATGGCAAGGAGAACGCCATCCTCGATTTCGCCACCGAGCGCGACACCTTCCTACTGCTCGGTCGCAACGAGATCGCGGCCCCCTGTCTTCACTACGACGACATCTGCCGGATCGAGGAGTTCTACCGGGGCCGCACCCTCACCGCGGCCGACGTCTTCGACCCCGAGATCCAGCGGGGGATCGCCAATGAGCTCCATCGGTTCCACCAGCTCGAACCCGATGGCCTTCCCCCCTCGACCTTCTTCGAGCTGGTCCACGGTCAGTGGGGCGAGATGGCCCGCCACGTGCTCGGTGATGGCCGCACCGCCTTCCCGGCCTCCGAACGGGCCCTGTGCGACGACCTCGCCGCCATCCATCACCCCGAGACGCTCGAGAAGGTCCTGGGTTGCCTTCCCGACGGGCCCCCGGTCTTCTGCCACAACGACACCTACCACGGCAACGTATTCCTGCTCGATGACGGCACGGTCAAGCTTCTCGACTTCGAGTTCTCGTGCCTGAACCACGCCGCCTTCGACTTCGCCAACCTCTTCGCCGAGACGGTCATGGAGCACGGCTTCGCCGATCCACCTCACTTCCGCATCGCCGAGCCCCGGTTCGCCGACACCGATCTCGCGGCCTTTATCGGCTTCTACCTCGACAACGAAGAGCTCGGATCCGAGGCCCACCGGGCGGCTGAGCAGACCCGCCTGGTGGCCGAGACCCGACGCGCCATCATGGCCTCCGACTTCATGTACGCCATGGCCGCCCTGCCCCTCGCCCTCCAACCCATCCAGAAGATCCGGTTCATTCCCTACGCCCACCAGCGCTTCCACAAGTTCCTGCGGAGCTGGGACGCGGAGTTCGGCTCTCTCAGCTGATGTGAGGACGTCGCGTTGCATCGCGGCGCGCGGGTGAGCACTAGCCTGGCGTTCGTGCCCGATTCCGCTGTGTCCAGCCCCGCCAGCCTGATCGAGACGGTCCGCACTTCGGTCATCGGCCGCTCGGAAATGGTCGAGGGCCCGTTCGGAGCCCGCCCGGTCGTCTACGCCGACTACACGGCGTCAGGACGGTCCCTGTCCTTCATCGAGGACTACATCTCCCGGGTCGTGTTGCCCCTGTACGCCAACACCCACACCGAGTCGTCGGGTACCGGTCTACAGACCACCCGATTCCGCGAGGACGCCCGGCGGATCATCGCCGATTGTACGGGTGCATCCGACGAACATGCCGTGCTGTTCTGTGGCAGCGGGTCCACTGGCGCCATCTCGAAACTGATCGGCGTGCTCGGGATTCGCGTACCGTCGAACCTCGACGACCGGTTTCGTCTGACCGACATGATCGCCCCCGCCGACCGTCCGGTGGTGTTCATCGGACCCTACGAACACCACTCGAACGAATTGCCGTGGAGGGAATCGATCGCCGACGTCGTCACCATCGACGAGGACGCCGATGGCCACGTTGACCTGGCCCAACTCGAGGCTGCGCTGGAGCGCTACCACGACCGGCCCCAGCTCATCGGCTCGTTCTCCGCCGCCTCCAACGTCACCGGCATCGTCACCGACACCGAGGCGGTTTCGTCGCTGCTGCACCGGTACGGGGCCATCGCCCTGTGGGACTACGCCGCGGCAGCCCCCTACGTGGGCATCGACATGGGCTCCGCCGCCGACGGGCCGGGGTACCTCGATGCCATCTTCATCTCGCCCCACAAGCTGATCGGCGGGCCCGGAACCCCGGGTCTGTTGGTGGCCCGACGCGACCTGTTCGTCAACCGGGTTCCCGAGACGCCAGGCGGCGGCACGGTGGCCTACGTCAACCCCGAGAACCACGACTACCTGCCCGATATCGAGCACCGCGAGGAGGGCGGCACCCCTGACATCATTGGGTCCATTCGGGCCGGGCTGGTGTTCCAGCTGAAGGAGGCGGTGGGGGCCGAGGCCATTGCCGCTCGCGAGCACGACTTCGTGCGCCGGGCCATCGATCGCTGGGACGCCCATGCCAACATCGAGATCCTCGGCTCTCGCGAAGCCGAGCGCCTGTCCATCGTCTCGTTCGTGGTGCGCGACGGGCTGGGCGGAGACCAACCAGGCCGATACTTCCACCACAACTTCGTGGTTGCCGTGCTCAACGACCTGTTCGGAATCCAGTCGCGCGGAGGCTGTTCGTGCGCCGGGCCCTATGGGCACCGCCTGTTGGGCATCGACCTCGATCAGTCCCACGAGTTCGAGCGGGAAATCACCCGGGGATGCGAGGGCATCAAGCCCGGGTGGGTGAGGGTGAACTTCAACTACTTCATCGCGGAGGAGACGTTCCAGTACATCCTCGATGCCGTCGAACTGGTGGCCGACGCCGGGCGGTTGCTCCTGCCCTACTACCGGTTCGAACCCGACAGTGGGCTCTGGCGGCACCGCGACGGCGAGGCCGCGCCACCGGTGTCACTGCACGACATCTCCTACGCCGACGGGTCGATCACGTTCGCCCGACGCCCCACCCTGCTGCCCGACGGCGGTCTGCCCGAATACCTCGAGCGGGCCCGCGAACTCATTGCCACCCTCGATTGTGAGAAGCCGTCACCGCTGGGTCTGCCCGACACCAACGCCGACTTCGAGCACCTGAGGTGGTTCGCCTACCCCGACGAGGCGTTGTCGAGCTGACCGACCACGCCCTCGCCGATACAGAGGCTCCGCGACCGGCTGGGGTGACAGCGGACCCCCTACGATTCTGCCATGGACCTCAGTGACGCCCGAACCCTCGACCTGTTCCTTCAAGTCTACGGAACCCTTCCCCGTGCGGGCCCGGGAGCAGACGCCCACACCGTCCGCGCGCTGGGATCGGTACCGGGGGTGATGCCTCGAACCGTCCTGGATCTCGGTTGTGGGCCCGGAGCTCAGACGACAGCGCTGGCTGGCGCCCTACCCGAGGCCCGGATCCTGGCGGTTGACCTCCTGCCATGGATGGTCGATGAGGCCAGCCGTCGCTTCGCCGCCGCCGGAATCCAAGATCGGGTGGAGGCGCGGGTGGGCGACATGGCTGAGCCCCCGGTCGGTCCCCACAGCCAGGACCTCATCTGGTGCGAGAGTGCGATCTATTCCCTGGGGGTGACCAAGGCGCTGCAAACCTGGCGTCGCTCACTGGCCGACGGGGGGACCGTTGCCTTCACCGAGCCGATCTGGCTGGTCGACTCACCGCCGGAGGAGATCCGGTCGTGGTGGCAGGCGGAGCATCCGTCCATCACCGACGACGCCGGGATTCGATCGAGGGTCGAGGCCGCCTCCTACCGGACCATCACCTCCTTCCCTCTGCCGGCATCGGCCTGGTGGGACGGGTACTACGAGCCCATGGTGACCCGTGTCGAGGACCTGAAGGCTCGCCTTCCCCGCGACCCCAGGGCCATCGATGTCGTCACCGCCGCCGAAACCGAGATCGACTGCTTCCGTCGCTTCGGCGACACCTACTCCTACGCCTTTTTCATCGTTCAACCGGCCGATTGAGCGCCACCGGTCCTCGACCCCCACCTGAGTGTGGGATTGTTGGGCACGTAGAACCGGGGGTTCCGACATGGCCAACACGACCGAACGACGCAGCTTCTGGGGGTGGGGGCTCGCGGCTGATGAGCCCACCCAGGCTGATCGCGACAAGCTCGCCGGTCAGCTGGCCGAACGCTACGGCGTCGAGGTCAACGCCGGGCCCACTCCCACGATCGACGAGATCGATCTCCGACCGACACGGCTGACCCCGCCCGACTCCATCGCCGCGTTCTGTTCCACTGACACCTGGGACCGGGCCGAGCACACCTACGGGCAGGCCTACCCCGACCGCTACAAGGCGTTCAACCGACAGTTCGACAACCCGCCCGACGTGGTGGCGTTCCCGTCGTCCGACGATGAGCTGGCTGCCGCCATGGACTGGTGCAGCGAGGTCGGGGCGGTGACCATCCCGTTCGGTGCGGGCTCGTCGGTGGTCGAGGGTACGAACGTCCCCGACGATCGGCCCACCGTCACCATCGATCTCCGTCGGCTCGATCAGGTGCTCGAGATCGACGAGACCAGCCGTGCCGCTCGCATCCAGGGGGGTGCCCTCGGGCCGGCCATCGAGGGCCAGCTACGGCCCCACGGGTTCACCCTCCGTCATTTCCCCCAGTCGTTCGAGTGGTCGACCCTGGGCGGCTGGATCGCCACCCGGTCGGGCGGCCACTACGCCACCAACCACACCCACATCGACGACTTCGTCGAGTCGACCCGCATGCTCACGCCGGCGGGCTGGTGGGAATCACGGCGCTTACCGGGCAGCGGTGCCGGCCCCAGCCCTGACCGCATGGTCATCGGCTCCGAGGGAACGCTCGGCATCATCTCCGAGGCCTGGATGCGCATCCAGCGGCGCCCGTCGTATAGGGCCAGCGCCGGAATGACCTTCCCCACGTGGGAGGGGGGCTGCGAGGCCGTGCGCGAGATCGTTCAGACCAAGACCTGGCCGGCCAACCTCCGCATCCTCGATCCCGGCCAGGCCCAGGCCGACGCCGGCCTCGACGGCACCGAGACCCTTCTGATCATCGGCTACGAGTCGGCCGAGCTGGCCCAGGGCGACAACATCCACACCGCGGTCGAGATCGCTCGCGGTCATGGGGGGCTCATCGACGACGAGGCCATCCAGGTCAGCGGCGGCGATGCCAAGCCGACGGGACGCGGGGGAGCGGTGGGAGCGTGGCGCGATGCCTTCATCGGCATCGACATGAACACCCCGGTCAGTCTGGGGCTGATCAGCGACACCTTCGAGACAGCCATCACCTGGGACCAGTGGCCCGAGTTCGACGCGGTCGTACGCGACCGCATGACCAAGGTCCTCGACGAGGTGTGCGGGGGAGGCCGGCTGAGCTGTCGGTTCACCCATGTGTACACCGACGGGCCTGCTCCGTACTACACGTTCGTGGGCATGGGCAGCCAGGGCAGTGAGCTCACCCAGTGGAACGAGATCAAACAGGCCGCCAACGAGGTTCTCATCGACGCCGGTGGCACCGTCACCCACCACCATTCGGTGGGTCGGATGCACCGCCCCGGATACGACCGGCAACGGCCAGACCTGTTCGCCGAGGCCTACCTGGCTGCCAAGCGGGCCGTCGATCCTCAAGGCCTTCTCAACCCGGGTGTGCTGTTCGACACCTAGCGCTCTGGGGGCCCAGCCGGTTGGGGGTGAGCTACCTCTGATGACTGTCTCGTTCGAGCCTGGGAATCGGCAAGAACGGCGAGAGGATCGCGTGGGTGTTGGTCCTCTGATCGAGCTGAGTCCCGGTGAAGACCTGCCATCGCCTTGCCATAGCGGCAACGTGGCCGGGTTGGGTGGTGGCGACGGTCTGACGCCGGGATCGGGCCTACCATCGGGGCCGGAGACCCGGGACACGAGAGGGAACGCCATGGTGGATGCCGCTGATCAGGCCAAACAGGCTCTGGTCGACGCCGCAGTTGATCTCGCGGTTCGCCGCTATGTCGACGTCGAGCCGGCCCAGACCGCCCGTCTGATCCGCGGCTACTACGAGCGGGTCGCCCCCCAGGACCTCGAGGGCAAGCAGCCCATCGATCTCTACGCGGCCGCGGTCCGCCATCTCCAGTTGGCTCAGGACCGCCCGCCCGACGAGGCACTCGTCCGGGTCTACAACCCCCGGGCCGACGACGACGGGTGGACCAGCCCTCACACCGTGGTCGACATCGTCAGCCTGGACATGAGCTTCATCGTCGACAGCGTGCTGGCCATGTTGGAGTCGCGCGACGTCAGGGTGCACGTACTGGCCCACCCGCTGGCCGCCGTGCGCCGCGACGGCCAGGGCCGACTGGTATCCATCGACGGGCTCGAAACCAAGCACAGCGGCACCCGCGAGTCCTTCGTGCACCTGGAGATCGACCGGGCGGCTGGCGCCGAAGGGCTGGGTGAGCTCGAGGCCGCGATCCGATCGGTCCTGGGCGACGTTCGTGTCGCCGTCGAGGACTGGTCGGCCATGCGGGCCCAAGCCCTCGATCTGGCCACCGAGCTCGACCAGTGGGCTCAGGAAGTCGAGGACGGCACCCGATGGCTCGATTGCTCGGTTGGGACCGACCCGGTCGAGGTGGCCGCCCTACTCCGATGGATGGAGAGCGGATCGTTCATCTTCACCGGGTACCGCGAGTACGACTTCGTTGATGACGACGACACCCGCACGGTCTCCCGTCCAGCCACCGGCCTGGGGGTTCTGCGGCAGACCAACGAGGACGTCCGACCCCTCGGCCGTCTCTCACCCCTGATCACCGAGCAGGCCCGCCAGTCCACCCTGGTCAACCTCACCAAGACCAACCGGCTGTCGACGGTCCATCGGGCTGTTCCCCTGGACTATGTGGGAATCAAAAAGCTGGATCTCGACGGCACAGTGAAGGGTGAGCGTCGATTCCTCGGCCTGTTCACCAACTCGGTCTACAGCGGGCACGTTCAGGAGGTGCCCGTCGTTCGGGCCAAGGTCCAGGCCGTGATCGAGCGGTCGGGCTTCGAGGACGACAGCCATGATCGCAGTCGGTTGCTCAACGTGCTCCAGTCCCACCCCCTCGACGAGATCATGCAGAGTCATGTCGACGACCTCGAGGAGACGGTTCACGACATCCTCGACCTGCGCGACCGCCGCCGGGTCAGTCTCTTGCTCCGGCCCGACGATTTCGGTCGATTCCTCAGTGTGCTGGTGTACGTGCCTCGCGATCGCCACACCACCGACGTGCGGCTCGAGATCCAGCGCGTCCTCATGGAGACCTATCGGGGTACGGCCTCGCGGTTCTCGACCGAGATCTCCGACGCCCCCCTGGCCCGGCTCTATGTCGTCCTGTCGGTCGATCCCACCAACCGGACCGAGCCACCCGACAAAGCCAGCGTCGAGGACCGGCTGAACCTGCTGATTCGCAGCTGGGACGACTACCTGCGCTCGGCTCTGGTCGACTCCCACGGTGAGGATGTAGGGCTGGCCCTCTTCGGGCGCTACGCCCAGGCGTTCACCGGCCCCTACCGCGAAGAGGTCCTGGCCGAGTCGGCGGTCGCCGACATCGACGTGCTTCAACAGCTCCCCGGTACCGACATCGATGTGAGGCTGCACCGCCCCCTCGAAGCTCAACGCCACGAGGTTCGATGCCACGTCTACCGGGCCGGTCATCCCATCACCCTGACCGAGTTGCTGCCGATGCTTCACGACCTGGGGGCCACCGTCGTCGACGAACGCCCCTACGAGGTCACCGTTGCCGGTGAGGTGCGGCGTTACATCTACGACGTCGGGATCCGCACCTCGCTTGAACTCGACGCCGAGGCCCGTTCCCGGTTCCGGGACGCGATGTTGGCCGTCTGGAGAGGCGAGGCCGAGAGTGATGGCCTGGCCGAGCTGGTGGGTGAACCCGGCCTGGCCTGGCCCGAAGTCAGCATTCTCCGGGCCTACACCCGCTACCTGGGACAAATCGGCAGTCCCTTCTCACGCGGCTATACCGGCGAGACGATCGTGCACAACCCCGAGGTGGCCCGCCTGTTGGTCGACCTCTTCCGGGCCCGTCTCGAACCGGGTTGGACTGATGAGGATCGATCGGTCGAGTGCCGTGCCCACCTGTTCGAGGCCATCGACGCCGTTCAGAGCCTCGACGCCGATCGCATCCTGCGCTCGTTCGTGTCCCTCATCGACGCCACCGTGCGCACCAACCACTGGCAGAGGGACGCCGATGGTCGGCGCCCCTCTGCTCTGGCTCTGAAGTTTGACCCCACCCTGGTCCCCAACCTGCCCCAACCGGTGCCGCGGGCCGAGATCTTCGTGTACTCGCCTCGGGTCGAAGGAGTGCACCTCCGCTCGGGTTCGGTGGCTCGGGGTGGGCTCCGGTGGAGCGACCGGATGGAGGACTTCCGGACCGAGATCCTCGGCCTCATGAAGGCCCAGACGGTGAAGAACTCGGTGATCGTGCCGGTGGGGGCCAAGGGTGGCTTCATCGCCAAGCAACTGCCCGACGGGGACCGTGACGCAGTAGGTGCCGAGGTGGTGGCCTGCTACCGGATCTTCGTGTCGGCCCTGCTCGACATCACCGACAATCTCGTCGACCAGGAGGTCGTTCCCCCCGCCGACGTCGTCCGCATCGACGAGAATGACCCCTATCTGGTGGTGGCCGCCGACAAAGGCACGGCCGCCTATTCCGACGTGGCCAACGAGATCGCCCTGGATCGCCACTTCTGGTTGGGCGACGCCTTCGCGTCAGGGGGGTCCAGTGGCTATGACCACAAGGATCTGGGCATCACCGCCCGCGGCGCCTGGAAATCGGTTGAGCGTCATCTGGGGGTGTTGGGCATCGACCCCGACCATGATGAATTCAGCGTCGTGGGCATCGGTGACATGTCCGGTGACGTCTTCGGCAACGGCATGCTTCTGAGCCGGCACATCCGGCTGGTGGCCGCCTTCGATCATCGCCATGTCTTCATCGACCCCGATCCCGATGCGGCCCGATCATTCGCCGAGCGCTCCCGCCTGTTCGAGCTGCGCCGTTCGAGTTGGGCCGACTATGACGCGGGCCTGATCTCGACCGGCGGCGGGGTGTTCTCCCGTCAGGCCAAGGCGGTGAAGGTCACTCCCGAGGCGGCACGAGTGCTGGGTATCGGCGAGGGCAATGAGATCCTCACTCCCGACGAGCTGATCCAGGCCATTCTCACCGCTCCGGTCGATCTCGTCTGGAACGGCGGGATCGGCACCTATGTGAAGGCCTCGACCGAGGATCAGGCCGCGGCCGACGATCGGAGCAATGACGCGGTGCGCGTGGATGCCTCGGATCTGGACTGCCGGGTGCTGGTCGAGGGAGGCAACCTCGGCGTGACCCAGCGGGCCCGCATCGAGTTCGCTCGCCAGGGTGGGCTGATCAACACCGACGCCATCGACAACTCCGCCGGGGTCGGGTGCTCCGATCACGAGGTCAACCTGAAGGTGCTGCTCGACGAGGCCGTTCGGGCCGGTGATCTCACTGACAAGCAGCGCACCGAGCTTCTGGCCTCGATGGCCGACGAGGTATGCCATCGGGTGCTGGCGGCCAACGTGGCTCAGAACATCGCTCTCACCTCGGCGGAAGCCCAGGCCCCGGGCATGATCGAGCCCAACCGGCGGCTCCTGGACTGGCTCGAGGAAGAGGTAGGGCTCGACCGTGAGCTCGAGGCTCTGCCCGACGACAGCGAGCTCTTGGAGCTGAGAGGCCTCGGCCTGGGTCTCACCCGTCCCGAACTGTCGGTCCTGCTCGCCTACGCCAAGAACAGCCTCGTGCCCGAGTTGGTCGACTCCGATCTGCCCGGTGACTCGGCCTTCGACCACCACCTTCGGGCCTACTTCCCGTCGGTGATCGTCGAACGCTTCCCCGAGCTCGTACAGAACCACCCCCTTCGGTGGCCGTTGGTCAGCACCCTTCTGGTCAATGACATCGTCAACCGGGGTGGGCTGTCCATGGTTCGGCGACTCATTGGCGAGACATCGGCCACCACGGTGGACGTGGTCCGCGCCTTCGAAGCCGCCTGGCGGATCTTCGAGCTGGAACCCCTCTGGGCCGAAGTCGTCGCCGAGACGAGTGCCGCCGCCGAGGCCAGCCGCACCCCCATGCTGCTGGAGATCACCCGGTTGGCCGAGCGGGCGACCCGCTGGTTGCTGCGCAACGAGACCCAACCCACCGACATCGAGGAAGCGGTCGAGACCTACGCCCAGCCCATTCGGGCCCTGCGCCTACTTCTCGAGTCGCTGCCCCGCCCCGAGCTCGACGACGAAGGTCGTACTCGGTTTGACGCGGCATCCCTCGAGGGCCTCGGAGTCGACGGTGGCCTCGCCGCCCGGATCGCTGACCTCGGGCCGGCCTTCGGGTTCCTCGACCTGGCCTCGGTGGCCCGCCGCACGGGTGTGGCCCACGAGCGTGTGGCCGGCGTCTACCTCGCGATCGCTGACGAGCTGGATCTCCCCTGGCTCCGACAGCGCATCATCGATCTGCCCCGCGACGACCACTGGCAGACCCTTGCCCGCAGTGGCCTGCGCGACGAGTTCTTCCGTGAGCATGCGGCCCTGACCGCCTCGGTCATTGGTGAGGACCCGGGGCCCGACGCCGAAGCCGACGAGCTGGCCCGGATCTGGCTCGAACGCCAAGCCGACTCCGTCGAGCGCTGTCGCCAGACGTTCAGCGACATCAAGACGGCCGGCCACCACGACCTGGCCCGCGTGTCGGTCGCGGTACGGGCTCTGAGCCAGCTCAGCCGGGTTCGCTGAGGACTGGCTCGACGGGAGCGAAGCCCCGGTCGATGCCACCCGGACCGGCTGCGCCCTATCTCGTCTCCGATGGGTGACCGGGCTACTGGCCTCTACGCCAGCCCCTTGATCAACAGGGCGAGGGCCGCCGCCCCCGAGATGGCGTAGACGATGGCCACTGTCCGATCGCGGTCGAGATACCGAAGCACATACCGGGCCAGGCCGAAGCCGCCGACCAGGGCGGGTAGGAGGCAGGCGGCCGTGGACACGTCGTCGAAGTCGAGGTGGCCGCCCAGCCAGAGACCGGTCAACGTCATGAGTGTGGTGATGAGCTGAAGGGTGGCCAGGTCCGACCGCAGCCGAGGGGTGTTGCTGGCCAGCACCAGGGCCACTGGCGGGCCACCCACGGCCACGGTCGTACCCGTGATGCCGCTCATTCCCCCGGCCGCGGTGAGCGTGTACGGGTTCCGGGGCAGGCCTTTTCGGTACATGCTGAGGCCGATCAGGCCCAGGAGCATGAGACCGAAGAGGACCTGGGTCGACTCCTGGGTGACCAGGCCCAGGATCCAGACGCCAGCGGCGACACCCGGAACTCGGCCGAGCAGGATCCACCGAACGTCACCCAGGTGGAGATTGCGCCGTTCACTCCACCCGAGCATCCCCGTGTGCACTACGCCGAGCAGGATCAACACCGGCGGCACGAGGGTCGGGTCGATGAGCGCGGCGATGGGCGCGACGATGACATTGAGGCCGAAGCCGATCGCCCCCTGCACTGCTGACCCGGCGGCGATGACCAGGTAGAGGATCAACCAAGCGGTAGGCGACAAGAGTCAGGCAGGCAGCTTCGAGGTGTTGGTGTTGATCATGAGGTCCCCTGTGTCGTGCCGACGGGTCGGTGTGGCCGCTGGGGTCAGTATCCCAAGTTCTCGTTGGCGGCGCCGCCTGGAACCGCGCCGGTTTCAGGCCCGAGCTCGACGGTCGTGGCCCAATAGGTGCCGATGCGCTTCACGAAGGCCGATGGTGTCTCGGCGTAGATGGTTGCTCCGAGTCGGAAGGAATGGGTCCGGAGGTCGTCCTGGCGGCGGCGGGCCAAGCGCACAGTCCGTTTCAGTCCACCACCGGTACCGAAACGGTCGGGGTCCGCCACCAATCGCTCGATGAGCACGGCCAGGTCGTGGTCGTCGCCCAGAGCCTGGGAGAGCTCATCGAGCCGCTCGACCAGCGGAGTGAGCAGGCTCGGGGCGGCCGCTTCGAGCAACCTGACCTCGTACCACAGGGTCTTGACCGTCTTTCGCCACTCGTGCATGGCCTCGTCGGTGGGCTTCTTGCCGGCGCGCTCGAGCCCGCGGCGACCCCTCCGGTACGACACTTCCAGGCCGCGGGCGATCGAGCCGAACCCCTCATCCATCTCCCAGCGATCGATCCGGCGCCGGGCCTTGGTGAGTAGGGCGTGAGCCCGGTCGATGCGGGGATCACCGCCCCGGATCGACTTCGTCGCCCGCTTGGCGATGCGGGCCTGGGTACGGCCGATCTTGTCGAGCCGGTGATCGTCGGGGCGATCAAGGGCGCCGCGAAGGTGTTCGAACGTCTCGAGCACCACATGGGCATCACGAATCGACGACAGCTCGGCGGCTGCGTCGCGGACCAGACAGTCGAAACGTCCGAAGTGGTGGCCCAGACCAGGCCGCACCAGCCGGGCCAGACCCCGGGCCTCCTTGCACCGCTTGCGAACCTCGTGGACGGCTTCCTCGATGGTCTCGGCGTCGGCCCCCTGGAGTGATTCCAGCTGGGTGAGAGCACCGTCGAGGGCCTCGGCTGCCACGCGACGCACCTCGGTTTCCACCGAATCGCGGGGCTCGAGCTGGTACGCCACAGGGTCTCCGGGTCGGGGGTAGGAGCGACACAGTAGTGGTGTCATCCGGTCGGCGTAACCGGTCGAAGGTCCCCGGCTCTAGGCTGACGGTCCGTTGGTAAGAAGATCTGAGGAGAGGGGTTCAGGGTGACGCTCGGACGGCCGAGTACGGGCGATGTCGTGGCCGGCATCTCCGTGGCCCTCGTCGCCATTCCCCAGTCGTTGGCCTATGCCGAGCTGGCCGGACTGCCGGCCAAGTACGGCCTGTTCGCGTCGGCTCTGCCCTCCCTGCTGGCCGCCGCATTCGTGTCGTCTCGCTACCTGCAGACCGGCCCGGTTGCGCTCACCTCGCTGCTCACCTTCGGGGCCCTCACGAGCCTGGCCGAACCCCAGACCGCTGACTACATAGCCCTCGCCGCCCTACTGGCCGTCCTCGTGGGCGCCTTCCGCGTGGCATTGGGTCTGCTCCGGATGGGTGGGGTCGCCTACCTGCTGTCCGAGCCGGTACTCACCGGATTCACCACCGGGGCGGCGGTGTTGATCATCTCGTCGCAGCTGCCCAAGGTCTTCGATGTCTCCCCCGACGAAGGGGGTGTGCTGGCCAACGCTTTCGCTGCCCTCACCAGTCCCGGCGACTGGAGCTGGCTCGCCATCGCATACGCGGTGGGGGTGGCCGCGGTCATCATCCTGGGCCGCAAGGTCCACAACCTGTTCCCCGGTGTGCTCGTCGCGGTGGTGGCCAGCATCGTGTTGAGTTCACTGACCGGCTACGACGGCTCGATCGTCGGCGAGCTCGATGGCGGATTCCTGAGTCTGGGTCTCGACTTCCGTTGGGGGTCCACCGGCGACCTACTCGTTCCGGCTCTGGCCATTGCCCTGGTGGGGTTCGCCGAGCCCTCATCGATCGCCCGAACCTTTGCCTCCGAAGAACGTCAGCCATGGAACGCCAACCGTGAGATGATCAGCCAAGGGGTTGCCAACCTGGCGGCCGGGGTGTCAGGGGCGTTCCCGGTGGGCGGCTCGTTCTCGCGGAGCTCGCTCAATCGGCTGGCCGGCGCCACCAGCCCTTGGTCTGGGGCGATCACCGGAGCCTTTGTGCTGCTGGCGCTGCCGTTGACACCCCTGCTCGAGGATCTGCCTCGGGCCGTGCTGGGCACCGTGGTCATCGTGGCCGTGTTCAAACTCATCAAGCCCCGCGGGCTCTACGACGTCGTCTCCCAGTCGTGGCCGGAGGGTCTGGCGGCCGTCGGTACCCTCGTCGCCACCCTGGCCTTCGCCCCCCGGGTCGAGAGGGGGGTGCTGGTCGGCATCGGCCTCGCCATCGCCGTTCACCTCTACCGGGAGCTGACGGTTCGGGTCGACAGCACCCGCTCGGCTGAGATCCTGACTGTCACACCCAAGGGTGTCCTGTGGTTCGCGACCGTGCCCCAGATCGATGGCCTCATCCGCCAGGAGCTGGCCGAGCACCCCGACCTCCACCAGATCGTCATCGACCTCGGCAGCGTCGGCCGCCTCGACTACACGGGGGCCGCGGCCCTGGGTCGACTCGTCGATGAACTCTCGGCTACCCACCTCGACGTGAGCGTGGCCAATGTTCCCCCCGGAGAGTCGCGTGTCGCCGAGGTCCATCTATCGGCACCCCCCGAGAGGCGCCCCCAGTAGGGTCGCCGAGGTGAACGACTTCGACATCCTCGTGGCCGGTGGCGGCAACGCCGCCCTCTGCGCGGCACTAGCCGCGGCCCGGGCCGGGGCCCGGGTCCTCATCGTCGAGGCCGCGCCCCGCGACTATCGGGGCGGGAACAGTCGGCACACCCGCAACATGCGAATCGCCCACGACGAGGGCAACAACATCCTCACCGGCCCCTACCCGGTAGAGGAGTTCCTCGACGATCTGCTGGCCGTCACCGGGGGGAATACCAACAAGACTCTGGCCCGCCTCTTGCTCGAGGAATCCAACGACATGTGGGACTGGATGCAGGAGCAGGGCGTCCGCTTCCAGCCTTCGCTCGAGGGCACCCTCAGCCTCGGCCGTACCAACGCCTTCTTCCTGGGTGGGGGACGGGCCCTACTCAACGCCATGTACCAGGAGGCGGCGCGGCTGGGCGTCGAGGTCCGCTATGACACCGAGGTGGTCGATCTCGACCTCGATCTCGAGTCGGGTGAGTTTCGGTCGGCCACCGTCCAAGACCCTGACGGACAGAGCCAGATCACCGCTCGGGCCTTCGTGGCCGCATCAGGGGGCTTCGAATCCAACCTGGAATGGCTCGAGGAGAGCTGGGGTCCACCGGCTCGCAACTTCCTCGTGCGCGGCACTCCGTACAACAGGGGTGGGGTGCTTCGTCTGCTCCGCGACCTTGGCGTCGATCTGGTGGGCGACCCCAAGCAGTGTCACGCGGTGGCCATCGACGGCAGGGCCCCGAAGTTCGACGGAGGAATCGTGACCCGGCTGGACTGTGTTCCGTTCGGCATCGTGGTCAACCAGGATGGTGTGCGCTTCTACGACGAGGGTGAGGACTTCTGGCCCAAGCGCTACGCCATCTGGGGCCGACTGGTCGCGATGCAGCCCGGGCAGGTCGCTCATGTCCTCATCGACTCTCAATCGATCAACTCGTTCATGCCTTCGGTCTTCCCTCCCGAGCGGGCCGATTCCATCGAGGGGCTGGCCGAGATGCTCGGCCTCGACCCCGTGACCGTCCGTCTGACCATCGACGGGTTCAATGCCGCCTGTCGCCCGGGCTCGTTCGACCACACCGTGCACGATGACTGCGCCACCGACGGGCTCGAGCCCCCCAAGTCGCACTGGGCCCGCCCCATCACCGAGCCACCGTTCTACGCCTACTCGCTTCGCCCGGGCATCACATTCACCTACCTGGGTACCCGCATCGACGAGACGGCGAGGATGATCATGGAGAGCGGGGCGACCTCGCCCAACATGTTCGCGGCCGGCGAGATCATGGCCGGAAACATCCTCGGGCAGGGCTATCTGGCCGGTCTGGGTATGACCATCGGTGCCGTGTTCGGTCGGATCGCCGGCCGTGAGGCAGGTGCCCATGTCAGCTGAACCGCCCCCCGCCTCGTCGGCGGCCCAGGGTTGGCTCCTCGACGGGCACCGGTCCCCGGCCCTGGCTGAGGCCAACCGGATGATGACCATCTGCAACGCCTGCCGCTACTGCGAGGGTTTGTGCGCGGTCTTCCCCGCCATGGAGCGGCGTCGGACTTTTGGTGACGCCGACCTCGACTTCCTGGCCAACCTCTGCCACAACTGCGGAGCCTGCCTCTACGACTGTCAGTACGCGCCGCCTCACGAGTTCGCGGTGAGTGTCCCCTCGAACTGGGCCGAGCTACGCACCGACACCTACGAGCACTACGCGTGGCCGGCTGGTTTCGGTGGCCTCTTCCGCAGGAACGCGGTCGCGGTGTCGATCGTGACCGCCCTGGCCGTCGCCGTGTTCGTGATCGCGGTCAGCGCCTCGATGGGTTCCTCGTTCACCGAGGCCCACACGGGTGACGGGTCGTTCTACGAAGTCGTGGCCCACGGGGTGATCGTGGGTGTGTTCCTGGCCGGCTTCGGGTTCGGGGTGCTGGGGATCATGGGGTCGGTGAGGCGCTACTGGCGGGCCATCGGCGGGGGCCGGGTGGCTGTGTCCGATCTGGTCCGGGCCGGGCGGTCGGCCAACACCCTCGAGTACCTCGATGGAGGGGGAGTGGGGTGCATGAACGAAGACGAGCACCCCAACGACACCCGCAAGATCTTCCACCACCTCACCTACTACGGGTTCGCCCTGTGCCTGGCCGCCACCACCCTGGCCGCGGTGCTCGAGAGCGGCTTCGGCCAGGAGGCCCCCTATCCGGTGTGGCATCCGGTGGTGATCTTGGGGACCGTCGGTGGCATCGGGTTGGTGATCGGGCCGGCCGGCCTGTGGAGGGCGAAGGTTGGCCGTGATTCCGAGCTGGTCGACCAGGCGTCGCGGGGCATGGAGATGGCCTTCCTGCTCATGCTCATGCTCATCAGCCTCACCGGGCTGGGCGTGCTGGTTCTGCGGGCCACCGCGGCCATGCCTGCGCTTCTCGCGGTCCATCTCGGGGTTGTGTTCGCCTTTTTCGTGACCTTCCCGTACACCAAGTTCGTCCACGGTTTCTACCGCTACGCCGCCCTGGTCAAGCACCATCAGGAGTCCCCCACCCGCTAACACATCGACACACGTCGATCCGACCTCCGACCCCTATCCCCGCCTAGGGGTCAGACCCCTATCCCCGGTTAGGGGTCAGACCCCTACTTCGGCATGGGGCGGTCCTCGCGAATTCGACTGCCATTTCCAGCAGATTCGCTCTTGGCATCTTCCAATGATGGGTGGAAGATATCGACAACTGTCGATCTGACCTCTGGCACTTATCAGCGGTTAGGGGTCTGACCCCTACTTCGGCTGGACGGGTCAGCCGTGGGCGGCCTTCGCGAACTCGGCCTGCCAGTCGCGGGTGTCGGCCACGCTGTTGAAGGTGAACGAGTGAAGTCCGACTATGTCCAGGTCGGGGCTCTCCTTGAGCAGGTCGAAGAGGAGCTCGGAGGGGTCGTATCCGCCGGGCGCGAGCATATGGGTGAGCGAGGCCCGGTTCTTGCGCAGGTATCGCAGCGACGGCCCGATGCCGAGGCGGGCGCCCATGGTGATCAGCCTGGCCCGATCGATCACACCGGGTACGCCGAGATGTACGGGCAGGGTGAGGCCTCGGGCCTGTTCGGTGGCCAGCCAACCGTGGATTCGGGCGGCATCGAAGCACATCTGGGTTGTCACCGATCCGCCCACTCCTGCTTCGGCGAGGAGGGCCTGCTTGGCGTGCAAGGCGTCGGTCAGGGTGGCATCGTCGATCAGGGCATGACCGTCGGGGTATCCGGTGACACCTATGTGGGTGAGGCCGGTGTCGTGCTGGAGGAGATCGCGCAGGAACTCAACGGTCCCGGTGTACGGCCCGGCAGCCGTTTCGGCGTCGCCGGCGATGACGAAGATCGACTCGAGCCCGTTGGATCGGATCCAACGGGCCAGTTCGGCCACCTCTTGGGGGTCGGAGACGAGCCGGGCCGCCAGATGGGGGACCACGTCGTGGCCGTCGGCGAGAAGCTTCTCGGTCAGCTCAACCGTGGCTGCGATGCCCTTCACCGGCGAACAGGTGACCGACACCCGGCTGGCGGGCGGCAGGTCGATGACGGCGGCCTCGACGCTCTTCATCGGCACCAGCTCGAATCGCAGGTCGCGAACGAGGTCGGCGAACTCGGAGGGTCGGGCCGGGGGTCCGGCGATTCGATCGAGGAGACCGAACGGGTCCATCAAGCGGAACTTGGAAAGGAGGGGCATCAGTGGCTCAGCAGGGTCGAGATTCGGTTGGTGGCTTCGATGACGGTCTTCTCGACCTCGTCGCGGCCCCGATCACCGGGGAATCGGTAGGACGGTCCGTGGACGTGGACGGCGGCCAGAACGGTGCCCGCGGTGTCGACGATGGGGGCGGCAACCGATGTCAGCTCGGGGCTGAACTCGGCCGAGGTCCAGATGAACCCGTCTTCGCGGACGCGGTCGAGCCGCTCGAGAATCTCCGTGGGGTCAATGACGGTGTTCTCGGTGGTGCGAACCAGCGACCCGGCCAGGGCCTGACAGACCAGCTGGGGCGGCGCACCGGACATCAGAACCAGGCCCGAAGCCACACAGTGGAACGGGGCGTACTCGCCGGTCCAGTCGCGAATCTGGATGTCATTGTCGGCATCGACCTGGTCGAGATACAGGACTTGTCCGGACTCATCGAGCACAGAGAGGCCGGCGGCCTCACCTACGTCCTCGACCAGTTCGATGAGGGTCTGGTGGGCGACACTGGCCAGGTTGCGGGTGGGGGAGAGCGAGCCGGCCAGCTCGGCGACGAGGGGCCCCATCCGGTATTCACCGCCGGCGTCCGCTTGGGCCACCGCGCCCAGCTCCTGGAGGGTCGCCAGCAGTCGGGCCACCGTGCTCTTCGGGAGCCCACTGCGTTCGGCGATATCGGACAGTCCGGCCGGACCTCCCGATAGGCACTGGAGGATGGCGAAGGCTCGCGAAACTGACTGGACGGCGGACATGGCTAGGACAGTCCCACGATCTCGCCGTCATCGTCGAAGTCGATGCGGGCCGCCGCGGGGCTCGAAGCCAGACCGGGCATGGTGCGCATTTCGCCACAGATCGGGTAGATGAAGCCGGCCCCCACCGATGCCCGCGCCTCGCGAACGGTGATGGTGTGGCCCGTCGGGGCCCCTTTCAGGCTGGCGTCAGCCGAGATCGACAGGTGGGTCTTGGCGATGCACACCGGCAGGTGTCCGAAGCCGTTGGCCTCATAGTTGTCGAGCTGGCGCTTGGCGGCCGGCAGGTACTCCACCCTTCCGGCCCCGTAGATCTTGCGGGCGACCGCCTCGATCTTCTCGTTCAGGGAGTCGTCGTCGGAGTAGAGGTAGTTGAAGTCGGTGGGCTCCTCGCACGCCTCGACCACGGCGTGGGCCAGGTCAATGGCCCCGGCGCCCCCTTCGCCGAAGTGATTGCATACTGCGACCCGGGCGCCCGTCTCCTCGGCGATCGAGCGGATGGCGTCGTGCTCGGAAGCATGGTCGGTGGGGAAGGCGTTGATCGCTACCACCGGCGTGACGCCGTGGGCCTGCACGTTCTCGATCTGCTTCCGCAGGTTCGAACCACCGGCGAGGACGTCGTCGGGGTTCTCCTCGAGCAGTTCGGGCGG
The DNA here is from genome assembly GCA_024225275.1 of Actinomycetes bacterium. Classification (GTDB taxonomy): domain Bacteria; phylum Actinomycetota; class Acidimicrobiia; order Acidimicrobiales; family JAAEMS01; genus JAAEMS01. Next base: position 59,927 of record JAAEMS010000042.1, read on the forward strand.
TAGGTCGCGTCCGGCGACGATGTGGTACTTCCCCGAGTGGGCCTTGAGGGCCCGGACGGTGGCGACCATCACCGCAGCATCGGGAGTGAGGCCCGAGGCCCGGCACTTGATGTTGAAGAAGCGCTCGGCCCCCATATCGGCCCCGAAGCCGGCTTCGGTGATCAGGTACTCACCGCAGCGGACACCGACGAGGTCGCCCACGATCGACGAGTTGCCGTGGGCGATGTTGCCGAACGGTCCGGCGTGGACGATGACCGGAGTGTTCTCGAGGGTCTGGAGCAGGTTGGGCTTGATGGCCTCGCCCATGATCACCGCCATCGATCCGGCCGCGTCGAGCTGCTCAGCTGTGACCGGTTCGCCACTGCGGTCGTAGCCGACCACGATGCGGCCCAGCCTGGCCCGCATGTCGGCCGGCGAGGTGGCGAGGGCCAGGATGGCCATCACCTCGGACGCCGCGGTGATGTCGAAGCCGGTCTGGCGGGTGACGCCGTCCATCTTCGAGCCGAGACCAACGACGATGTTGCGCAGAGCCCGATCGTTGACGTCCAAGACCCGACGCCAGGTGATGTTGTGGAGATCGAGATCGAGGGCGTTGCCGTGGTGGAGGTGGTTGTCGACCATGGCCGACAGGAGGTTGTGGGCCGCAGTGACGGCGTGGAAGTCGCCGGTGAGATGGAGGTTGAGCAGCTCCATGGGGATGACCTGGCTGTAACCTCCGCCGGCCGCTCCCCCCTTGATACCGAAGGTGGGCCCCATCGACGGCTGGCGCAGGCTGATGACCGCGTTCTTGTCGATGTGCTTCATGGCCTGACCGAGCCCGACGGTGGTGGTGGTCTTGCCCTCACCCAACGGGGTCGGGGTGACGGCGGTGACCACGACGTACTTGGCCGCCGGCCGGTCGGCCAGCTCGTCGATGGCATCGAGGTTGATCTTGGCGAGGCTGGATCCGTAGGGCTCCAGCAGGTGGTCGCCGATGCCCATCATGGAGGCGATTTCGCCCAGGGGTTTGGGGCTGGCAGCACGGGCGATCTCGAGGTCCGAGGGAAAGCTCATCGCCGAAGTGTCGCGCATCTGCAATCGTTCCACAATACGGAATTGTCTCGCATCGTGGAATTTGGCCGATCCGGATCCTCGGAGCCGTCCACCTGTGAGGGCTCGGCCGATCTGGTGGCGATGGGGCGGGATGAGGGACCGAACGGGTTGTCGGGACAATGCGTTGATGGCTCTCTTGCCTTGGTCCCGCATCGATGGAGCGAACTTCGGTGGCGTGTTGGTCGCCACCGACGACGGGAGGCCCGTCTACGAACGACTCGGTTTCATCCCCCTGATCCGACTCGCCATGTGGCTGCGACCGTGACAGGAACCACCGAGGAAACCTCCGTACGCCCGCGCCGAAAGCCTGCTCACTGAGGTGGACTTGGTTGATCTTGGGGTAGGGGTTGTGGCGCGGACTACATGGGGTGGGCTCGGGACTGGAGGACGGGCACGCCGGAGGTGTCGCGTTCCTGGCCACGATCGCGATACCTACTAGGTTGCCTGAGGACTGGAGGTCGGAGGTGAACCACGACGAGTTGATGGCTTGGGCCGGGGAAATGGTGGGGCCGCTGCGCCAGCGGGCGGCAGAGACCGAGCAGCTCCGCCAGTTGCCGGTCACCACCGTCGGCGAGGCCGAAGCGGCCGGCTACTTCAGCATGGTCGTGCCCGAGGACGCCGGTGGATGGGGTCTGGGGCTGCGGTCTCTGACCCAGAGCACCCGTGCCCTGGCCCACGGCTGCATGTCTTCGGCGTGGACTCTGTCGTTCCTGGCCCTTCACAACTGGTTCGTGGCCCGTAGCCCCCGCGAGCTCCAGGACGTGCTCTTCGCCCCGCGCCCCTGCGCCCGCATCCCCTGCCCGCTGGCCCCCACCGGGACGGCCACACCGGTGGACGGCGGGTACCAGATCAGCGGTCGTTGGCAATGGGCCACCGGGGTCCAACACGCCGACTGGGTCATGGTGAACTGTATGGTCGATCGCGACGGCGCCCCGGCCTCGATGTTCTGTCTCGCCCCCATCGGTGATGTTGAGGTCGAAGATGTGTGGCACACGTCCGGCATGCGGGGGACCGGCAGCAACGACGTGGTGGCCGACGGCCTCTTCGTACCCGAGCACCTCACCGTCGACGCGGCCGACTTCCGGGGCGACTCACCCCCAGGGGCGCAGGTGAGATCCGATCCGTTCGTGACCTACCCGCTGACGCCGGTACTCGCCCTCGTCGCCTCTGCTCCCGCGGTGGGTGGGGCGGAGGCTGCGGTCGATCTCTTCCGCGACTACGTCAAGTCTCGGGTGCTGCCCTACTCCCTTGGCGACCAACAGGCTGAGCAGCCGGCATCCCAGGTTCGCCTGGCCGAGGCTCGGGCCACGGCACGGGCCGCCCGGCTCGTGTGGGAGGACGCCCTCGAGGAGCTGTGCACCGTCTACGACGCGGGTGGACAGATTGATCGCGCTGACCGGGGCCGGTTCCGGTTGGCCACCGCCCACGCCGTCCGTCTCTCCCTCCAGGCGGTGAACATCGCGGTCGAGGGTGCCGGCGCATCGGTTCACTTCGCTGACTCGCCCCTCGGCCGTATCCACCGCGACATGACC